>JAZSLM010000081.1:0-38481 GCA_045535375.1 Eubacteriales bacterium
AAGCCACCCCGAAGGGTGGCTTTTCTGCTGGCTGGGATGGCCGGTGAGTGACCGGCGGCAAGCCGACAAAGTGCGGCAGTTGCACCAAATTATCCGAAAATCAAAAGACAACTCATTGGCAAAATTATGAGAACGGCTTGCATTCGCCGCTTGCGGCGAATATTCGGTCACGAATCCGAATTTCTCGCGTGATTCACGCGAGAAATCTTACAAAGGTTTAAGGTGAAATAAAATTGGGTGCTCGCGTGGATTTTTTATGAAGAATGAATAATGAAGCCGCTTCGCTGATGAATAATGAATAATTAATGTAGCTTTTCGCCGAGGCGAAAAGCATTTTTTATTATAAAGGTTGAAAAGTAATGGGTCTTATGGTATAATAAATTAAAAGAAAAGCGGTGGCAAATATGGATAATTATTTGATGATTGAACGGTTAAAGAAATCAGGACTTCACTTTGATAGAGGTCTTTCTGATATCGAAATTCAAAAAATAGAGAACACTTTCGGATTTCGTTTCCCACAAGAAATAGTTTCATTTTTGTCTTGCGCTTATCCTGTTGGAGAAGGTTTTTTGACTTTCGTGATATCTCTCAAGAAAACATAGATAAATTTTACGACTTCCAAAAGGCAGTTATGAAAAGTCTTGAAAGCAGTCCCAAACTAATTCCATTTTTTGCCCACCGTTGCTTCTTCGACGGAATAGATAACATGCCGATCATTTCATTTTGGCAAGCAGTAGATACCATCATCTATGGGTATGATCTTGAAAATTATCTTGAAGCCGAGTTTTTGACTGCAAAGGATGATATCATATCCGAAGAGATTTACGATAACATTACTGAGAAATTAAAAGTCACAGGGATTTGGTACTATATCATTGAATAATTGAATCGTGCATAGCTTCGTTTACAAGCATGGCATTAAAAGCCCGGTAGAACGCAACTTCCATCATCGCCAATGCAGTATCCTCTGAAAAATACATGTGCTTAATACTGAATATGTCGCTTGACAAACGACTGTTTTGATGATATAATTACCTTGACACCAATGAAAAACAATTTTTGGGAGGGACATATGTTTGCTTTAGATACAGTTTATATAATACCCGGCTTTCCTATTATGCTTGAGGTCTTTCTGACAGGTGTATTAATAGCCTTGGTCGGTGCGGCAGGTTATACTTTTTTCGTTTTTTCTATGAAAGACGACCGCGAAGACAGAGCATCACAGCTTTATTGTGAAAATCCATGGGATGTAGTAAGTGAGCAAGATGGCAAGGATAAGTCGCGAAAGTCGCGCCCCTCGAAAAACACCGTGATCGGTCTTATATTATTGATCGCAGCAATCATCGTGTTGATCTTATTAATTTGGGCAATAAACTATGCTTAGATCACAATTTATATCATAAATGAAATTTTCTGAAATGTTAAAACCGCAGTATCTTTACCACGGAAGTCAATATCGGTTTGATACCGTTCGTCCGCAGCAGGCGAGGGGCGAAAATGATGAAGAATCCCAACTCGCAATATATGCCGCTGAAACAATAGACGAGGTCATCCCTTTTGCGTTTCCGATCCGTTGGTATCCCGATGATCCAACCGGAAAAAGGGCATTTCGTGTTGACGGTGGAAAGGTTTTCATCGAATACGGATCTCTTGATCCGAACGGTGTAGGATATATTTACAAATTGCGATCTGATTCTTTTGAAAAGCTGGATGAATGGCAGTGGATTTCGAAAGTTGAGGTTATTCCGGATGAGATTATTCGTATAAACGTCAAGGATTACATCCATAAGGTTTCATTTTCGGAAAAAGCTCAAATAATTCAAAAGCAACTTTTTGATTTTACATAGATTACTATAATACGGCACCCCTGACGCTGACGATGTAAGGGGTGCCGTATTAATATATAAAATAATAGGAATTATTCTCAATTTGTGACCGGATCACAGAAAAACAGGAAACAAAATGCTATAATATAGTCGTAAAGAAAAAGAACAAAGAAAGGTAAAATAAAATGTTTAATATATATAAATACAACAGTAACGCAGTTTTGGGAGCTTTGCTCGTATTATTGGCACTGGGACTCCTGATTGCTTAAAGTCATAAATAAAATAAGCTGACCCGCTTGGTCGGGTCAGCTTTTCGGTTTTTATTCATACACCATTTCATCGCCCGGGTTGTTCGGAGCGATTGGGGTGATAATATAATCTTCAACCGAACTCAGGTCAGCTTCGGGGTTCATGATCACATAATAGTGAGTGGTAGTTACCGCTTCGCCTTGGTCGATGAACTTCAGCGCAACGGCTATATCATTCGAAATACCGTTGATAGAATATACTTCTCCGCGTAGCTTCTCTGTGGAGATCCATTCGCCGGTGCCATTTTTCCAGCCTGCCGTTACCGAAACGTCGGAAATTTTGTTTCCGACATTTTCTTCCGCGATAACCTTGCCGCCGACGTATTTGGAGAAAGCTCCTTCATCGATATTATAGAAATATCCCATTTCATAGACAGCTTCTCCGGTTTCGGTGTCTTCAGGTGGAAGCGTGTCGTCACCGTTTAACATCATCGGCAGAGTAACCGCTGCCGCTGTAAGCATCAGAACAAAGCAAGCGGCAACGGCTCCCCATTTGAGCCAAATATTCTTTTTTGTTGTCTTTGCGCGGCTTGCGCCGATGATAAGATCATCATCAATATGACCTACAGCATTTGCAATTCTCGGTGTTTTCATAGTTCAATGCCCTCCTTGATCAAATAATCTTTCAGTTTTGTGCGGGTGTGATGCAACATATTCTTGACCTTGCTTTCTGTGAATGAATAGCGCGAAGCTATATCGCCGATCGAATCAAAGAAATAGTATTTGCGGATGAATACGTTGCGTATTTCCTCTTTTTCATTTCGCAGAAATCGGCTTATAAGTTTTCCGATATCCTCGTCACTTACGCCGTCCCCGATGCTTTCGTCGGATAAAATTTCTGCGAGTTCATCGAGAGAAACAAGAGTTGCCTGCGAACGTTTCTGACGTGAGAGGGATTCAAGCCGTTTGAGCGACAGGTTTCGTGTAATCTTACATACGAAAGCCTGAAAGTTGTTCGGTCTTGCGGGCGGAATTGCGTTCCATACTCCTATATAAGTATCGTTCACACATTCCTCTGAATCCTCGTTATTATTCAAGATGTTATAGGCGATGTCGTGGCAGAGCTTTCCGTACTTTTCGTCCGTTTCTTTGATGGCTTGCTCATTCCGAGCGAAATACAGTTCTATGATATCAAGATCATTCAATGTTTTTCACCTCCGTGTTTGGATCAAAAGCGCTTTCATCCTATAAGTACGTTTTTTTCGTTGTTGGTCTCGTTTTTTTTAGAAAAATTTTTGTTATTATAACATAAATATGTGTTTGAAGTATGAATATGAAGTCGATTTGCAAGTAAGTTAACCTACGGTTGACAAAATATATCAACCGACTCTTTACTTTTTTCCTGCTTTGTGATATAATTAACACAAGAAAGGCGGTGGCGTGATGTTTGGTGCGATTTACGGCGACGTGATCGGTTCGTACTATGAGGTGCATTGTACGAAGAATTACAATTTTGAATTCAGCAAGGAAAGTACCTTTACCGATGACAGCGTTCTCATAGCCGCTGTCTGTAAAGCGATACTTGATAATCCTTCCGAAATATCGGTATGGAACATCCGCGCCCGTGCCAAGGAATACGCCGCGCAGTACCGTCAATTTTATTCATACCACCCTCACGCGGGATTCGGAAATATGTTTGCCGAATGGGCGAAAGATCCGTATGCAAGAAACGGGCGCAGTTATGCAAACGGTGCCGCGATGCGTGTGATCCCGATCGGATACGCATACGATACGTTGGAACAAACGCTCCTGCAAGTAAAAGCGAGCTGTTTTTCCACTCACAATAATCGCGAAGCGATCAAGGCTGCGCAAGCGGTTGCCGCGGCGATATTTTTGGCGCGAAACGGAGAGGGCAAGGAGAAAATAAAAGAGTATTTGGAAAAGGATTTCAAATATAATTTATCGATTCCGCTTTCGGCTATCAGAGAAACCCACGTTTTCGATTGCCGTGCGTCGTACAGCGTACCGCCCGCGATCATTGCTTTTCTGGAATCGACCGATTACGAGAGTGCGGTCAGACTTGCGGTATCTCTCGGCGGCGACGCCGACACGCAAGCCTGCATATCGGGCGGTATCGCGGAGGCGTATTATAAAGAAATTCCCGAGCATATCAAACGCTTTTGCGACGGACGGATAGACGGTTCGATAAAGAACTTCGTGAAAAAGTTTAATCAAAAATATAATATAAGAGGTTAAAACAATGACTTCAAAAGAAATAATCAAAAGACTGATAAACCACGACGAGGCGCCGCGCTTTGGCTTTGCATTTAAGGATCTTACGGATTTTACGGGTGTTGCTAACCACCGTCAGATAAACGTGCCTCAGGATCCTTACGATAAGTGGGGCGATCATCCCGAGTTGAAGAGCCTCACCGGATTCAGCGGAGAAGTGCGCCGTGATTTCTACGGCAATATTTACGGCAGATTCAACGGAAAGACTTCGGGCGAGTGCATCAGGGGTGCTATTCAGGATTGGGACGACTATCATTATCCCACGATCGAATTCGATCCCGCGTACCGCGAAGAGCTTTTGCGTAAGGATCTCGCCAATCACGAAAAATTCGTGCTGACCACGGGCAGAGCGATCTTTGCAAGACACCGCGACGCGCGTCTGATGTCAAACGCTCTTATGGATACGATCGAGTACCCCGACGAGGTGTCGGGCTTCATTGACGGACTCGTCGATCAGGAGATCGCGATCATCCGCAATGTTGCCGGATGCGGGATCGACGGCTGGATAATCTACGACGACCTCGGAATGCAGACGACCACCTTTATGTCGCCGTCCTCGTTTCGCGAGATATATAAGCCCGCCTATAAAAAGCTCGCCGATGCGGTCCACGAGGCGGGAATGGCGATGTTTATGCACTCCTGCGGCTACAATTACGCTCTGATGGAGGATCTCATCGACGCGGGGATAGACGTTTTTCAGTTCGATCAGCCCGACGCGTATCCGAGTGAGGTGCTTGCAAGCGAATTTGCGGACCGCGCGGTCTTCTATTCGCCGGTGGATATTCAAAAGGTGCTTCCTACGGGCGACCGTGAATTCATCGAAAGACGCGCCCTCGAAATGTGTGAGCTCTTCCGCAAGGCAGGCGGCGGTTGGATCGCGAAGGATTACGGAGCTTACGGTGATATCGGCATAAACAAAGAATGGGCGCACTGGGCGCAGGATGTTATCGTTGCAAACAGCCGTATAAATTAATAAATGAGAAGGCTCGAGAGTTGATCGATCCCGATATGAGCAGAGAGGCTTTTCTCTCTGCTTTTTTTTATAAAACTATTGACTTTTCCTTGATTTGCATTTATAATATACTTAACTTATATCTTGAAAGGATATTGCTATGAAAAAGACTGCCATTATCAGATTTATCGCATCGGTACTCCTGCTTGCGATGCTGTCGGCATCCGTCGTTGCCTGCACTCCCGCTGAAGGCGGAGAGGAAACCACATCCGGAGCTCCTGTCGGCACCACAGCTCCCGAAGAAACTACCGAGGCTGAAGCTACCACCGAGGCTGAAGCCACCACCGCTGAGGTCACCACCGAGGCTGAAGTAACCACCGAAGCTCCTTCCGCAGAGCTTCAGGATCACGTCGTCAACGCCGAGTGGCATTTCGGCTACGTCGGCTCCGACACCAACTCGAGCTGGAAGGAAAAGCTCAACAAGACGGGCGGTATGTATTCCTACAGCGACGTTATCAATCTCGGTCCTGCGGGCAGTACTATTACCTTTACCGATGATAACACCAACTCAAACGGCGACACGAATTTCGCCTCCGCCGCGGCTTACGTTTTCTCTTCCTGGAAGCAGGAAAACGGCGTTTGGGTAATTGATCTTAACGGCTACAAGGCTAACGGTACTATGGCAGATTACACCGACGCAAACGGCTCGAGAACCTATACTTACACGTCCGAGAAGGACAACGAGTGCATCCGCCTCTGCTACCGTTCGGGTCAGTCTGCCTCCTTCACTCCCGCGGTATACCCCGAGATCGTTGTAAAGTCAACCAATCAGCCCGTTGTTGAGAAGGATGATCCTGCGGCAGAAACTACAGCTCCGAGCGTTCCCGCGGGAACAGCAATGGACGTAAAGTGGAATATCGGTTACGTCGGTTCCTCCACTAATCCCAACGGTTACGCAAACGCTATTCATCCCACTGAAACGCTCTACGCCTACACCGACGTCATCGAGATTGCCAAGAAGGGAACCAAGATCACCTTTACCGACACACGTAGCGGTTCGACATCGGGCAATGCATACGTTGTTTCGTTCTGGAAGAAAGATGGCAACAACTGGGTGCTCGATCTTTCCAAGCCCAATATTCCCGGCGGCGGACAGTACGTTATCTCCTCCGGATCAAACGGTGTTGTATACACATATATTTCGAGCGAGGATAATGAATGTATCCGTTTCTGTTTCCGTGCAAACACCACAAGTAACAGACCCACCCTCTATTCCTCCGAAACCAACGAACCCGGCACACTTGTTGACAAAATCAATGCAACTCAGGCACTTGAAAAGTGGATCGAGGACGACAAGAGCCGCGCGTTCTACGATATTCTCAAGGGCAAGACCTTTACCGTTATCGGCGACAGCTATCTCGCAGGAAACGGTCTTGAAAAGGATCTCGTATGGCCCGCACTTCTCGCGAAGAAGTATGATATGGTATTCAATAACTACGGTATGAACGGCTCGACGATGTCGAATTACGTCACCACCAATAACCCGATGGTCGTCAGATACGCCAATATGGCAAACAACAACCCCGATATCGTTATCATCGAGGGCGGACGTAACGACTATAACAAGAACGTTCCGATCGGCGAAAACGGAAGCACCGATACCAAGACTATGAAGGGTGCCGCAAGATTCCTTATCACCAAAATTCAGGAGAAATATCCGAACGCTCTCATCATCTGTCTCACCGTATGGGAAGTCGGCGGAAGCAAGAACAGCGCGGGTAATCTTTGCAGTGATTACGGTCGCGCGCTCCTCGAGGTCTGTGCCGATATGGGCGTTCCCTGCATCAACGCGATGGATCAGGAAGCAACAGGCGTATATATGACCGACGCAAGCTTCAGAACCAAATATTGTATGAAGTCCACCGATATCAGCCATCTCAACGCTGACGGTATGAAGCTCGTGTTCCCCGCATTTGAAAAGGCGATCGCCGAGTTCTATGCAAACAAATAAGGGTAATTGAATCCAATAAACGAAAAGCCGCGCGCAAGCGTGGCTTTTCCTTATGAAATTCGGGAAAAGCCTTGACATCGGCGGCGGTATGTGATAAAATACAAAAAACGGTTATGAAAAGATCAAAATCATTATTGCTTATAAAGGAGTGCTTGTGCAGATGTGTGCTATTGATAGATTTTCCCGTGAATATGTGAATGAGGCTGACGCGGTTATAGTTTCGCAGCTTCCTCAACTCCGCGACCCTTGTATTTTGGTCGAGGACGGTGTTTATTACGCTTACGGCACGAGATGGATCGCTTTCAAAAACACGTCGGGCGATCTTCGCGGAGAGTGGCAGGAGCTTGGAGTTGTTGCTCAGATTCCCCAAAACGCGGAAACAAACTACTGGGCGCCAGAAGTGCATAAATACAAAGGCGCATATTATATGTTCACAACCTACCGCTCGTCGGTCACCGGACACCGCGGATGTACCATTATGAAGTCGGACAGCCCCGAGGGTCCCTTCGTTGAGATCACGAACGGTCACATTACGCCGAGCGATTGGGATTCGATCGACGGGACCTTCTACGTTGACCCCGAAGGTCAGCCCTGGATGGTGTTCGTACACGAATGGACGAGCACCGACGACGGTATCGGCAGAATGGCGGCGGCAAAGCTTTCGGACGATCTGACTCATTTTATCTCCGAACCCGTTGAGCTTTTCCGCGCGGACGATCCTTCCTGGTCGCGCGCGCAGGTTACCGACGGCTGTTGGATGTACCGCACCGAGGACGGTCAGCTACTGATGCTCTGGTCGAACAAGGACAGCGCGGGCTATTGCGTCGGTATCGCACGCTCCGCCGACGGACGCGTTGACGGCACCTGGACGCAGGATCACGATCTGCTCTACTCGAAAAACATAACGGGTATGAAATACGACGGCGGTCACGGAATGCTCTTTTACGATACCGACGGTCAGATGTATCTTTCCATACATTCACCGAACAAGAGCAGCGCGGGGCGCGTTGAAACTCCCGTGTTTATCCCGGTTCGCGAAGAAAACGGCACGATCGTCTGGGATCTCCGGAAAAATAAATGATGAAAAAGCCGCGCGAAAGCGCGGCTTTTGAGTTTGAATCATTTCTTCTTTCTGTCGTAAAGTATCCATCCGACGAGCATTATCGCGGCGAAGACGATCAGATAAAAGAGCACGGGAAATGAGAATCTGCCCTCGGCAGCTGCCGTTTGGTAAGGTCGGATACCGTGTGCGTATATCGCAACGAATACCATAAACAGTGATGAGAGAAGTGCGAGTATGGGCATGATGACGTTCTTGAAGACGTTATTTTTGCCCTCTTTTTTGATAAATGTAACGTATATCGGGATATAAAGCGCGTAGATCGTTATGATGGGGAGCTCGGAGGAATCAAAGCTGAAAACTCCGAAGATCGGCTCGGTGAGGTTTGCGGCATAGAAATAGAAGAACCAGAATCCCGAAAAGAACAGACCCATCACGCCCGAGTTTGCGGGCATATTGGTTCCGGGATCGAGCTTGTTGAAGGTGTCGGGACTCGGACCGCAATCGCGTACCGCAAGAGAATAAAACGAACGTGTAACGCCGAGCATCAGACCGTTGAGCGTTCCGAGACAGGATACGACTATGAAGACGTTGAGAATAGTTCCTCCGATCTTTCCGAACAGATTGTGGACAGCAACGGTTGCTCCCTGCGTGCGGAGTTCTTCGACCGACGCGCCGCCCGCAAGACCGACAAAGTAAAGAATGTAGATCGCCGTGATGATCGCGGTTCCGATCATAAGAGCGATGGGAAGGGTGCGTTTTGCGTCCTTAAGCTCGGCGTTTATCGAGGTTGCGATGATCCAACCCTCGTAAGCAAACGCCGCGGCGGCAATGCCGGAGAATATGCTTCCCGAGTCGGCGGAAGCGCCGGAGGTTACGGTAAACGCCTCGACCGTGTTGCCGTTGACGAGTCCCGCGATCGTTCCGACGATTATGACGATTCCGAGAGGAATGAGCTTGATAACAGTGGCGCTGACCTGAAATTTGCCCGCGAGTTTAGGTGAGAGCATATTGACAACGTAAGTCAGGCACAGATAAAAGGTTCCCAGAGCGATGCAAAGTCCGCCGGTGATGTCCGCGGCGGGGTCAAAAAGCACCAGCGTGTAGCGCGCCGATACCCATGCAAGAACGCCCGTCATTGCGGGATAATAGATCGTGGCGATGAACCAGCCAATCATATAGGCATATTTCTTTCCGACAGTCGCTTCGGCATAGTCGACAACGCCGTTGACTTTAAGGTATCTTGTTGCGAGATTGGCAAAGGTGAACGCGCAAAGCATCATCGCAACTCCTCCGATGATCCAGGAGAGGATGCCGTAAAGCATATTGCCACCCGTGTAATTCAGAATATCCTGCGCCTTGAAAAAGACGCCCGAGCCGATAACGATGCCGACAACCATACATATCGCGGTGAACAAACCGTATCGCTTTTCAAATTGATTGTTATCCAAAAGATTGCCTCCGAATTTTTAATAATTATATTATAACACATTCGAGCGCGGATTGCAAGAAAAACTCATTTGTTTCTTTTACAAAAACACAATAATATATCACAAAGTGAGAAAAATTCTCGCGCAATGAGTTATTGCAATTTGAAAAATACTGTGATATAATATAGACGTCGACAGAAAAGCCTTGCAAGGTAATAAATCACAGGAGGCTGTTATGAAACTCAGCATTGGCGAAAATATTCGCAATTACAGAAAAAAGAACGATCTGACTCAGGAGGCGCTTGCTGACCGTCTCGGGGTGACTTATCAGTCTGTCAGCCGTTGGGAAAAAGGCTCGACGTATCCCGATCTCGAGCTTCTGCCCGCGATATCCGAAATACTCGGCATTTCGGTCGATGAGCTTCTCGGTATGCCCTCGATCGAAAAAGAGAAGAAGGCAAAAGAGGCTTTCGACGAGCTCCGCCGCGAGTGTATGAAGAAGGATTACGATGCCGATCATATCGTCGAGGTCGTTCGGGATATCCGAAGAAACTATATGCACACCGACGAGGCCTGGCGTCCGTGGGTACAGGGCAACGACCGCGCATTCCGCGACCCGAAGATACTCCCCGAGGTCAGACTTATGGCGGAGTTGTACCTTGAAATCCATCCGATGGATCCGCACACGATTGAAACGATGGCTGAAATCGAAGACGAAGAGCATCTTGGAGATTTTCTGGATAAGTATACGACTTCTTTTGACTGTTCCGAGCGTGCGTTGATGTTTAACAGATATTTCCGCCGCGGCGATGTTGAACATTTTGAACCCGAAAGGAGATATCAGCTTTACAGTGCAATAAATATTCTGTTGTGTCCCCGATATTTGGTTAACTGGAAAGAAGGCAAAGAAAAAAAGGCTGCCGCAGACGAGTTTATAGAGAATGTGTTTTCGGTGATTCGAAGTGATACAAAAGATGATGGACCCGATATGTGGACTCCTGACCGACTTGAACTCGGTCTTAAATCTGCCAAGCGGTTTACATCTTTAGGGAAATTTGATGAAGCAATGCAAAAGATCGAGAAAGCGGTTATTCTTCTTGAGAAGACTATGAGGATAACCGATGAGGTGGTCTTGCCAACATCCTGCGGTTTTCTTGAAGGAATGAAGTGGACTGCAAAAGAAGATTGGCATTCGCAAAATAACAGTCCCGATGCCCCCGAGGAACGCATGATTTATATTTCAACCAAGATGAATAATATGTCTACTTGTTATTGTGTTTATCCGAGCGATAGTTTGGAAACTCTTAAAGACAAATCCTTTGACCCTTTGCGCGAAAGAGAGGATTTCTCCGCGCTTTACGAACGTGTCGAGGCTCTGATAGTTACAAGACCGCAGGAATGAGAAGATCCCGTATCTGTTTTGCAGATACGGGATCTCGCTATTATTAAACAATAGCGCAGAGTATTTCCAGTGCTATGCGAAGGGAGTCTTCGTCGGGGGCGAGGCATGAGCTGTGGAGCACCTGCTCGTCGCCTTGGTTTGCTCCGCGACATCCGATGTTGAAATAACAACATTGAGCGTGCTTGCAGAAAAACGCGAAATCGTCCGCGCCCAGACTCGGAGAATTCATTTTTAGCACGTTTTCTTTGCCGATCAAAGAGCTGATCTTTTGTATAGCGCTCTCGGTCAGCGCAGAATCGTTGTAAAGTACGGGATATTCTGTGGTGTAATTGATCTCCGCCGTTGCGCCGAAGCCTTGCGCGGTATTTTCGCAGGTTTGGCGGACGATATCTTTGAGTTCTGACATAACACCCATATCGAGCGCGCGCAGAGTACCTGTCATCTTGACTTCACCCGCAACCACGTTGCCCGCCGTGCCGCCGTTGATCGTTCCTATCGTTACGATAGTGGGCGTGGTGGGAGCAAATCTGCGTGCGGGGACGGATTGAAGTGCGGTCACTATGCCCGCGGAGGCAACGATCGAATCGATGCCCTGATCGGGGTGCGCGCCGTGGCAGGATCTGCCGCGAACGGTCAGCTCGAAATCGGTAACCGCCGCATTCATTGCGCCGATGAGGTATGAAACCGTTCCCACTTTATCGGTCGGCGCGATATGAAATCCGAAAACCTTGCGGACTTCGGGACTATCCATACATCCGTGCAGGATCATATCGTTTGCACCGCCGACGGTTTCCTCCGCGGGTTGGAAGAAGACTTTTATCGCGTGATCGAGCTCGTTTTCGTGCGGTTTGAGCAACAGAAGAAGTCCAAGCGCGGCGGCAAAGTGGATATCGTGCCCGCAGGCGTGCATAACGCCGATGTTTTTCGAGGCGTATTCAAGTCCGGTTTCTTCGGTTACGGGGAGAGCATCAAGCTCGGCGCGTACGCCGACGGCGTAACTGCCCTGACCGACGGAGGCTACGACTCCGCAGTTGTCGGGAAGAACGGTGTATGAAATGTTATTTTCATCAAGAACGTCACAAAGGTAAGCGGTGGTTTCTCTTTCCTCGCCTGAAAGCTCGGGGTACATATGCACGTGCCTGCGAATCTCGATAACTTTGGGCAAAATTCGCTCGATCTCGGAAGAAATATTCATCAGTCTACCTGTTTGCCGTCCATGAATACAGCGCGTGTCTTGGTCAGATAATGGAAGGGATGTCCGTTGTAAACGACGATATCGGCGTCCTTACCGACCTTGATCGAGCCGACGCGGTCTTCGATTCCGCAGACCTTCGCGCCGTTGAGGGTGATCGCGCGGAATGCCGCCTGCTCGTCGAGTCCTTCGCGGACCGCAAGACCCGCAAAGTAGGGAAGCATCCAGAGCGCGCAAACGTCGTGGTCGGTCGTGAGGGTAAACTCAACACCCGCGCGTGCGAGTTCCGCACACATAGCAAGGTTTCCGCCAACAGTTTCGGGTTTGCCAGCGGGACCGATGCAGGGACCGACGATGGGCATGATTCCCGCGCGTGCGATCTCTTCGATAATATCCGAGCCGCCCGTGGTGTGTACGGTTACACAACGGAGATCAAATTCCTCGGCAAGACGGATCGCGGTGAGAATGTCGTCGCTTCTGTGAGCGTGAACATGCATTGGGATCTCGCGTTTGAGAAGAGGAATGAGAGCCTCGTATTTTGCATCAAAAACGTCGTCGCCCTTTTCCTTCTTTGCCATATAGCGCTTCGCTTCGACCATGGTTCTGCGGAAGATGGCGGCGATCGCCATACGGGTCATAGGAGAAGAACCGCCAGATTCGCCGTAATTGCGCTTGGGATTCTCGCCCATTGCGCATTTCATCGCGGCGGGGGTCTTGATGACCATATCGGCGATGTTTCTGCCGTAAAGCTTAACTGCGGCGGTCTGACCGCCTATGACGTTTGTACTGCCGGGGCAGGCGTTGACGGTCGTGATGCCCGCGCGTCTTGCCTTCGGGATCGCGATGTCAAAGGGATAGAAGCCGTCCATTACGCGCATATCGGGGGTGACGGGATTGGTGGTCTCGTTGCAGTCCTCGCCCTCCCAGCGTTTGCCTTCCTCGGAGATACCGATGTGGGAGTGCGCGTCGATCATACCGGGGAAGATGAATCCGCCCTCGGCGTCAAATATCTCGCCGTCAAAAGCGGGAGCGTCCGTGAGTGAACCGAAGCCGATTATTTTGCCGTTTTCGATATCAACGTAACCGTTTTGGTAACTGCCGCATTCAACCGTATGAAGCAGTCCGTTCTGTATACGAATCATAATTATTACTCCTTTATGGGGGAATTACGAAGGATGCGATCAAGAGCAGGATACCCGCCGCGATGCGCGAGATTATCAGCGCAAACGAACGGCGTCTTTCATTGAAAATCTCGATATCAGCGGTGGTCTGCGGTGTGAGGTCGTCCTCAAAATCCTCACTTTTTTGCATAAAAGCGGGTTTGTGGCGTTTGACCTCTTTATCCTTGCGCCAAGCGTAAGGAGTTTTTATCTTTTTTTGTTTTGATTTGTGAAAGAAAGGGAGCGAATCCGTCATTTTGAGGTATTCATACCAACCGAATGCAACGAGTATCGCTCCGACTGCGCAAAGCGCCCAGATAAAGTGCATTCTGTCGCGGTAGAGTCCGCCGACGATAGCGGAGAGGACGAGTCCCGTGCCGAAATAAGAAAAGGTTCGGCGGAAGAGCACCAGGCGGTAGGTTTTTGCCTCGGCCGGGGTCAGCTTGTTATCCGGAGATCTCATTCATATATCCTTCCATCTCTTTTGCGTTTGCATAGATGAAGTGGCCGGGGGTGATCTCTGTCCAGATCGGCTTGTCGGACGAGTAGTCGTGTACTGCGGGATCGTATTTCACGAGCACTTTGTCACGCTCGGTGTCGGGATCGGGCTGCGGTACTGCGGAAAGCAGAGCCTTTGTGTAGGGATGAAGCGGGTGCGCGAAGAGTTCCTCTGCGGGAGCAAGCTCGACGAGGTGTCCCTTGTGTATCACGGCAATGCGGTCGGATATGAATCTGACCGCGGAGAGGTCGTGCGCGATAAAGAGATAGGTCAGCGAGCGTTCACGTTTCATTTTGTTGAGCAGGTTGATGACCTGCGCTCTTATCGAAACGTCAAGCGCGGAGATCGGCTCGTCCGCAACAAGGAAGTCGGGATTCATGATAAGGCTGCGCGCGATACCGATCCTCTGACGCTGACCGCCCGAAAATTCGTGCGGGAAACGGGAGATGAATTCGCTGGTCAGTCCAACCTCGGAGAGGATGCTTTCGACCTTGGCGATCCTATGCTCTTCGCTTTCGTAGAGGTGGTAATTGTAAAGACCTTCCGAGATGATGTAATCGACCTTGGCGCGCTCGTTGAGCGATGCCATGGGGTCCTGGAAGATCATCTGCATTTGCATATGAAGCTTCTTTTTATCGGCGCGGGAGAGCTTGCCCGTGATCTTGGAACCCTTGAATTTGACTTCGCCATCAACGTTGCCCGTGTAAATACGCATAATAGCTCGTCCGATGGTGGTCTTGCCCGAACCCGACTCGCCGACGAGCGAGAGGGTCTCGCCCTTATAAATATCAAAGCTTACACCGTCAACAGCGCGGAATGTGCTGCCTGCGATCTTGAATTTTACCGTAAGATCGCGGACTGTGATCAGCTTTTCGGCATTAGTGTAGTCAAAAGGTTCTTCGGGGATCTGATTTTCCTTCAGTTCCGCATCGCGCTTGATAAGAGCCTCTCTGTGCTCCTTGGCTTGAGGAGAAAGAAGCCAGGTTCTTGCCCAATGCGTGTCGGAAACGGGGAAAACAGGCGGTTCTTCCTCGAAGTCGATCTTCATTGCATCGACATTTCTTGGAGCGAAGGCGTCGCCGACAATTTTCTTGAAGAGACTCGGCGGTGTGCCTTGGATCGAATAGAGGTCGTTGCCCTTTGTTCCGAGCTGGGGCAGGGAACGGAGGAGCGCCTTGGTATAGGGATGCTCGGGGGATTTGAAGATCTCGTGCACGCCACCGTACTCGACGATCTTGCCCGCGTACATTACCGCGACCCAATCGGCTACATTTGCAACGACGCCAAGGTCGTGGGTGATGAACACGACGCTCATTTTGAGCTCCTTCTGGAGCGATTTTATAAGGTCAAGCACCTGCGCCTGAACGGTTACGTCAAGTGCCGTGGTGGGTTCGTCGCAGATGAGAATTTCGGGTCTGCAGGCGATTGCGGTTGCGATAACGACTCGCTGGCGCATACCGCCGGAGAACTGTCCGGGATACTGCTTGTATCTCTTTTCGGGCTCGGGAATGCCTACCTTTCGGAGAAGTTCTACGGTTTCAGCCTTCGCCTCGTCATGAGACTTGCCGAAATGCCACATAATTACTTCGGCGATCTGCTCACCGATAGTGCGGACAGGATTGAGCGAGGTCATCGGGTCCTGAAAGACCATTGCGATCTTTTTGCCGCGAACCTTGAGCCACTGCTCCTCGGTGGTGTACTTTACCATATCCTCTCCGTGGAACCACAGCTCGCCGTCCGTGATACGTCCGTTTTTGTCGAGCATACCGAGGAACGTCTTGGTGAATACCGATTTACCCGATCCCGACTCGCCTACGATCGCAAGGGTCTCGCCCTCGTAAACGTCAAGGGAAGCGCCGCGGATGGCGGTAAGTTCCGCGCCGCGAAGGTTGAAATTGACCTTGACACCGCGCGCCGAAAGCAATCTCTCGCCTGCGTGATAGGGTGCGCTTTGGTCGATTATCTCCCTTTCTCGCTCTATAGCGGCAATTTCTTCGGGGGTGAGTTCGACGGTTTCGACAGGGAGCGCTGCATTTTTCTTCTTTTTCATATCAGTGCTCCTTTATACGTGGTTTCTGGGGTCGGATGCGTCTGCGAACTTGTTGCCGAGGTAGTAGAATGCGACCGTGATGATGCAAAGAACAGCGGCGGGCAGAAGCATCTGATAGGGATGAAGGGTAAAGGATGCGCGTCCGTGGTTGACCATATTACCGAGAGTGATCGCGTCAACCGGCATACCTACGCCGACGAAGCCGAGGAATACCTCGGAGCCGATCGAGTAGGGAATACAGAGTGCGGCTTCCATAATGATAAGGCTGATGATGTGGGGAATGATATTGCGGGTAGCAATGCGTCGCATGGGAGTGCCAAGACATTGCGAGGCGATATTGTATTCCGCATCGCGGATAGAAAGTATTCTGTTGCGGAAGAAACGCGCTTCGACGATCCAGCCTCGCGAAGCCATTGATATGAACAGCGTGATAAAACTCGTGTTCATAATATAGGCAAGCAAAACGAGATAAACGGTCGAGGGCACGTTGGTCATAATGTTGTAGATCTCGATCATAATGGGGTCAAGCTTTTTGTTATAACCCCAAAGTGCACCCATTATCATACCGATTCCGACGTCGGAAAGGGCGATGCAGAATGCGAGAATGAAGGAGTTGCGGCATCCGTACCACGCGCGGGCAAAGATATCTCTGCCGAGTGCATCGGTGCCGAAGGGATGCTTGAAGCTCGGACGGTGGTTCCAGTCAAGCGGATTGATCGATACCTTGGTGGGGTCAACGGGCGAGAGCAGGGGATATAAAAAGCTCATAAGCAATATAAGCGACACCAGTATACAAAGCACGATGACCGCCTTGGATCTGAAGAAGGTGCGAAGAGTCGATCTCCAATAGGAATAATTGGAGGCGCCCGTCTTTTCGCTTTCCGTGGCGCTGAATTCTGCCGGCTCAAAGAGTGACTGATCGCGCATCAGGGAATTATGTAATGAATTTAATTTCTTTTCGGAATGGTTCATATTGACTCCGGTAAATTGAAATAAGGTTTAATCCGCCAGTTTGATTCTGGGGTCTACGAAGGTAAGCAGAATGTCGCCGAGGAACACGCCGAGGATCGACATTATCGCATACATCAATACAAGTATCTGTACCAGATTATTATCCTGCTGCTTGATCGCGGTGGTAAGAAGGCCGCCCGTGCCGGGAATTGCGTAAAGGGTTTCAATAACGAGTGAGCCCGAGATGATGTTGAGCAGGTCTGCGGGGAGGTATGCGGAAAGGGGGATTATCGCGTTGCGGAAGATATGCTTTTTGAGTACCGCGCTCTTTGAAAGTCCTTTGACGGTTGCAAATTTAACGTAATCCTGATTCTCCTCGTCAACCATGAATCTGCGCAGCCACAGCGCGTACCACGCGATGCTCGACAGCGCAAGGCTTATGATGGGGAGTATCCAGGAAAGAGGCTTATTGTCATAATAAACCATTGGCAGCTTGAACCACTTGGAGATCTGCACCTGAATAAAGAAGAGGTAAAGCAGGCTTGGCACGGCGCGGATGATCATTATGTATCCGTTGCCGAGAGTGTCTCCCGCGCGGTCGCGGAAGCGTACCATCATAAGTCCCATCGCAAGCCCCGCAACAATACCGAGAAGCATCGACCAGAAGCCGAGGAATGCGGTCACGGGGATCTTTTCGGCAAGAAGGGTGGTGATGGGAACTTTGGGATAAACGGTAATGCTTCGTCCGAGATCGCCCTTGAAAAGATTTTTAACGAAACGTCCAAGCTGAACTATCGGGTGGTCGAGAAGTCCCAGATTTCGCAGATACGTCATTCTGGTTTGCTCGTCGGTTTCCTTGATCATTTCATCTGGGAAGTATCCGTTGAGGGGCATAAAGCGCAGAAGCATAAATACCACGACGAACACTATAACGATGGTTATAAGCGAACGGAGCAGTCTTTTGAGAATATATTTTGTCATACGGCCCGATCCTTTCGATCAGTAATCAGTAATTGAAAACGCCGCCCCGCCCGCATTGGTGGGGACGGAGCGGCGTTATTTAATTCGGTTTAATATCAGTTCTGTGCGTCCTTGTTTGCTTCCCAAGCAGCCTCGAGGATCTTGTACTCGTCAAGAGTGAGGGCTTCGGTCGCAACCTTCAGGCCCTTGAAGCGTACGTTACCGTAGAGGCATCTGGGGGAGGTGAAGGGGATCTCGTAGCTCATGTGGTAGCCGCGGAGAGAGGAGATGACGGGGATCATGTATGCGCCCTTGAGAAGGAATGCCTCTGCTTCTGCGAAATACTGGAGTCTTTCGTCGAAGGTAGCAGCTGCGAGAGCCTTTTCGATGAGTGCATCGTATTCGGGAACGTTGTAAGCACCTACGTTTTCAACGCCGTCGGTGGTGATTCTGCCGAGGATACCCGAGGGATCAGCGTAACCGGTGGAGAGGGAATCCCAGTAGATATCGTAGTTGAAGGGGCCGTCTACGCTGCCGCCAACGGTGCCGTAGAAGTCTCCGCTGGTATCGAATGCCAGCTCAACGTCGATGTAATCGCGGCCGATAGCCTCTTCGACCATAGCCTCAAAGAGCTGAGCCATAATGATCTCGTCTTCGTCATCGGTTCCGACGTAGATAAGGGTTACGGGAAGCTTACCGTCAACCTTGGTCTTGATAACGGGGAGGTAGTCAACGTCGCCTGCGGTAACGCCCTTGATGGTGCCGTCAGCCTCGCAAAGCTCGGCAACAGCTGCTTCCATAAACTTGCGTGCTGCCTCTGCGTCTGCGCTGTAATCTGCGTTGGTTACGTCTGCGAGAGGAGCGAGCTGAGTGTAGTCAATGCCCTGGGAGTTGAAGATCGCGCCTTCTGCGTTAATGGTGTTACGAACGAGTCTTGCGGGATCAACGGGCTCGCGGAGCGCACCGAAGGAGGTGCGGTTTACAGCGTGCTGAAGAGCCTTACGGAAGTTTTCGTTCTGAACGAAGGTGTTGAATTCGGGGTTAGCGCCCGAGAAGTCGAGCCAGAGATAGTTAGTGGAGAAGCTGAATTCGTTGGGGATGAGGTTGTCAGACCATTCGCCCTTCTGGAGCGACTGGTAAGCCTCGGACTCAACGGAGGTGTAGTCGAGCTCGCCGCGCTGGAACATTTCAAGAGAAGTGGTTCCGTCGGGGATCATCTGGTATTCAACTGTGGTGAGATTTACGTTTGCGGCATCCCAATACTTTTCGTTCTTAGTGAGCTTGATGAGCTTGTCACGCTTGAATTCGGAAACGTAGTAAGCACCGCAGTAAAGCATCTTGGTATTGTCTACGCCGAAGTCCTCGCCGAGAGCCGTTGCGTAGTCATACTCGATGGGGAGGAGAAGCATGGAGCTTTCGATAAGGGAGAGGAAGTAGGGAGCGCCGGATTCGAGAGTGTATTCAACGGTGTATTCGTCGATAGCCTTAACGCCTACGATCTCGGAGAAGCGAGCCTCGAGGTCTTCGCGCTTGGTGGTGGTGTCAAGACCGCAGTCGATATCGTCGAGACCCCAATAGTAGTCGTAAAGACCCTTGATGAGGTTGCGGACAACGCGGAGGGAGTAAGCGCCGTTGAGGGGATCGCCGATGTACTTGATACCGTCAACAAAGTCCTGTGCGGTAAGAGCATACTCGGTTTCAGCACCGGTGTGGTCGATCCACTTAAGACCCTGACGGATCTTGAAGGTCCAAACGGTGTAGTCTTCGTTGTGTTCCCAGCTTTCAGCCATGGAGCCTACGTAGTTACCGTAGATATCGGGCTCAACAAGACCGTCGATACAGTTGGTAACGATCTCGCGTACGGTAGCGTAGGAGGTGGAGAAATAGTTGAGGGAGGAGTAGGAAGTGGAGAAATACGTTTTATAAGTATCTCTGTATTCCTTGCTTGCAAGAATCTTTTCTGCATCTTTAATTGCCTGTTCGGGGTCAATTTCGCCGCCGTTGTCTTTGCAACCGGCAAAACCAACGAGGAGCATACAAAGCACGAGCATCATGGCAAGTGCGCGCTTGAAGGTGTTTTTCATAATAAAACCTCGCTTTATAAATTGTTTTAATAATTGTATCACACTTTTAATAAAATTACAATACTTATAAAGCGATTTATTATAATTTTTTTGGAGAAAATGCAATTTTTTTCAGAAAACATTCAAAATTGCAAGATATTTCGCAAAAAGTGACCGATTGAAAGGTTATTTTCGCAGGACTGAAAATCTTTTCCGTCTTGAACGAAAAAGAGACTGCCTTTTCGGGACAGCCTCTTTTGAATAATTATTCGTCTTTGTATACCTCGTCCGCAAAATACGCGTTGGTGTTTGCGTGGAGTCCGTTTTCGTCTTCAACGGTGATGCGGATGTAGTTATCATCGGGAGCGAAGCCGAAGGAAGCCGAGGTGAGAAGCTCTTCGGATGCCTCGACCATACGACCCTTACGCACGCCGTAGGTTGCGGTGATTCTCTTTGCGCCGCTGCATTCGATGTGGACTTTGCCGTCTTCGAACCAAAGTGCCTTGATCTCGGGTCCCTGCGATGCGTAGAAATTACCCTTTTCGAGCGCGGAGGTAATGGTTCTGTATTCGAGCTTGTCGGCTTTTATCATAGTCCAGCCCTTGAATGAGTCGTTCCCGGGGTGCCCGAAGGGTTGTCCGTCGTGGTTGTCGTCGGTAGCAATGCAGTAAAGGCGCTTCCCTGCCAGAAGCATAGTGTCGTATGCCGCGGGATTGTAGTCGTCGTAGCCGTGGAACCAGCAGCTTCCGTTGACGATCTCCATCGCGTTCATGTTCTCGTAGAAGGCAAAATCAAGCGCGGTTTCGAGCGACCACGCGGGGTGGTTGTAGGTGACGAAGAATCCGGCATCGCGTCCGCGCTTCATCATATCGCTGATGCCTTCGGGGGAGTAAACGCGCTCGTAATCGGGCTCGTTTTCGTCGAATTTGATTTGAGAGGAGTAAATGTTCTTAGCATTTCCCCAGGTGTATTTGCTTCTGTGCCAACAGACCTGAGTGATATTGTCGGGCTCAAGAGCGATGAGGCACATGTGACAGCACTTGCAGTTTTTATCCCATTTGCCGGGAGCGTTGACTTCCATTTCATAGGAGTTGAGGGGAAGGAAGTTTTCATCCGCAAGCTCGGGGTGGGGAATGAGGACGTCGTGGTCGGTGTAAGCGATGACGGAATACCCCTTTGCCATATAATTCTTTTTCACTTCCTCGGGAGTCCAATTACCGTCTGAGACGGTGGTGTGGCAGTGAAGGTTTGCTTTATAAAAGTTACCGGTTTCGGGGAGCAGATATTTTTTCATAGAAGTCACCTCGCAGTGTTTTTTATGATTTTATCACATTTTATTCTTTGTGTCAATATTTCGGACGAAAAAAGACGGAGGGATTGAAAAAGAAAAATAATTGTGATATAATGGTTTAGGAAAGGCGGTGTAATTATGGATAAGATTATGATTGAAAAGGCGCGGTCGCATTTTGTTCGCGCATCCGAGGAATTCGGATTTACTTTTATCAGTCCGTATCTTTTGGACGAGGAAACAGGAATAACTGCTTTTGGATATATTGAGGGGTACGGTTCGTATTACGGAGCTGTTATCGATCTGATTGAACCGCCGCTTTTCGAGACCAATAAGGAAGTTGCGGCGATATGTAATAAAAAGAATCTGTGGCACAGCTTTTTGAACGTTGAACAGTTAGCGGGCGAATACGATCCTTACTATTTTCAAGAATTGCTTGAGGATTGGAAGATATTTTCGCACTGCGACAAGAGTGATTCATATATATCTTTGCACGATTGCAAAGCCGAGCGTGCGTGGTTTGAAAACGGAATTCTCGGATTTGAATTCTCTGACGGCTTTTGGATAACTCCCGATCATCCCGAAAGCCATCTTGACGTGCTCGTGAGAACCGATGCTTCAAAAGTTGAGTTCGTTCTTCTCGTCGGAGACGAATTTGATGTGCAAATCTTTGTTGTTGAGGAAAACATTTTCAAACAACCCGTCAGAAAAGAATGGAGCGTTCACAAGCTTGTTAAAGAGATCAACAGCGGAAAATGCGAGTTGGAATTTCTGTATCAGTATGTTGACGGATGCTCGAGGATTGTGGAATGTGATCTTTGGGCGCGAAAAAAGCCGTATTGCAGAGATTTTGATATGAAACTGCATCTTCGCGAGGTGCGGTACCATTGGAACAAGATTCTTGAGGACAGAGTTTGGTAAAATGAAAAAATATAACTCGATCTATGCGAAGAATACCTTTTTGATGTGCTTCGTTATCTCACTTTTCGCTGCCGTTCCGCTTTTTATTGTGTCTTTGTTTTTTGACGCGGTTGAACACGATATACTTTATTCTTTGTATTGTTTGCTCGCGGGCGTGGCGGTATGGTTGTTGCTGTTGCTCCGTGTTCCGTTTGCGTATATGACTTTGCGCAGGCAGGAGAAGATGCTCAATATCAGATTTGACTGCAAGGGAGTTAAGCCTCTTTATCCGTCTGCCGCGGCTATGTCCGCAAATTCTTTGATATATATGTCCGATGAATGGCTGATATTCGCCGGAACTGGGGCATTTTGCAGAGATTATATTGAAAAGTTTACCGTAAGATCGAAAAAGTGCAAGAACCACGTGGATTATTATCATTTGTGCATTATCGTAGGAAAAGACAAAAAGAAGTATTATAAATTGCTTGATTCCGCAAGTACAGCAAAAAGAGTGAGGGAATGGTACAGAAATGGTCGATAAAAGCATACCTTATTACCCCTTGACGATGGTCAAGGAAGATACCGAAAATTATCCGCGTTACGGTTTACCCGCGGGATATAAGTTCGTTTTTTACAAAAAAGGCGATGAAAAACATTGGGCGGAGATCGAAGCTGACGTCGCTCAGTTTTCGAGTGTGGAGAAGGGGCTTGAGTGCTTCAGGCGCGAATTCCTTGAGGGGCAGGACCTCGAACCCGAAAAACGGATGCTTTTCGTCGTTTCGCCCGAAGGTGAATATGTCGGCACGGCGTCGCTATGGAACGGTCTCTTTTACGGCGAGCGCCGGCAGCGCATACATTGGGTCGCCGTCAAGGACAGCCACTCGGGCAAGGGAATAGCAAAAGCCATGCTTTGCCGCTTGATGGATCTCTATTGCGAGCTCGGATATTCGGGCTTTATCTATCTTTTGACGGGTACGCGCAACTGGCACGCCGTTTCACTTTACCGAAAATTCGGTTTTTCCGAATACGTAAGCGACCGTTCGCCATCCGCGAGGATGACCGATGCCGAATTTGCGGAGAATACGCATAAAGCCGTTACTATAATTAATGAAATGATTTTGAAAGGGATCCGGTGATATTATGAGTGTACCTGTTCCGCATTATTTAAGAGATTTAGCAGTCGTTGAAAAGCAAAGTAAGACGTGGACTCATTTTTCGCTGAGGTGTCCGTGCGGGTGCGGTAAATTCTTCGTGTATGAGAGTTATCTTACAAAGGAAGAAAAAGAGCTTGCGAAGCCGCATAACGACGCTTGGGCGCGACTTATGCGAGAGGGATTTGTCTGCCAAATGGGTGACGACGATCTTTGGCATCATTGGATCACCAAGAAGACGGATGAAGGAAAAACGGAAAAGGGCGAGGAAGTTTTCGTTCCTGATGCACCGTACTTTTGGGGAATAACCGTGTTCAAAATTACTTGTGCTGACTGCGGAAAAGAATTTTTGCTTTTCGACAGCAGAAAATGCGGTTACGATGCGATGACAATTGAATGTGACAAAGAAAAAGCAGATTATGTTCTGCATTTTAGACAAAAATACCGTGAAGCGGTTTCCTTGGCGGTCAAGGTGGAAAACGATGAAACGCTCGAAGCCTTCAAGGAAAACACGGGACTTGATTTTACCGAGGACCAATATTCCGATTCCTTTTCGTGGATGGCAGTTTATAAAATGAACGATAACGGCAAGAAAACGAAGATTTTCGGATTTGAGACGGCATAGGAGGCAGAAAATGAAGAAAGGCTTCAAATTATACTATCTTTGCTCGCTTGCGGGTGTGCTGATCGCGTCGTTTTATCCGATATGGATGGGTGTGAAGGTCGTTTCGGATATGATACGATTCGGCACGGTCTACGCCGAGGATTATCCGAAATATATCATTCCTTATACTCCCATAGCGATTTCGGTTATCATTGGAGTTGCCTTGATGCCGATATTGGTCAAAAAGCTTGAAAAATTCGCGCTGGCAATAGGCACGGGTATATCTCTTGTCGCCTTTTTTGCCTCCGAGCTTATGCTTGAAAGCATGGTGACGGTAACGAAGACCTTCACAAAAGTTGTCGCAACGCTTGAGGGTTGGCAGATGTATATGTGCTACATCCCGCCCGATGCTTTTGAAGAACGCACGTGGACGGAAGTTGATGTCCTTATGGGCGAGTACAGCCCCGCGTTCAAGCTGCATTTCTACGTCATCTCGGTCGTGCTCATCATTTCGATTCTGAATTGCTTTTACGGCTTTGCGAAAATGATCGCAACGGGTGACATGAGCCGAAAAAAGCCGCTCATTCTGCAATCGGTCGCAAGCGCCGCGTTTCTCGGAATGTGCATCTGGGCGTGCTTTACCGCGTTTTACAGAAACGGGGATATCACGGTCTCGCCGCTTTCGGCAGTTCTTATGTGCGTTTTCTTCCTGCTTTTCGGCGTTACCGTGGGCATTTACGTTGCCTCGTTTACTTTGAATAAGAAAAAGCTTTTTTTCATTTGGCTGCCGTCCGTGAGTGCTTCGCTTGTAACTCTCGTGATGTATATCGGCGAGATGATCCTGCTCAGCGGAAATCTTTACCGCTTCGGTAACGGATTCATTTTCGATTCAATTCCGGGGATCGTGCTGTCTCCTTTCGATATCGTCATCATATTGATCTCGGGAATGATCACGGCAATGATCGCTCGTTCGATCGCCTCAAAAGAAAAATGATCTCATTATTTCAGCCGCTCCGCCCGGGGCGGCTGATTTTTGTGACAGGGTCACGGCAAATGCCGCAATAAAATGATATAATATTAACATCATCCGCCTTATTAATCTTGACTTTTAATAAATAATGTAGTATAATTATTATGTATCACTGGCGGAAAAGTGAATTAACACAGTGTGGTATAAGTATCAAGCCTTTGCCGTCCGTCTGGGCGATCGTTTGATCGGGCTTTTATTCAAAGGAGAAATACAATGAAATTTGAACAATGGAACGGCTTCTACGGAGAAGAATGGCAGAATGAGGTAAACGTCCGTCAGTTTATCCAGGACAACTACACAACCTACACGGGCGACGCATCCTTCCTCGCGGGTCCCACAGCGCGCACGTCGGCTTTGATGGACAAGCTGAACGTACTCTTCAAGCAGGAAAGCGACAACGGAGGTCTTCTTGACATCGACACCATGACCGTTTCCTCGCTCACAAGCTACGGTGCGGGTTATCTCGACAAGGAAAACGAGCTAATCGTGGGTCTTCAGACAGACGCGCCTCTCCGCCGCGGAGTAAATCCCTTCGGCGGCATCAGAATGGCTCGCTCTGCATGCGCGGCTTACGGCTACGAGCTTTCCGACAAGATCGAGAACGAATTCCAGTTCCGTACCACTCACAACGACGGCGTTTTCCGCGTTTATACCGATGAAATGAAAAAAGCGCGCCATATCGGCGTTATGACAGGTCTTCCCGATGCATACGGCAGAGGAAGAATCATCGGCGACTACCGCCGCGTTGCGCTTTACGGCATTGATTTCCTTATTGAACAGAAGAGAGCTGACAAGGCAAAGCTCGGTCTCGGAAATATGAACACCGACACCATCCGCCTTGCGGAAGAGCTCTTCCAGCAGATCGCCTTCCTCGGCAAGACCAAGGAAATGGCGGCTATATACGGCTACGATATCTCCGCGCCCGCGAAGAACGCGCGCGAGGCTATCCAGTGGACTTATTTCGCATATCTTGCGGCCATCAAGGAGCAGAACGGCGCGGCTATGTCGATGGGACGCGTTGCAACCTTCTTTGATATCTATATTCAGCGTGACATCGACGCGGGTATCCTTGACGAGACCGGCGCGCAGGAGCTTATCGACGATTTCGTTATGAAGCTCCGTATGGCTCGCCATCTCCGCACTCCCGAATACAACGAGCTTTTCGGCGGCGACCCGATGTGGATCACCGAGAGCGTCGGCGGTATGGGCGTTTCGGGCAAGACTCTCGTTACAAAGTCCTCCTTCCGAATCCTCAATACCCTTTATAACCTCGGCCCCGCGCCCGAGCCCAACCTCACCATTCTCTGGTCGGAGCATCTTCCCGAGGGATTCAAGAAGTTCTGCGCGAAGGTATCGATCGACACCGACTCGATCCAGTACGAGAACGATGACCTTATGCGCGTAAGCTACGGCGATGACTACGGAATCGCTTGTTGCGTTTCGGCAATGAAGATCGGTAAGCAGATGCAGTTCTTCGGCGCAAGATGCAATCTTCCCAAGCTTCTCCTGCTCGCACTCAACGGCGGTTACGATAACACCTCCGAGATGAAGATCGGTCCGCAGATCGAGCCCTACGGCTCGGATAAGCTCGATTACGAGGCGGTTCAGGCTCGCTTCCACATCTATCTCGAGTGGCTCTGCCGTCTTTACGTCAACACCATGAACGTTATCCACTTCATGCACGATAAGTACGCGTACGAGAAGACTCAGATGGCTCTCCACGACACCGACGTTGACCGTATGATGGCGTTCGGCGTTGCGGGACTTTCGGTAATCGCCGACTCCATGAGCGCGATCAAGTTCGCCTGCGTCAAGCCCGTCCGCGACGAGAACGGATATATCGTTGACTTTGAGACCGAGGGCGACTTCCCGAAGTACGGTAACGACGACGATCGCGTTGACTCTATCGCAAAGGATATCCTCAAGGACGTTATCGAGGAGCTCCGCAAGACTCCCACATATAAGAATGCAAGACATACTCTTTCCGCGCTGACGATCACCTCGAACGTCGTTTACGGAAAGAAGACCGGTTCTACCCCCGACGGAAGAAAGAAGGGCGAGCCCTTTGCTCCCGGTGCGAATCCGATGCACAACCGCGAGCAGAACGGCGCACTCGCGTCGCTCAATACGCTCACCAAGATGCCCTACGAATGCTGCCGCGACGGTATTTCAAATACCTTCTCGATCGTTCCCGATGCTCTCGGAAACAGCGACGATGCAAGAGTTGACAACCTTGTCAACATCCTCGACGGCTATTTCAAGAAGCACGCGCATCACATCAACGTAAACGTTCTCAACAAGCAGAAGCTTATCGAGGCTTACGAGAACCCCGATCTCTACCCCAATCTCACCATCCGTGTTTCGGGTTACGCGGTCAACTTCCACAAGCTCTCGAAGGAGCAGCAGAGAGAGGTTATCAGCCGTACCTTCCACGAGAGTCTGTGATATGACGGGCAGAATAAATTCAATACAAACGCTCGGGACCGTTGACGGTCCCGGCGTGCGTTTTGTGCTTTTTATGCAGGGATGCCCGCTCCGCTGTGCCTATTGCCACAATCCCGATACGTGGGATTTTGCCGGCGGTTACGAAGTCAGCGAGGAAGAAATATTTGAAAAGGTAAAGAGATACCGCGAATATTTCGGACGTGACGGCGGAATCACCGTCTCCGGCGGCGAGCCGACTATGCAAGCCGATTTTGTCCGCGAGCTTTTCGCGCTCTGTAAAAATGACGGCATACATACCGCGCTTGATACGTCGGGGTGTTTATGGAATGAAAAGATCGAAAAGCTTCTCGAAGTGACCGATCTTTGTCTGCTCGATTATAAAATGTGCAACGCCGAGGATTATGAGAAATATACCCGATGCAAGAAGGCTTCGGTTGATCATTTTTTGACAGAACTGCAAAAGAGAAGTATAGATACCTGGCTTCGACAGGTAATTGTAAAAGGAATCAATGATTCCGCGGAAAGTGTTAAAGCACTTTATGAAGCGGCGGATATGCATTCTTGTGTCAAAAAGGTCGAGCTTCTCAAATTCCGCAAGCTTTGCACACCGAAATATGAAAATCTCGGAATAGAATTTCCTTTCGGAAATCTGCCCGAAACCACGGTGGATGATATTTCCACCATTATGACCTCGATAGGAAGAACGTCGAAATGATTCTTTTGCAGTTATTTATCTCAATGCTCAAGATCGGCGCCTTTGCCTTTGGCGGCGGGTACGCCATAATCGCGCTGCTTGAAAACGAGTTCGTCACGAGGCGCGGTTGGATCGACCACGACGAGTTTATGAACGTCGTTGCGATCGCGGAAAGCACGCCCGGACCGATCGCGATCAATGTTGCGACCTATATCGGATATAAGCTCAAAGGCGCGTTCGGCGCAACCGTGGCGACGGTAGGTGTATGTGCGCCGTCATTTATTATAATGTACATCGTGTCGCTCTTTTACGAGAGATTTATGGAGATCTCCATCGTGATGGCGGCGTTCCGCGGGGTGCAGATATGCGTGGTCTACCTTATCGCATCCGCGGCAATGAAAATGCTCAAAAAGATGAAGAAAACGGCGCGAAATATCACCGTTTTTGCTCTCACGTTCGGCGGTATGACGGCTTGCGCGCTTTTTGATTTTCGCATTTCTTCCATTATATTTATATTTACCGCGGGAGTTGTCGGACTTTTTGCGTTCCTTATCAATAAAAAGAATAAGGAGGCGAAAAAATGATCTATTTGCAGTTATTTTTGACCTTTCTCAAGGTAGGCACCTTTGCTTTCGGCGGCGGTTACGCTATGCTTTCGCTGATCGGCGATTCTGTTCTTGCCTACGGTTGGATGACCGAAGAGGAGCTTCTCAACTTCGCGGGAGTCGAGACCGTTATTCCGGGGCCCATCGCAGTCAATATGGCGACCTTTATCGGCTACGGGCAAGGCGGCTTTCTCGGCGCGCTTCTTGCCACGGTCGGTGTGGTTCTTCCTTCCTTTATTATAATATTGATCGTCGCGGCGTTGATCAAGAATCTGATGAAATACCCTGCGGTCAATGCCTTTATCACGGGAATGCGCCCCGCACTCGGCGGACTCATCCTTGCAACGGCGGCAACGATGGGACTGACAGTCCTTTTTGGACTTGAAAGCATTTCATCGCGCTTTTTCTTTGATTGGCGTACCTTAGTTATCCTCGCAGTTATAATCGCTGTGCCGATAGTATACAAAAAACTCGTCAAAAAGGAATTTTCACCGATATTGCTCATTCTGGTTTCCGCAGCTTTCGGAATATTGCTTTTTGCGTGAATAAAAATACCTTTCTTTGCGGAAAGGTGTTTTTTTATTGCAATTATTGCTTTTTTATGATATAATGTAAAAAATACAAAAGGAGTTCGTGATATGAGAAGATATCTTAAAAAAATAGCTGCTGCAATACTTTGCTTATCAAGTCTTCTCGGCTTGATCGCGTGCGCGGGCGGGGAGATACCTGCTGAAACCACGGAAAACGAAGTTATAACCACAGAACCCGAAAACACTATAGAGGAGACCACCGAAATGGAAGAGATCAATGAAAAAGTGTCGCTCGACGGCAAGCGAGTGATTTTTATAGGAAATTCCTACGTTTACTACGGCAGAACCGTTATAAATCAGTCCTCGTCGGTTATGACGCAGGCGGAAAGAGAGAATGACAAGGGCTTCTTCTATCAGCTTTGCAAGGCGAACGGATATGAGGTCAACGTCACAAACTGGACTTTTGGCGGACACGGACTTGCAGACTTCTTCGGCGCTCCTTGTGCGCACGCTACGAGCGCTTGTAAGGGCACACGCCACGAGGATGAACTCAAAAATCGCTATTATGATTACGTTTTCGTTTCTCCCGGCGGCGGTGACAGACAGGCGAACACACTTGCAGACGATTTCGATTACATAATCAAGTTCTTTACAGATGCAAATCCGAACGTCAAGATCGTGTGTCTTGCTAATCTTGGATGCCACGGATATTCCTCCTTCGGCACCGATCTGCCCGCGATCTATAATTATTATTCCACCCTTGCAGATAAGGGCGTGATAATGGCTGACTGGGGCGGTCTTGTTTACCGCATTATGCACGGTATTTATACCGTTCCCGGCGGCTCGCAGACATACGGTAAGAATAGCTTTATCGTTAAGGACGGTTTCCATCCGAATATGCTTGCGGGTTACATCACGACTCTTATGGCGTATTGTTCCGTCACGGGCGAAAGCGCGGTCGGGCAGACCTATGATTTCTGCAACAACTCGAATCTGCATGTAAAATTTAATTTTACAAACTACATTAAGGAGTATTATACCGAAGCCAAACCTACCAATTTCCCCGATATCTTCAAGTCCGAGGGCGATATGAAGGGCATTCAGGAGCTTGTTGACAAGTATATTGCGGAAAAAACATATCTTGAAACCATCGAAAAACCGAAGATTGAAACAGCGACGATGCTTCTTACGGAACACCCGAAAAATCCGATCATTTCTGTTGTTTTCAGCAATGAAAAGCCCGAGGGCAACGGTTGGATACCTTCCTCGCCCAAGTGGAAGCTTTCCAATACAAACGGCTACCGCTATTTCTCGGGACTTCGCGGTGATGCCGATGCGATCGCATCGCTCGCGGGAAGTAAAACTCCGAACGGTCTGACGGAAGCGGAGAAGAAGGACCTTGCGGATATCCGTTACGGTCTGTCGGTGATCGGAATGTCGCACCTCGATCTTCCTCAATATGAGGCTACCACCGAAAGCGGCGGTTCTATGCAGACAACTTCCCTGATCAATCTGCTGAACGGACATTACGGCTCGTCCTTTACCGCTAACATTTATTTCGACGATAAGACCTACAACGTAAACGGCGAAGAGGATTTGTCCTCTCCCTACACCGCTCTCTTTACGCTGAATTTCGGCTCGGTCAAGACTTTCGAGGCGATCGGTTATTCATCCGGCAACCTCAAGGGCTTCCCGCAAGCGCAGGATATTTATGTCAGCGATGATGGAATCAACTGGACGAAGGTTCCTTCCGCTTGCTTTGACACCGAGCTCGCGCCCGTCGCAAGTATTACCGACAAGAGCGGAACGCGCGATCCCTGGTACAACAACGAACCGAAGCAGGAAGTGCTTTTCTCAATGGAAAACGTCAGCGGAAAGTATATCCGCATTGCCGTCAAGCGCGGCGCGGACGTGGATTACCACGGCATTAATACAAGAGAGATCCTTGTTTTCGGAGAATAAATCGAATAATATCAAAGCCGAAAGTGTTTACTTTCGGCTTTTTTGTGAAAAGTATTGACATTCGATTTTTGTTATGATATAATTATTGTGCTCCAAACAGAGCATATATATAATATATCAGAGGCAAAAAAGATGTCAAACGAAAATCTCAGCGAAAAGGTATCTGTAAATATCAATACGTCGACTCTTTCGGAGATCGACCTGCTTGTGGACAACGGTTATTATTCCAATCGAAGCGATTTTATCAATCACGCGCTGCGGTTGGCGCTTAAAGAGGAACGCTCTACTATCGACAGGATCATCGAAAAAAACACTAAAGCTTCGGGTAAAGAAAGCAACTGGTTTATCGGACTGTACGGTTTTACGGCAAAGGAAGTCGAAGAAATGTATGCAGAGGGTGAGAAGTTTTCTCTTTCGGGTTACGGCGTTCTTACCATTGACAAAAACTGCGACGAAGCAAAGCTGTTTTCGGTTGTTGAAAGCATCAAGCACCGCGGCAAGGTGATCTGTTCGCAGTCGGTGAAGGAACATTATGGGTTGAAATAGGTGGTATGAATGACAAAAGCACAGCCTCGCGCTTGGGCGCGAGGCTGTGCTTTTGTCCGAAACGCCGGCGGGGCGCCGTCGTTTCGGAAGCGTGAAAGAGTGTTTCGCACTCTGCGGAGGGCGACTTAAGGCGCTGCCTTAAGGATCCGCAAACTTTTGAAAAAGTTTGATCAAAACTTTAGGTTATTAATAAAGCTCAAAGTTGAAGATATGCGCGGTAGAGCTTCCATAGTCCTCGCACATGGTCTCGCTGAAGTGGGTCGAGAGGGGAACGAGGCGGACTGCCTTTGCGGTGATATCAAGATCGTGCTTGATGAAACGCTGATGATTATCGAATACTTCCTTGACGGTGGTCCACTCGCCGCTCTCGTCCTGTGCTTCGATCTTATAGTGCTTGATCAGGCACTTGGGGAAGCCGAACGTGGTATTATCGTGGCTTGCAGCCATAAAGAGGATCATCGAGGTGTGCAGACCGTCGGGGTTGCCGTCGGTGTATTCGCGGTCAAGGTCGCTGTCGAATACCAGACGGACGCCGCCGATGTGGGTAGGCTCGTCGAAGGTGTAGGTGATAGCCTTGTTGGTCTTTCCGTAGTAGCCGTTGTCGTTGCCCCAGATACGGCGGTCGATGCCGTTAAGGAGTGCGGAGCAATCGCCGTAATCAGCAGTGAGGGTTGCCTTCTTGGTAAGCTCGGAGGGCTCGCGGCGGAAGCCGGGGAGGAAGCAGTCGTCGTCCATAAGGATCTTCTGGATCTCCTTGATCTTCTGCGCGCAGACCTCGCGGGGAGTGAGGTCATTCTTTGTTGCAACAGCAGCCGCTGTACCTACAGCCTGACCGATCACGCCGATGGTACCCATTACGCGTGCGCTGCTGAATCCGATATGCGACGCGCTGATATTTCTGCCCGCGAACATAAGGTTTTCAATATTCTTCGAGTAGAGCGCGCGGAGCGGGATCGAGTAGGGTTCGCTAAGACGGCGCTTCTGCAGATGGCCTCCGCCCTTTGCGTTCATATGGAAGCCGCCGGGGAGGTGGTTGTCGATCTGCCAGCCGCCGTATGCGACGGTGTCCTCAAAGCGGGGGCAGTTCTCAACGTCGTGCTGTGTGATGATATAGTCGCCGACGTATCTGCGGCTCTCTCTCTTGCCGGGAAGGAAGCCGATGAATTCGAGATCCCAATTCTCCGCGCCGTGGTCGCCGTGGTTCTTGATGTGATCCCACACGCCGAATGCAATTTTAAGAAGCTCGTCGCGCACCTCTTCGGTGTCATCAATCGAGTTCTGCATACCTCCAAGCTCGATCCAGTAGAAATTGGTGTTCATCTCGTAGATCTTGTGGGGCTTGTTGTTCATCGCGTCGTCGTCGGGGAAGTCATATGCCCAAGCGGGAGGCGTGTAGCTGACGGGATGGTCTGTTTCGCGGCACTGGATCATAAGGCTCATGCCCATGGTATGATTGTCTGCCTCTTCGAGACCGAATTCCTCGCCGAACTCGCTCTTTGCCTCGCGTCCGACGCGGTACTCCGCACCCGTGAGGGGCGCGAGGATCGAGTCGCCCGAGCTGTCAACGAAGATCTTTGCGTGAACCTCGTGCCATGTGTATGTGGTGAGCTGGAAGCCCTTGACGTATTCGATCTTGTCTTCGTTCATCTTTGCGTCGCAGCAGGTGCAGTTGAGCATCAGATCGATGTTATCCTCGAAGCGTACGAGCTCGTAGAGGATGGAATCCCAAATTGTGAAGTTCCTCTTGGGGTTGCGGTGCATATTCTCGAGGAGAAGCTCCTCCATAATGCCCGTTTCCTGAAGATCGCGGACTCTCGTGCCCGCGCCCGATATCCACATTCTGATCTCGCTCGAGCAGTTACCGCCAAGGACGGGTCTGTCCTGCATCAGCGCAACCTTCGCGCCCTGTCTTGCCGCGGAAATTGCGGTGAACATCCCGCCGATACCGCCGCCCACAACGCAGATATCGACGTTGTGAACCTTTGTTTTAAGCATTTCACTCATTGGTTTTTCTCCTATGTAATAAATATTATTTTTCTATTGCAATTTTTGCTATTATAGTGTATAATAATTATACAAATCACAAAATAAAATGTCTATCGCGTTTGTGACATTAAATTTGCATTTTGTGACATATAGAAAATGAAGCTGTTATCGCATTATCTGCAAAACAAAAATGATCCCCGCCACGAGATCACGAACTGGGAAAACGACCTGATAAACGATTTGCTCTGCTATTCGTACAGAAGCACCGTTTACGACGTGAATACCTTCCCCTCGAGCCTGCACAGCCACGATTATTATGAGCTCGTCATCTTCGTCGATGGTGAGATCAATTACGTCTGCGAGTCGAGCGTGTATTCGCCGAAGCGCGGTGACGTCATCATCATTCCGCCCGGAAAATTTCATATGTCGAAGCTAAAAGGCGAGCGCACGCATTACAAAAGGCACGTATTTTATCTCTATCCCAATGCCTTTGATGCGGTCGGGGTGAGCCTTGCCGAGATATTGATACGGACGAGGGAGGGCTTGCACTTTTCGCTTTCCTCGCGTGAGAGGGAGGAGGAGCTTTTGACGCTGACGGAAAAGCTTGCCACGGCACTCAAAAAACGCGGCGACGGGCTTTCGCACGCGCTTGCTTTCGGTTATATAATCGAAATTTTCTGCCTGCTTAACCGCAAGGACATCCGCCACAGCGGCGAGAGCGAGCGCCTGCCCGAGAATATTCTCGCACTCAAGCAGTATCTTGACGCGCACTATACCGAGATCGATTCGGTAAGCGAGGTCGCCGAGCACTTCTTTTACAGCCGCGAATACGTTTCAAGGCTTTTCAAAAAGTATTACGACACCACGATCCTCGACTATATCCACAAGCTCCGCATATCAAAAAGCCGCGCCCTGATCGCCGAGGGGATGCCGATAATCGACGTCTGCTACGCCGTCGGCTTTTCCTCGATTTCGACGTTTATAAGAGCGTTTCGTTCAGCGACGGATATGACACCGTCGGAGTATAGGAAGATGGTGCGGGAAGGTGGATGATTCTGTCGGCTGCGCCGAATGATGGTCTGCTTCGCAGAATGATAATCGCGCGATGCGCGAATGATAATCCGCCTTCGGCGGAATGAAGGTGAATTTTCGCTGAGGCGAAAATTTCCCATTTGGAATAAATAAACTCTTGATCACTTCAAACTCCGCGTTTTCGGTCAAGACAAATAAAAACGTATGTGGTATAATGATATCACAAACGTGAGGCCGAGTGTTTGAAAAACGACAAGGAGAAAAATTTATGGAAAATAATGAACTGATAAAAAATGCTCTGAGGTACATTGACAAGTTGGGGTCAAGCAAAACCACGATTGAAGACGTTGCTAAAAACGCGGGATTTTCCGTTGATTATTTCAATCGTATTTTTCGCTCTCATACGGGGTTCAACGTTATGGAGTACGTCAGATTCAGAAAGCTGAATCGTGCGGCGCGGATGCTGCGCAATTTCCCCGATAAAGATATTCTCGACGTTGCGCTCGATTGCGGATATGAAAGTCACGAGGGATTTTCCCGCGCGTTCAAAGAACAGTACTGCAAAACTCCGAGCGAGTACCGCGAGCAAATGAAGGATAAACCTCTGATCTGGTCGGATTTCGGTTACAACGCAACGATCAGCGCGGAAATTCGCCACGCTCTTCCTGCATTTTACGAAAAAGATGCGGATGAGATCATTGATATTTTGCTTGAAAAAGATGCTTTTCGATATGGTTACACCGCCGCTTCAATAGCCATAAACGGCTCGAGGATCATGTGCGATTCCGAACTTGAAGCAATCGGCGGATTTGTCACAGCCGATATCGCCGTCGGGGGCAGACCTTATCTCGGTTTGATTTTGAATGACGTTAGCGCACTTCGTAAAAATGTGGAAAAGCTTCTGCCGCTTGCTCCTCAAACCATCGATCTTCGTTTCGGCTGCGATATTACCCTCGACGAGATCCAAAATGCACTCGAAGGAATCAAATTCAAAGAGATAACCGAGCGCGACGAGGCTATGTACTTTGGCGAACCCTTCGTTCTTCCCGAAGAATCGAAAAAGTATGACATTCATTTTCTTGAAATGTCCGATCTGCCTGCGCTTGAAGAATTTATCTCACGTTTTGACGACGAGGTGTTCGTTAAATCGGGTGCTTACGGGCTGAAAAGAAGTCTTAAGAAGCCAATTCCCGAAAGAGCAGAGCTCTCTGCGGGTGTTTTCAAGGACGGCAAGCTACTTGCGATTTCTTACGATTGTCCTCAACCCGCGCACGGATTCAAGCTTAATAATTGCATTCAGTCAACCCGCCTCCCCGAGGCAGACGACAAGGCTATCGAATATCTGTATATGTTCGCGGCAAACAGCGTCATAGAGCGCGGATATATACCTTTTGAAGACAGCCAATTTGGCGATTATGCAAAGACTCACGGAAACTTCACCGCATACGACCTCGGATTCAAAAAGGTCAACGGCAAGTTTTCGGTTGTGTTATGAATATAAATAATCCCGCCTTTCGTAAATCGGATGGCGGGATTTGTTTAATGTAGAATGATGTGTTCGCACTCTCAAAATCAGCCTTCCCCGGTGGGGGAAGGTGCCGCAACGCGGCGGATGAGGCGCCTAATAGGATACTGTTTTTCGCGCAGCGAAAATCTTCCAAAAGGTAGCAAAACGAAATGTTTTTCTCTGATTCTACCAAGAACGAATTGCCTTGTATAATTATTTACGCCCAATTATCAATTAGGATGTAATAATATTAATGTCAAATCGGGAAGAGTTTCTCGCTACGCTCGAAAAACAATATCTTATTAAAACGCCTCATCCGTCAGCCTTCGGCTGCCACCTTCCCCCACTGGGGAAGGCTGACTTTGAGAGTGCGAACATAGCTTTCTGAATTTTGTCAACTTTTATTTGAAACAGGTACTACAGATTATAATTTAATATGTGCATATTGATTTGGTTTGAAATAAAACTTAAATAAAGCAATAACCCGAGGAAATACGCTCGGGTTAGCCTATATTTATGATCAGAATGAGTATAAGGATAAAAGTGACGGTGTCGGCGATGGGGGCGAGGAGCATCCACGAAAAATATTTTTTGTGCTTTTCTCGTTTTTGCGAGCTTTTGGATAGGTGAGCAATCAGAAGGCATATCGCGGTGATGACGAAAACTCCTGCGTTTATGAAGACGGTAAGTAAAGCATACAGAAACTCCGCCATTCCGTAATGCCCGGGAGGCTCGCCGTGCATTTTTATGACTTCAAGATAGTCGATGCGATTGACAATGCTCAGATACGTAAAAAATACAAGCGGGACGATCACAAGCAGCGGGATGAGTATCTTGAAAATGAGAAGAACTATGTCAAGCGATTTGTTTTTCATACGATCACCCAAAATACATTGCCGTGCAGAACATTATTGAGCCTATTCCGAATAAATATTTATAAAGCGAGGTGTGCTGCAGAGAATACTCTTTGTTGTATCTCCATCTGATCGCGCGTGCGTATTGTCTTTCAAAAAATGACAGATATAAAGATAAGGCGGTACAAAGTGCGGTGGTTGCCATCAATGCGTTTAAGCTATGCCTGAAAATAATTGCGGTAATAATTCCGTAGATAAGGCAAGCGATAGAAAACCACGATACTTTCAGCAAATAAACCAAATAATATTTACTGAACACCAAACGTTCCTTGTCTTCCATACAAGGCGGCTCGTATGTAAGAGTATTGCCGCAGATCGGGCATTCGCTTTTTTCGTCGACGATACATCCGCAGACATTACATTTTTTCATAAGATTCTCCTCCTTTGCCTTTATAAGACCATTATAGCATATATATTTGTATAAATTTTGAACAAATTTGCAAAAAGGTCTTGACAATCGTTCGCTTTTGCAGTATACTATGATAAACCGATGAGAAAGAAGAGTAGCAGGTTACGATTCCGTTCAGAGAGCCGCGGGTGGTGTGATCGCGGTGGGATAGGGCTTGCGAATGGGCTTTTGAGGGCGAGGTGAAATTGCGTGAGCGAGAGTAGCCGAGACGGGCGTTCCCGTTACAGAACGAGTGTATGTAGTACACGTTGAGTGGATGTTAGCCTTCGGCTAACTCAAGCAGGGTGGCACCGCAGGAGTTTTTCCTGTCCCGGCTAATTTCACCGGGGCGGGGTTTTTGTTTTTATCCCCTGCCCGAACTCACAAAGAAAAGGAGTAGACAAGATGGAAAAGAAACAGATCCCCTACAAAATTTATCTGAGCGAAAACGAGCTGCCGCGCGAATGGTACAACCTCCGCGCCGATATGCAGAATAAGCCCGCGCCTCTGCTCGATCCCGCGACTCATAAGCCGATCACGGCTGAAGCTCTTTCGGCTGTTTTCTGCGACGAAGCTATCCGTCAGGAGCTTGACGACAATACGAGATTTTTCAAAATTCCCGATATAATCCGCGATTTCTACAAGATGTACCGCCCCGCGCCCCTCATCCGCGCTTACTGCCTTGAGGAAAAGCTGGGCACGCCTGCGAAGATATATTATAAATTTGAAGGAAACAACACAAGCGGAAGCCATAAGCTCAATTCCGCGATCGCGCAGGAAGTCGGATCGTAGCCATGTCGTTC
>JAZSLM010000097.1:0-9615 GCA_045535375.1 Eubacteriales bacterium
GTAAAGAAACCTCGGTCAAGGGTCATTTGTTTTTACAAATATTTTCCCTTGACAAGGGTCTTTTTTTTATTGTATAATAAAAGTAGCCAATTGTAAAACTGCGTTTTACAATTGATACCCCGCTTTGCGGGGATGCGCGCATTATCGCCGCTCGCAAAAATTGAAGATTTTTGCGGCTCCCCTCGGCGCGCGGACTCGCTTTGCTCGTCAGGAAGGTGTTTTTTCGTCAGCAAAGCCGCCGAAAAAACGGATTTTATTGTATCTTTCGGAATTTTACAATCGGCTATATTAAAAAAACGGAGTATATAAATGATAAAATACATTGGTGTAAACGACAGAGAAATTGATCTTTTTGAGGGGCAGTATGCAGTTCCGAACGGTATGGCGTACAATTCTTACGTAATTCTTGACGAGAAGATTGCGGTTTTCGATACCGTCGACGCGCGTTTCGGTGAGGAATGGATGGCAAATCTTAAGTCCGCTCTCGACGGCAGAACGCCCGACTACCTCATAGTCCAGCACATGGAGCCCGACCATTCGTCGAATATCAATCTTTTTGCGGATGAATTTCCCGGTGCAACGATCGTTGCATCCGACAGAGCATTCATCATGATGAAGCAGTTCTTCGGAAACGATTATGCTGACCGCCGCATCGTTATCAAGGACGGCGACAAGCTCGAGCTCGGCGCACATACTCTGAACTTCATCGCCGCGCCTATGATCCATTGGCCCGAGGTCATGATGACCTACGAGTCGAGCGAGAAGGTGCTCTTTTCCGCAGACGGCTTCGGCAAATTCGGCGCGCTTGACGCCGACGAGGACTGGGCTTGCGAGGCGAGAAGATACTATTTCGGTATCGTCGGCAAGTACGGCGCGCAGGTGCAGAAGCTCCTGGCGAAGGCATCGAAGCTCGAGATCACCAAGATCTGCCCGCTTCACGGTCCGATCCTGACCGAAAATCTCGGATATTATCTTGATCTTTACAACACCTGGTCGAGCTACGGCGTTGAGAGCGAGGGCGTGGCGATCGCGTATACCAGCGTTTACGGCAACACGAAGAAGGCGGCTCTCCTGCTTGCGGAAGAACTCGAAAAGCTTGGCTGCCCGAAGGTTGCCCTCAGCGATCTCGCGCGCGACGACAATGCCGAGGCACTCGAGGATGCCTTCCGCTACGGCAAGCTCGTTCTCGCCACAACGACCTATCAGGGCGACATCTTCCCATATATGAATACATTTATCCACGCTCTCGTTGAGCACGGATATCAGAACCGTACCGTGGGTATAATAGAAAACGGAAGCTGGGCGCCTCTGGCGGCAAAGAAGATGAAGTCGATGCTCGAAGGCTGCAAGGACATCACCTTCACCGACACGACCGTCACCGTTCGCTCTGCAATGACCGACGCAAACAGAGAGGAGATAAAGAAACTTGCTCTCGAGCTTACGGGCGGTTGCAATAAGGATGAAAAGGAAGAGAATAACGTGAAATACGTATGTGAGATCTGCGGCTACGAATACGACGAAGCCGTCGGCGACCCCGATAACGGCATCGCCACCGGAACCAAATTCGAAGACCTCCCCGAAGATTGGTCCTGCCCCCTCTGCGGCGTGGGTAAGGAGAATTTCAAGAAGGAAGAGTGATCATAAGCGACAGCTCCGCCGCTATGCGAACGGATCTGTCGCTTTTCTTAATACTATCTTAATACCGAGTGCTTTAATTATAATATATCCTTAAAGTCCCTTAATGTATAATATAAATTGAAAAAGGAGGGATATTGGATGCTTAGGGCGCTCGGATATATTTTATTGGTTTGCGTTTCGGTTGCCATTATTGTAATGGGATACCTGCTTATGGCAAAGATAGACCGTTTTATTGTGGAAAATCAAAGGGCACAGAAAGAAGAGGAAGAAGATGAGGTACAGGAAAATAACGAAGGATAATATACATGATCATATACTTGTTTGCCTGTCGTCGTCGCCGTCAAACGCTAAGATCATAGGAACGGCTGCCAAAATGGCAAAGGCTTTCAAAGCGGAATTTACCGCGCTGTACGTTGAAACGCCCGAAGAAGAGCTGATGGTCGAAGCAGATAAACGGAGGCTTGCGGAAAATATCGAATATGCCAAGGAGTGCGGGGCGGTTGTGACAACGGTCTGCGGAGACGATATCGCATTGCAAATTACAGAATTTGCAAGGATATCTGGCGTGACCAAGGTGGTTTTGGGCAGGAGCACGGTATCTCGCGGAAGATTGATAAAAAAGTTGCCGCTGACCGAAAAGATCATTCGGCTCGCTCCCGAGTTGGATATACATATTATTCCGGACAGCAGTCTCGAAGGAAAGCGAAGAAAGAAGCATCTTTTCAGCCGAAAAAGCCTGTTAAACTTGATGAAAGAACTTGCAATCAGTACTTTGATACTTGGAGCGGCATCTGCAATAGGATTCGGATTCCACTACATGGGGTTTACAGAGGCTAACGTTGTTACGATATATATCCTGGCTGTTCTTGTGACATCTGTATTGACCGACAGCAGGGTCTGCTGGGCGCTGACTTCCGCGGCGGGGGTACTGCTTTTCAACTTCTTTTTTACTCAGCCGAAATTCACTTTGCTTGCTTACGATAAGGGTTATCCGCTTACCTTCCTTGTTATGCTTATGGCATCGCTAATAACCGGAAGCATTGCCGCGCGAATGAAAATGCAAGCAAAACTTTCGGCACAGGCAGCGTACAGAACACAGATATTGCTCGATACCGATCAAATGCTTGCAAAGTCAAAAAATGCTGACGAAATACTTGTTGTCGCGTCAAAGCAGGTAAGAAAGCTTACCTCCCGAGGGGTCATTCTTTACCCGACCTGGAATGGCAGATTCGGAGAAGCCTTGGTCTTCGGAGACAAGGAGGAGCATATCGCGGATTATCTTAATGATGATGAAAGGGCGTCTGCCTTCAGAGCTTATGAGAATAATATTCAAACGGGAGCACCGGGATCGCTCTACAGCGCGGTGTGTATGTATTTTCCCATTGGGATAAAAGACGAGGTCTACGGCGTTATCGGTGTTGTTCCCGGAAAAAAAGCCGATCCGTTTGAGCAGAGTATAATGGTATCCATTATCGGAGAATGCGCACTCGCACTTGAAAACGAGAGAAATATCCGCGAAAAGAAGGAAGCCGCAGTGCAGGCGGAAAACGAGCGCTTGCGCGCCGATCTTTTGCGCGCAATATCGCATGATCTGCGCACACCTCTGACGTCGATCTCGGGAAATGCGGGAAATCTTTTGTCAAATGACAACTTTTTTGATGATGCAACAAGAAGGCAGATATATTCGGATATTTATGATGATTCGGTCTGGCTGATCTCGCTTGTCGAAAATCTTCTCTCCATCACCCGTATTGGTGAGGGAAGGACGGAGATCAACAAGACAGCAGAGCTCATGTCCGACGTTATAGATGAAGCCTTGAGGCATGTAAATAAAAAGAAAACGGAGCATAGGATACAGGTTTCTCTTGAAGATGAGCTGATGCTTGCAAATATGGATGCAAGGCTGATAGTGCAGGTGATCGTCAATCTTGTGGACAACGCGATCAAATATACCGTGCAGGGTTCAACTATTGAAATAGCCGCGAAACAAGAGAACGGTACGGTGCTGATATCTGTCAGCGACAATGGCTACGGTGTCCCCGATAAAATGAAGGAACGGATTTTTGATCTGTTTTATACAGGCGATAACAAAATATCGGACAGCAGGCGAAGCCTTGGGCTCGGTCTTGCGCTATGCCGTTCGATAGTCGAGGCGCACGGCGGAAGAATATGGGTCGAAGATAACTATCCGAGAGGCGCCTCCTTTTGCTTTACTTTACAAACGAAGGAGATAGAGATCAATGAATAAACCGCTCATACTTGTCGTTGAGGATGATCCTCCCGTAAGAAATCTGATCACCACGACTCTTAAGGCTCACGGTTATAGATATATTACGGCACATAACGGCAGCGGCGCGCTTCTTGAGGTGGCAACGCATAATCCCGATATACTCCTGCTTGATCTCGGGCTTGATGATATAGACGGTATGGAGGTCATCGGGAAAGTCAGAGGCTGGTCGGATATGCCGATAATCGTTATCAGCGCCCGCAGCGAGGATAGGGATAAGATAGATGCGCTTGATGCGGGTGCTGATGATTATCTTACAAAGCCGTTTTCGGTCGAGGAACTGCTTGCGAGGATCAGGGTAAGCCAAAGAAGACTTAACTCGAACGGAAATCAATCGTCGGGGACGGTTTTTGTGAACGGCGAGCTTAAGATCGATTATGCGGCAGGCTGTGCTTACATACGCGGAGAGGAGATGCATCTTACGCCGATAGAGTATAAGCTCTTGTGTCTTCTGTCGAAGAATATCGGCAAGGTGCTGACTCATACTTATATTACTCAAAAGGTATGGGGGAGCACTTGGGAAAAGGATGTCGCATCGTTGCGTGTATTTATGGCAACGCTTCGCAAAAAGCTTGAGATAGCCGAGGGATCGACACAGTACATACAAACACATATTGGTATTGGGTATAGGATGATAAGGGTGGAATAAATGAAAAACTATTCGGAAATAACAGATTATATCAAAGATCTGGCAGATCTCTCCGACCGAAATAACGGGATTCAGCCCGAAATGTACGGCACTTATGACGTTAAACGCGGACTGCGCGATATAAATGGCAACGGTGTAGTTGCGGGACTTACCGAGGTCTCGCGTATCAAAGCGAAGGACAAGGATGCGGACGGAAACGAGATCCCTTGCCGCGGAGAACTTTATTACCGAGGCATAAATATCAAGGATATTGTATCCGGATTCCTTGATGAGGGCCGCATGGGATTTGAGGAGACGGTCTTTTTGCTTCTGACATCGAGGCTTCCGAACCGTAAGGAACTTGCGGATTTTAGTTCGCAGCTTTCTGTATACCGTAATCTGCCGCAATTCTTCGTATCCGATATGATTCTTAAGGCTCCGGGCAGGGATATGATGAATATGCTTTCGCGTGGCGTACTCGCGCTTTATGCTTACGATGAAAATCCCGACGATATCTCAACGCCGAACGTACTCAGGCAGTGCTTGCAGCTCATAGCCGAATTTCCGTTGCTTGCGGTCTATGGATATCATTCCTTTATGCATTACCATAACGGAAGTAGCCTCTTTATCCACTATCCGAAAAAGGAGCTTTCAACTGCAGAAAACCTGCTCTATATCCTCCGCGAGGACGGCAAATATTCGCCGCTTGAGGCAATGCTTCTTGATCTTGCGCTTGTCTTGCACGCAGAGCACGGCGGAGGTAACAATTCGACCTTTACCACGCACGTCGTGACTTCATCGGGTACGGATACCTATTCCGCGATATCCGCGGCGCTTGGCTCGCTCAAGGGTCCCCGCCACGGAGGCGCGAATATCAAGGTGGTTCAGATGTTTGACGATATGAAGGCTCACGTCAATATCAAGGACGAGGGTGCGGTCAGAGATCATCTTGTAAAGCTTCTCGATAAGCAAGCTTTTGACCGTTCGGGACTTATCTACGGCATGGGACATGCGGTATATTCGCTTTCCGACCCGCGAGCCGAGATCCTTCATAAATACGCGCAAAAGCTCTCGGCCGAGAAGGGAATGGAGGAGGATTTTGAGCTTTACGAGACGGTTGAACGCTTGGCCCCCGAGGTGATTGCCGAGAAGAGACGAATGTATAAGGGAGTCAGCGCAAACGTGGACTTTTATTCGGGTATGGTATATAAAATGCTCGGTCTGCCTTATGAGCTGTTCACGCCGATCTTTGCCGTTGCAAGGATCGCGGGCTGGAGCGCGCACAGGCTAGAGGAGATACAGAACGCGGGCAAGATCATCCGCCCCGCTTATACGAATGTCAAAAAAGAGATGGGGTATCTTCCTATAGGAGAAAGGTAAAAAAGCCTGACGATCGGTGTTATCCGCTTTGCGGAGTCGATAAGTCGGATTCTAAGAAGGAAGAATAATCATTATTACAAATACCCAACGCACTCGCTGTTTCAGCGAGTGCGTTGGGTATTTGTGATTCAATTCAATCTTCGATCAGGTTATCTATATCTATTATTGTGCCATAATAAACCATACTCTTGCCGTCACAATCATATTGGCTCATTGCATAATAGTCGCCGAAATCCGATGCTTCATATTTTTTACCGCGAATTTTCCATACGGAATCCGAGTTGGGCTTCAAAAGGAAGAGCCCCGTTGTCTTTTTTTCAAGATCAATTTTACTATCCATACTATAATCCGGTATTGCCTCTTTACCTTTGTATCGGCTTACGGAAACAACTGTTAATGTTTGGCCTGCGTCACAGTTCTTTATATCTTTGATAACTTCAATCTCAAAAGTAGTAATATACCAAGAATATGCCCAATCTTTAATTTTAACTGTTTTAATATTCTTGGCTGTTCCGTATACTACCGTTATATTGCTGTTTTTAATAAAAGATACGAATCCCTCGGATGAATAGATATCACCGTTTCCGCTTACAAAATGGCTTGCATCAGTATCAACAATTTGGGCTCCGGGTAAGGATGCAATATCAATTTTTCCGTATGAGTTATATACTGTCGGTGAATTACTGCCTATGACACTCACAGTTGCCACCAATCCGATAATAATTAATGCCAGGCAAGCAGCGATCGATATGTTTCGTTTATTAGCGTGCCATTTTCTTGTTGCATTTTTCTTGGCTCGGAGTTTTTGCTTTGTAGTAAAATATTTTTCAATAAGATCCGGATCAATATTTGTTATGCCATCAATAATGTAGCTGTTCACACGTAAACACCGTTCCTTTCCAAATGAATTTTAAGACCGGTTTTGATCTTTCCGAGCTCCTTGTATACTGCGGACGCGGTCACACCGAGGTCGTTTGCTATGTCTTGAACTGAATCGGCAATATAAAATCTACCGATAAACATAAATTGCTGCTTGTCGGAAAGAGTTCTCAGATAATCCGAGATGATTCTGCCCAATTCTTCGGTATTGTCATAGTGCACTGCTTCAGCATCAAGTTCGTCGAGGGATAAAGTCAGTTCGGACGGAATGCGCTTTTTGCTCGTTTTTTGCTTATATCTATCGATAGCGGTTCGCCTCATAATTTGTGTAATGAACGCAGGGAAAACATTTGGCCTTTCGGGCGGTATAGCGTTCCATATATCGAGATATGTATCGTTCCTGCATTCTTCGCAATCAAGCTTGTCGTGAAGGATGTTATAGGCTATCCGATAAAGATATTGACCGTATTTGAAGTCGGTTTCGCTTATCGCACGTTCGTTTCTCTGCCAATAAAGCTCGATTATCTGCTCGTCAGCAATAATAGGAGCTTTTTCTTCCTTGCGTTTGCTCATATTTTCTCCTTTCTGTTGTTCTCAAAAGCGCTTTCATAAATATATGTCGACAAATTTTCTTATTTTTGGAATGGATTATTGATCAGTGTGAAAATATTTTTTCACCCCGACAAAAATGTCGGGGTGTTATTTATATTATACCTTAAAATATTTCTCCATCATTTCCGCCTGTTGTCCCTTCATTGCCTCAAGGATCTTGCGGGCGCGGCCGTCGCCGGCGATGTAGCGGTTCATGTAGTAGCCTTCGGCTTCGCAGGCGAGGTCGTGGAGCGGGAAGTAGTTCTCCATGAGGAACGAGCCGTATTTGATCAGACGGAAGTCGCCGACGAGGCGATATTCCTTGCTGATGGTATCGACCGCGAGCGAGTATTTTTCCTTGATCGCGTCGATGAGGGCAACTCTCTCGTTTGCCTTTGCAAAGACGATGGTTGAGCAGATGTCGCCGTTGCGGTTATGCTCGGTCGAGCCGTGGCTGTCGGTGCTTCCGACAACGGGCGCGTCGTAGCCCTGCGCCTTCATCGTGTAGTAAAACGCCGTCTGGAAGCCGTTGTGCGAGAAGATATTCTCGCCGCCGAGTACTTCAAATGCGTCGAAAGGCTGGTTTTTGTAGACGAATTCGGTGTAGTCCTCGGGGAGCTGCATCATCTGGCAGAGCCAATAGGGGTGCGGGAAGATGCCGAGACCGCCCGCCGCCTGCACCTGCTCGTGTGTCCATTCAAGGACGGCGTAGCTGAGGCGCTCTGCCTCGTGCTCACGCGGAACGCTCTTTGCGCGCTCGCGGATCATTTCCTTGAACTCGTCAACCGTCATAGTTTCGGGCGCGTTGCCGTCCGAGGAGCGGTATTTGAGCGCGCTACCCGCCTTTTCCTCGTTTTTCGAGGGGGTGACGAGCGCGTTTATGCTGTAAGTGCCGCCGAAATTGACGTAATGGACGTTGTTGAGGGGCAGATGTACTTCCTCGCCCTGAATGATCGCGAGATCAGTGAGATCGCCGAAGACTGAGATGGCTTCGAGCGAGGGATAGTAGCGGTGGTGGTCGGAAATGACGGTGAAGTCATATCCCTTCGCGCGGTAGTTTGCGGCAACCGTTGCGGGACCCTCCTTGCCGTCCGAGCGGCAGGTGTGCATGTGCAGATCGCCGCGGAAGGGAAGTCTGCCCGCCATATCCTCTGCGAGACTGTAAACGCTGAGAGTGAATTTCGGCTTCGCCGCGGGGTCTTCGTAGACGTTGATGAAGTGCTCGCCCTCGCCCTCAAAGTGGGCACAAAAACGCAGACAACCGTCGCAATCGGGCTCTGCGGTCAGCTCGCTTCTGCCGCTTCTTTCGGGATAAACCGAGGGGTTAGACTGGTTGACCTTGAAGATTTTTAAGGTGTAAATATGATCTTGAACGAATTCCGCCTGCAAGCCGAGAGGCTGTATCGTGATCTTCTGCTCGCGGTCGCCGAGGAATACTTTGGGGTAAATGTCGTAATTATAAAGAATAGGTTTCATTGCCGTTCTCCTTTGGGGATTTATTGTATCAATTATAGCGTTAATTTGCGCGAAAGTCAATAGAATTGCGAAAAAAGCGGTATAATAAATAAAAAAGGAGGGACGTTCGATTGGAAGGTACGGTTCGAGCGGCGGCGAAGCGACTGCCGTGGCTGATATCATTGCTATTTCTCGGACTTGCCGTGTCGGGAATTTCGCGATTTTTCGAGGGAGTCGTCGATGAGCTTCCGATGCTCGTGGCTTTCCAGCCGCTCCTGCTCGGAATGGCGGGCAACGCGGGCACGCAGTCGCTTGCTGTCACGATGCGCGGACTTGTGCGAGGGGAGAAAAGCCGGCCGCGGATGATACTTTCCGAAATGTGGATAGCCTTTCTTGCGGGACTCGTTATCGGCGCGATCTCGTTTTTCGCGATCTGGGTGTATCTTGCGCTGATCTTGAAATACAGCTCGCCCTTCGCCGCGTCCGCCGCATTTTGCATCGGCGCTTCAAGCACGGTTTCGATGACGGTGTCGGGTTTGACGGGAAGCGCGATTCCGATCATCCTCTGCCGCCTCGGAGCAGACCCCGCCGTCGCCTCGGGACCGCTCATCACCACCGTCAGCGACCTCTGCGCGCTCGTTTGCTATTATTCGATAGCGTGGGCGATGTTGGTGGAATGAAAAGTTGTTAGTTGAAGGTAAGTGCGAACATAGGCGCACTCGGTGTCCCCTCATCACCCGCCGCAGCGGGTGATGAG
>JAZSLM010000041.1:0-8688 GCA_045535375.1 Eubacteriales bacterium
GTGGCAGCCGTAGGCTGACGGATGAGGCGCCTAATAGGATATCGTTTTTCGCGTAGCGAAAATCTTCCTTAAAAATTGCCAAACTTAATCCGTATCCACCAAATCAAACCAAGTGAGTCCGAGCTTTTCAAGTATTTCGCACGTCACCGAATAGAACGACTTATTAATTCTTCTGTTGGAAAACCGCATAACCTCGATTTCCCAAGAATTCAACACCTCGTCTCTCTCGGCATCTGCCTTTGCATTGTCTGAACTTTCGTGTTGGGAGCCGTCGATCTCAATCACTAGTTTTGCTTGCGGGATATAGAAATCCACTATGTACCACTATATCGGATGCTGCCTTTTCACCGCCATCGGTAATTTCTTTAAGAAATCATACCACAAATGCTTTTCTTCCGGCGTCATATGTTTTCTTAATACCTTTGACAGTTGCGTGTTCTTTTTATTATAAGGTATCATCTTATCGAACAGGCAATACCCCGCGCGGGCGGGATATTGCCGTGTAAATCGTTATTTTACGAATCGATAGTCGAAATAGTCAGAGTTGTCTCCTCAAGTACGTCAAGGAGTACGCTTACGGTGTCGAGGGAGGTCATGATGGTGACGTTGTTCTCGGTTGCGTAGCGGCGGATGAGTGCGCCGTCGTTTGCCGAGCCGACCGAATCGATATCGCGGGTGTTGATAACGTACGCGATGTGTCCCTGCGAGAGTGCGCGCGCGATCTCGTCGGTATCCTCCTCAAGCTTCTTCATAACGTGGGTGCGGATGCCGTTTTCCTTGAGGAAATTAGCGGTACCCGATGTTGCCTCGATATTGAAGCCGAGGTTGTAGAAGCGGCGGATGAGAGGAAGTGCCTCTTCCTTATCCTTGTCCGCGATGGTGGCAAATACGGTGCCGTAATTCTGGAGCTTCATACCCGAAGCCTGGAGCGCCTTATAGAGCGCGCGGTAGAACTTATCGTCGTATCCGATCGCCTCGCCCGTCGACTTCATCTCGGGGGAGAGGTACGCGTCGAGTCCGCGGAGCTTGTTGAAGGAGAATACGGGTACCTTGACGTACCAGCGGTTCTTCTCCTCGGGATAGATATCGAAGATTCCCTGCTCCTTTAAGGACTTGCCGAGGATGACCTCGGTCGCGATGTCCGCAAGGCTGTAGCCGGTCGCCTTCGAGAGGAAGGGCACGGTACGCGAGGAACGGGGGTTGACCTCGATGATGTATACGTCGTCGTGCTCGTCAACGATGAACTGGATATTGTAAAGACCTACGATTCCGATTCCCAGACCGAGCTTCTTTGCATACTGAAGGATGATTCCCTTGACCTTATCCGAGATCGAGAAGGGGGGATATACGCTGATCGAGTCGCCCGAGTGGACGCCGGTACGCTCAACGAGCTCCATGATGCCGGGGACGAAGACGTTTCTGCCGTCGCAGATCGCGTCGACCTCGACCTCCTTACCGCTGATGTACTTGTCAACGAGAACGGGCTTGTCCTCGTCGATCTCAACCGCGGTCTTGAGGTAGCTGCGGAGCTGCTCCTCGTTACCGACGATCTGCATAGCTCTGCCGCCGAGAACGAAGCTGGGACGGACGAGCACGGGATAACCGATCTCCGCCGCAGCTGCAAGACCGTCCTCGATCTTGGTGACTGCCTTACCCTTCGCGCGGGGGATGTTGAGCTCATTAAGGAGATTTTCGAATGCGTTTCTGTCCTCTGCGCGGTCGATAGCGGCGCAATCGGTGCCGATGATCTTGACGCCTCTGTCAAAGAGGGGCTGCGCGAGGTTGATCGCGGTCTGTCCGCCGAGGGATGCGATAACGCCCTCGGGCTTCTCAAACTCGATGATATTCATAACGTCCTCAGGAGTGAGGGGCTCGAAGTAGAGCTTGTCCGCGGTGGTGTAGTCTGTCGAAACGGTCTCGGGGTTGTTGTTGATGATGATAGCCTCGTAGCCCGCCTTCTTGATGGTCATAACGGCGTGAACGGTGGAGTAGTCGAACTCTACACCCTGACCGATTCTGATGGGACCCGCGCCGAGAACGACGATCTTCTTCTTATCTGTGAGGATCGAGGTGTTCTCGCCGGTGTAGGAGGAGTAGAAATAGGGAATATACGCGCCGGTGTGGCAGGTATCGACCATGCGGAATACGGGGAAGAGATTCTTTTCCTTGCGGAAGTTGAATACGTCGATCTCGGTGCACTTCCACATTCTTGCGACGTACTTATCCGAGAAGCCCATCTTCTTTGCCGCGGTGAGGGTCTCAAGCTCGAAGGGATGAGCCTTGAGGGTCTCCTCCATATCAACGATGTTCTTGACCGCCTCGAGGAAGTAGGGTGTGATCTGAGTAATTTCGTGTACTTTCTCAACAGTGATGCCGCGTGCGAGCAGCTCGGCGATCGCGAAGATGTTGTCGTCGCGGAAGGTGGAGATATATTCAAGGATCTCCTCGTTCGACATATTATCGAACTTGGGATGATATACGTGGTTTACGCCGACCTCGAGCGAGCGCATACCCTTGAGCAGACATTCCTCGAGATTCGAGCCGATACCCATGACCTCGCCCGTTGCCTTCATCTGAGTTCCAAGCTGATTTGACGCTGTGGTGAACTTATCGAAGGGGAAGCGGGGGAGCTTGGCGATGACGTAGTCAAGCTGGGGCTCGAACGCCGCGTTGGTATTTGCGATCTTGATCTCCTCGAGAGCCATACCGACCGCGATCTTTGCGGTAACGCGCGCGATGGGGTAACCCGAAGCCTTGGATGCGAGTGCCGAAGAACGGGAAACGCGGGGGTTGACCTCGATGAGGTAGTATTCGCTCGAGTGAGGATTGAGCGCGAACTGTACGTTACAGCCGCCCTCGATCTTGAGCTCCTTGATCAGCTTGATAGCCGAATCGTTGAGCATCTTCTTGTCGTGATCCGAGAGGGTCATAATGGGCGCAACGACGAGGGAGTCGCCGGTGTGAACGCCGACGGGGTCGATGTTTTCCATGCCGCAGATGGTGATTGCGTGGTCGTTTCCGTCGCGCATTACCTCAAATTCGATCTCCTTGTAGCCCTTGACGCTCTTCTCGATGAGGACCTGATGTACGGGAGAAAGTCTGAAGGCGTTGATACCGATCTCGATGAGCTCTGCCTCGTTGTAAGCAAATCCGCCGCCCGTGCCGCCGAGGGTGAACGCGGGACGGAGAACAACGGGGTAGCCGATACGCTCAGCCGCAGCCTTTGCCTCTTCAAGGTCATAGGTGATCTCGGAGGGGATTACGGGCTCGCCGATCGACTGGCAAAGCTCCTTGAAGAGCTCGCGGTCCTCTGCTCTCTCGATCGATTCGCTGGATGTACCGAGAAGCTCGACGCGGCATTCCTTGAGAACGCCCTTCTTTTCAAGCTGCATTGCGAGGTTGAGGCCCGTCTGACCGCCGATGCCGGGAAGGATCGCGTCGGGGCGCTCGTAGCGGAGGATCTTTGCGATATATTCAAGTGTAAGCGGCTCCATATAGACCTTGTCCGCGATGGTGGTGTCGGTCATGATGGTCGCGGGGTTGGAGTTTACGAGAACTACCTCGTAGCCCTCCTCCTTGAGCGCCAGACACGCCTGCGTGCCCGCGTAGTCAAACTCCGCTGCCTGACCGATAACGATAGGTCCCGAGCCGATGATGAGAATCTTCTTCAGATCTGTTCTTTTTGCCATTTTCTTTCTCCTGTATTTTAATCATAAATTATAATCAAAGTTAATGTCGGCTTGCGCCAAAAGATATTGCATTTTTACTGTTGCATTTTTTGCTCGTAAAAACTTTTATATTCTCGCATCAAATCCTTTAATTCGGGATTTTTTGCAGCTATCAAAGCGTCTTTTTTGGCACGATTCCATCCTTTCAACTGCTTTTCACGCCTAATAGCTTTTTTCACATCTTGATATTTTTCAAAATATACCAGAATGTCCACATTGTATTCGGAAGTAAAGCCTTCATTCTTCTTTGCCTGATGCTGTCTGACTCTTCGGATAATGTCATTTGTTACTCCAATGTATAGTACTGTGCGGTGAAAATTAGTCAAAATGTAAACATAATATTCTTTCATCTCACGTAATGCTCTTTCATTTCACATAGATTTTGTTTACTACAGACTTATTAGTTGACCCGGCTCCGCCGAGATCCTTCGACTCCGCTGCGCTCCGCTCAGGATGACAGCGTAATGTGATTTTTGCTGATAATTTTACTTGCGGCTCGTATTTTCGTTTTAAGCTATAAATGTACGAAATTTCATTACGAGATACTATTTATATTCTTAATCCCAATAATATTACGCTGTCATCCTGAGCGGAGCGCAGCGGAGTCGAAGGATCTCGGCGAAGCCGGGTCAATTTCAAAGTCTGCTGTAAACTATATCAAGAAAAACTGCCTCAAATATCAACTTTCCCAAACGATCTTTCCGCCGCAAACCGTCAAGAGGTTCTTTCCAAGCAGCTTCTCGCCGAGGATCGGCGTTGCTTTGCCCTGCGACTGTATGAAGTTTTCGTCAACCGTTACCTCCGCCGAGAGATCCCAAACGCTGAAGGACTTGCCGAGGGGCAGTCCGAAACGCTTTCTCGGGTTGGTGGAAAGACAATCTATGAGTTTTTCAAGCGGAATTATGCCCGTTTTAACAAGTTTGGTATACATCCAGGGGAAAGCGAAATCAAGTCCTACTATACCGAAGGGGCTCTTTTCAAGTCCGCGGCTCTTCTCTTCCGCCGAGTGAGGCGCGTGGTCGGTGGCGATCATCTCGAGCGTGCCGTCAAGGATACCCTCAACGAGTGCCTCTCTGTCCGCCGCCGAACGGAGGGGGGGATTCATCTTGAATCTGCCTTCCTCGCACAGGTCGCTGTCGTCCATTATAAGATAATGCGGTCCGGTTTCGCCCGAAACGTCGAGCCCGCTTTTTTTAGCCTCGCGTAGAAGCGCAACGCTCTCCTTTGCCGAAATGTGGCAGATGTGATAGGAGCATCCCGTCTTCGCGACGAGTTCAAGGTCGCGCGCGATCTGCGCGTACTCGCTCTCGGAGCAGATGCCGCGGTGACCGTGTGCGCGTGCGTACTCACCGTCGTGGATATAGCCGCCGTTCAGAAGCGAATTTACCTCGCAGTGCGCCACGATCATTTTGCCGAGGCTCTTTGCTGTCTTCATCGCCTCTTCCATCATCGCGTCGCTCTGAACGCCGCGTCCGTCGTCCGAAAATCCCGCAACAAAGGGTGCCATTCCGCGAAGATCGGCAAGTTTTTCGCCCATCTCGCCGACGGTAATGGCGCCGTAGGGGATGACCTCGACCGACGCATCCTTTTTGATTATATCAAGCTGCAGACCGAGATTTTCAAGGCTGTCGGGAACGGGGTTGAGATTCGGCATGGTGCAAACGGTCGTGTATCCGCCGTGTGCCGCCGCGAGGGAACCGCTCTTTACCGTTTCTTTATACGAAAAACCCGGCTCACGGAAATGCACATGCACATCACAGAAGCCGGGAAAAATGACGATATTATCCTTATCGGAAAATTCGGAAACAGCAACACAACCGTCGATCATAGAAGGATCAACGGGACCCATGAACTTAACCTTATCAAAATACTTCATCAGTCTGCCTCCAAAAAAGCCAATTGTAAAACTGCGTTTTACAACCAACTACTATTTACTATCATAATATTATATCTTATTTTTCGTCTTTAGTCAATAGGAAAATCAAAGTTTTTTGCGACTTTTGACGAATTGTCACATTACACATAGAAAGGGCAAAAAACGCGCAAAATTTCTCTGTCGAAATTTACGATTTATTTATAATTTTCCTTGACTTTGCTTCTCTATTATAGTATAATTAAATATATATTTTTTATTTTTATCAGTGAGGTAAAAAATGAAGTACAAAGTCGGTATTGTTATGGGAAGCGACAGCGATCTTCCCGTTATCGAAAAAGCTACGAATACCCTCAGTGCGCTCGGAATCGAATTCGAGGTGCACGTTTATTCCGCGCACCGCACTCCCGACGAGGCGGCGCAGTATGCCATGACGGCACAGGAGAGAGGAATAGGTGTTCTTATCGCGGCTGCGGGAATGGCAGCTCACCTTGCGGGCGCGATCGCGGCACGCACCACTCTGCCCGTTATCGGCATTCCCTGTAAATCTACCAATTTAGGCGGCATTGAAGCCCTTCTTTCCACAGTCCAGATGCCCGGAGGCATACCTGTAGCTACTGTTGCGATCGACGGAGGCGTCAATGCCGCTTTGCTTGCAGCGCAGATCCTCGCCCTCTCCGACAGCGAACTCGACGCCCGCCTCAAGGCTCACCGTCAGGCGCAGTATGAGGGAGTGATCGCTAAGGATAAGGCGGTTGCGGAAAAGTTGCAGTGACTAGTGGCTAGTGACTAGTGGCTAGTGAAGGTGAATTTTCGCCTTTGGCGAAAATTTTCCGATTAAAAATAAAAATAAGCACGATTAAACCGTAAAATGGCATCACCATCATCTATGTTCGCACTCGCAAGCAGGGGTGAAGGGGGCGCAGCCCTGCTTCGTTTGTGCTAACATAGCTTTCCGGATAAGTATATTTTTACTTATCTGCTAAAAACCGAAAATCTAAATTTCATCTATAAAAAGGGAGAACAAAAAAATGGCAAACAATCTCGTTTACACCGGCAAAACCAAGGACGTATTCGCACTCGAACACGGCAACTACCTTCTCAAGTTCAAGGACGACTGCACCGGCAAGGACGGCGTTTTTGATCCCGGAGAGAACTCCGTAGGCCTCACCATCGAGGGTGTCGGCGACGTCAACCTCCGCATGTCCATCTACTACTTCGAAAAGATCAACGCCGCAGGCATCAAGACCCACTATATCTCCGCTAACCTCGACGACACCACCATGGAAGTCGTTCCCGTTAAGCCCTTCGGCAAGGGACTCGAGGTCATCTGCCGCAACAAGGCTGTCGGCAGCTTCCTCCGCCGCTACTCCGATTACATCGAAGAGGGCGCAGACCTTCCCTCCTACGTTGAGATGACCTTCAAGAACGACGCAAAGGGCGACCCGCTCGTAACCAAGGAAGGCCTCGTTGTTCTCGGAGTTATGACCGACAAGCAGTATGACGACATGGCTGATATGACCCGCAAGATCACCAAGATCATCGCTGACGATCTCGCAGAGCGCGGACTCGTTCTCTACGACATCAAGTTCGAGTACGGCTACAACGCAGACGGCGAGGTCATCCTCATTGACGAGATCGCATCCGGTAACATGAGAGTTTACAAGGACGGCGAGTACATCGATCCTATGACCCTCTCGAAGCTCTTCTTCGCATAAGAGGTATAAATGGGCGGATTTTTCGGGTGTGCAAAGCACTCGGAGGCTATATCCGACGTATTCTTCGGCACCGATTACCATTCTCACCTCGGTACTCGGTGCGGAGGAATAGCCGCTTACAACCCCGAGGTCGGTCTGCAAAGACAGATCCACAGCATTGCAAACTCACCCTTCAGAACCAAATTTGAAAATATCTTTGAGGAGGTCAGCGGAAACAGTTCGATCGGCTGCATCAGCGACTCGGATCCCCAGCCCCTTCTCATTCGCTCGAATCTCGGCACATACGCGATCTGCACCGTTGCTATGATCAACAACTCGGACGAGCTTCTCGCCGAGGTAATGTCGAATTCGGGCCATATCAACGCAATGACGGGCGGCGCGGTCAACTCGACCGAGCTTATCGCCGCCATCATCAATATGAAGTCCACCTTCGCGGAGGGCATCCGATACGCGCAGAACCGTATCGACGGCTCGGCAACCATCCTTATCCTCACCGACGGGGGCAAGATCATCGCCGCGCGCGACAAGCTGGGCAGACTTCCCGTCGAGCTCGGCGTTTGCGAGGACGGTTACTGCGTTGCCTTTGAGGACTTTGCGTACAAGAAGCTCGGATATTCCGATCTTCGCGAGCTCGGACCCGCCGAGATCGTTGAGATCACGGCTGAGGGCGTAACTCAGCTTGCTCCCCCCGAAAAGGAGATGAAGATCTGCGCGTTCCTCTGGTCCTATTACGGCTACCCCACCTCGGATTACGAAAACGTAAACGTTGAGTGTATGCGTTGCCGCAACGGCTCGATCATGGCAAAGCGCGAGGTCGCCGAGGGCAAGACAGAGGGCATCGACTACGTTTGCGGCGTTCCCGATTCGGGCACACCCCACGCGATCGGCTACGCAAACGAGAGCCACATCCCCTTCGCGCGCCCCTTCATCAAGTACACTCCCACCTGGCCGAGATCCTTCACCACACCCTCGCAGGTCAACCGAAACAAGGTTGCAAAGATGAAGCTGATCCCCGTAAGCGAGCTGATCCACGGCAAGAATCTTCTTTTCGTTGACGACTCGATCGTCCGCGGCACACAGCTCCGCGAGACGGTTGAATTCCTTTACGACAACGGCGCGGCATCGGTGCACATGAGAAGTGCCTGCCCACCGATCATGTACGGCTGCAAATACCTGCATTTCTCCCCCTCGAGAAGCGACGACGAGCTTATCGCGCGCCGCATCATCTTCGAGCTTGAGGGTGAAGAGGGCATCAACCACATCGACGAATACTCGGACGGCTCGACCGAGCGCGGAAAAGCTCTTCGCGAGACGCTTTGCAAGAAGCTCAATTTCGCCTCCCTCGACTTCCAGACCCTCGACGGCATCG
>JAZSLM010000103.1:0-5469 GCA_045535375.1 Eubacteriales bacterium
ATGTTCGCACTTGCAATGCAGGGGTGAAGGGGGCGCAGCCCCCTTCAACGCTAACGATGTCATCCTGAGGCGGCGCCCGCAGGCCGCCTTGCCGCCGAAGGATCTCGTGACGCGCAAATTGTTCTTTGCGCGTCGCGGTGCTGGCGAAGTGGTCTGCACTGCACCAAAAAACTAAATGTATATGAAAATGAAAAATCACTGTGTACTTTCAAAATTACACAGTGATTTCGTTTATGTTGATTTTCATATGTGCGAACAAATCTGTTTGACTTTAGTTTGACGGTTATTCACATCAAACCCCACCGTACAGGCACCGCGACGACCGAGGAACAACTCGGTCGTCACGAGATCCTTCGTCGCAGAGCGGCCTGCGGGCGCTCCTCAGGATGACATCGTTCTTTTTGCAGGGGGCTGCGCCCCCTGCACCCTGCTTTGCGAGTGCGAACATAGCTTTCTGTTTTTTGTATATTTCCACAGAAAAAATATTTTTATACTTTGCCAGTAATCAAAAAATCCGCCCGAAATCCGGGCGTATTTTCACCTTCACTAGCCACTAGTCACTAGCCACTAGTCACTCACTTATGGCATCCTCTCTTGCGGAGGAACTCAAGTATCTCATCGGGGTTGTTGCAAGTGATAAGCACGCCGCCGCAGGCGATGACTTCGTCAACGTGCTCCTGGGTCTTGACTCCCGCGGGTGCCCAGGGCTGTACGCCGAGAGCCGCCATGCGGTCGAATTCTTCCTTTGTCGCCATGTTGATCGGGCTGTAGAGCGCGCGGAACATGCAGCAACAGTATGCGGAGGGGTTGTAGGGGTCGCGCTTTACCTTGCCCATGTGGGTGAGGGGGTAGTAGATGTGGCGGCGGTACTTTGTGCCGTACTTGTCCTCCATATACTCATGAAGCTTGCCGTTAAAGGTGTTGATAACGACGCGATCTGTGAATCCGTAGTCGTCAATGATCTTCAGCACGCGGTCGCAGACCTCGTATGCGATCTCGTCGCGACCGTCAACAGGGTATTCCTTGAGCTCAACGTCGAGTGTCATGGTGGGATGATCCTTCATAAGCTCCATAAACTCGATGAAGGTGGGGATCTTTTCGCCCGCAAATTCCGCTCCCTTCCAGGAGCCGGCATCAAGGGTCTTGAGCTCGGCGAGAGTCTTGTCGCAGACCTTGCCGGTGCCGTTTGTGGTGCGGTCGACGGTTGCGTCGTGGATGCAGACGAGCTCGCCGTCGCGGGTGATGCGGACGTCGGTCTCGATCTGGTCAACGCCGATCTCGATCGCCTTTTTGAATGCGAGAACGGTGTTCTCGGGGTAAACGGTGCTCCAGCCGCGGTGCGCCGCAACGTATATGTTATCCTTGCTTTGAGTCCAGTAATTCATTTGTCTTCCTCCGAAAGAGTTTTTTATAATTATATCACCCTTTTGCTTCAAAGTCAATATCTTTTCCTTCGACATATACTGACAATGGAGAAAATTTCCCCTGACCTAATTTCATTTTCGTTGTTTGAAAGGACGGGGAATTGTCAAGAATAGTGACAGAACAAGGAAAGGAAGATGGAAATGAACTCGCAGATCCGCAGAGGGGATATATATTACGCCGATCTTTCGCCCGTCGTCGGCTCGGAGCAGGGCGGACTGCGCCCCGTGCTTATAATACAGAATGACGTTGGCAACAAATACAGCCCGACGGTCATCGCCGCCGCGATCACTTCAAGAATGAGCAAAACGCGCCTGCCCACACATATCGACATATACGCCGAGCGCGCGGGACTTGCGCGGGATTCGGTGATACTGCTGGAGCAGATACGTACACTTGACAAACGCCGCCTGCGCGAGCGGATGGGACACCTCGACGACGAGATGATGAACCGCGTCAACACGGCAATAGCCGTCAGCTTCGGAATAATGACCGCCCCGACGGGAAGCTACACCGAGGAAGAACGCCCCGCGGCGGTCGCCTCCGCGGACGGTATCGTCGCAGAGAGCACGAATGATAGTTTTCCTACGGTGTAGGTGGATAGTTAGTGGCTAGTTGCTAGTGACTAGTGACTAGTGGAAGGAAGATTTTCTCGCTTTGCGAGAAAATCAGATATTGTGATAATTTAATTCGGTGTTGATGATCCTTTATTTAGCTTGGTAATTTAATGCCTGAATATAAAATTCTCGGATATTAAGAAGCTTTGCTTCGAAAATATCCGAGAATCTTTTTTATTTACTTGTTATATTTTTATACCGCACAAAATCTGATCTGCACAGCACAAAATTATTGATGTGAAATTTTCGCTCCGCGAAAATTTACCTTCACTAGTCACTAGCCACTAGCCACTAGCAACTTTTCACTCAGTCCTCATCAACAAGCAAAATCCTACCCTTCACCGCTCCGGGAATGAGATACTGCTCAAACGCCTCCCATGCCTTTGCGAGGGGATATTTTGCGAAAACGAGTCCTTCGTCATACTTGAGTCTGCCGTCGCCGAAGCATGCGGCGGTGAGCTCCCATTCCTTGCCCGGGAAGGGTGCGGAATAGCTCATCCAGGAGCCGACAAGGCGGAATTCCTTGCGGTTGAGGTTCTCCCACATCTTGGGGGTGAAGGTCACGTCGGTGTGGGGGGTGCCGATGAAGCAGACGTGCGCCTTGTTAGCGGCAAGCTCGAACGCCATCTTCATGGTCACGGGGCTGCCCGCGGTCTCATAGACTGCGCCAAATCCTTCGCCGTTCGTGTATGCCTTGATCTTTTCCGCAAAATCTGGGTCGGTGGAGTTGAATCCCTCGTCCGCGCCGAGCTTCTTTGCAAGCTCAAGTCTTTCGTCGAGGATATCGATTACGACAACCTTCTTTGCGCCGAAGATCTTTGCCCACTGCGCGGTGAAAAGACCGATCGTACCGCCGCCGCAAACTGCAACGTACTCGCCGCCCGCGCACTCGTTGAGGAGAACGCCGTGGAGAGCTACGGTCGAGGGCTCGAACATCGCGCCCTGCTCGAAGGAAACGCTCTTATCGAACTTGATCGCGTTCTGCGCGGGGATAGCCACGTACTGCGCGAAGCTTCCGTTCTCGCGCGAGCCGATGAAGGAATAGTGCTTGCAGAGGGAGTAATTGCCCTTCTGGCAATCGCGGCACTTTCCGCAGGGTTTCAGAGGCGCGCCGGATACGCGGTCGCCGATCTCGAATCCTTCAACACCCTCGCCGATCTCCGCGATCTCGCCGGAGAATTCGTGTCCGAGAATGATCGGGAAGAAGTGCGCGCCCCCGTGAAGCACGCGGGGAATATCCGAGCCGCAGATACCGCTCGCTCTGACACGGACAAGCACCTCGCCCGCCTTGGGGGAAGGCTTTTCGGTTTCTTTATACTGAAGATCTCTGTCGCCGCAAAGCACGGCTGCCATCATTTTTTCGCTCATTTTTTATGTTACCTTTTCTATTTTGATAATAATCAGAAAATTTCCGAACAAAGTGAGGAAATTCTCCTTTCACTAGTCACTAGTCACTAGCCACTAGTCACTTTTCTTACTCCTCACACGCCGCGCGGCGCTGAAGGACTGCCTTGAATATCGCGGGATCAAACTTAACTTCGCGGTTATATGTATAAAGTCCGTTGACCTCCTGCTCGACGTCGGTCAGCTGGGTGTAGCAAAGACCGCCGATCGCGGGGTTATCGATGAGGGCGTCGGTAAGTCCGCGGAAGCGCTCGATGAATTCCTCGCCCGACTTCGGCGCGTTGCCGTAGCCCCAGCCTGCTCCCTCGGGAGCCCAGCGGATTCCGCCGTACTCGGAAACGAAGGTGGTGGTGTAGCCGAAGTGGTTGCGCGGCATGCCCTGGAGCGTACCGTTTTGACGCATATCCTCGTATCTTGCGCGGAAGGTTTCGGGATTCTGATCGTAATCGTGAACGTCCATGAAGTCGGAAACGTGGTGAACGTGCGTCCATCCCGAGGTGTCGATATAGGCACGGGTCGGGTCAAACGCGCGGGTGACCGCACCGAGAGCGCGGACGAAATCGGGATCCTGATTCTTCTGCGTTTCATTGAGGGGGCACCAGCCGATGATGGCGGGATGGTTGAAGTCGCGCTCCATGCACTCGACCCACTCGGGGATGAAGTTTGCCCAAGCGTCAGCGCGCGCGATATCGAGTCCCCAGTTGCCGTGCTCGCCCCAGACGATGTAACCCTCGCGGTCACAATGGTAGAGGAAGCGGGGCTCGAAGATCTTCTGGTGAAGTCTTGCGCCGTCGAATCCGCACGCCATCGAACGCTTGATATCGTTCAGAAGCTCGTCCTCGCAGGATGCGGTATAGATTCCGTCGGGATAGAAGCCCTGATCGAGAATGAGTCGCTGGAAGACGCACTTGCCGTTGAGATAAAGGAATCCGTCCTTGACCTCGACCGAGCGCATACCGAAATAGGTATCCACCTTATCGTCACCGAGGGTGATGGTCATATCGTAAAGTCTGCCCGCGCCGATCTCCCAGAGCTCGACCTTCGAGAGCTTGACGGTAACGGTTGCGATGCCGCTGCAAACGACTGCCTCTGCCTCGCCGGTGGATTCGGAATTATACGCGGTTGCTACCTTGACACTCTTGCCTTCCGCACCGATCGCGTTTACCGAAACGGTAACGGTGCCGGCGTGGATGTCGGTGTAGACCTTGAAATTCTTTACGTAGGAAGCGGGAACGCGCTCGAGCCAGACCGTCTGCCAGATACCGGTGGTTCTGGTGTAGGAGCAACCGTGAGAAGCGTAAAGTGTGCTCTGCTTGCCGCCGGGCTGATTGCCGCTGCGGATGACGTCGTCGGCGCAGATCGTGATGATATTTTCACCCGCCCCGAGAGCATCGGTGATGTCGGCATTCACGGGAACGTAGCCGCCGACGTGATTGATGACGTTCTTGCCGTTTACCCAGACCTCGGTCTTGTAGTCGCAGGCGCCGATGTGGAGCAGAATTCTGTCCGAGCCGTTATTCCAACCCTCGGGGAGGGTGACGGCGCGGCGGTACCATACGCACTCGCAGAAATCGGTGTTGCCAAGCCCCGAAAGCACGCTCTCGCGGCAGAAGGGGACGGTAATTTTCCCGTCAAGCGCCGCATCGGCGTGGTAGAGCTTGCGCGCTCTGCCCGAGCGGCTGTAATCCTCGTGGAATTCCCACTCGCCGTTGAGGTTTACCCAATCGGCACGGTAAAAATCAGGACGCGGATGTTCGGGACGCGGAATATTTTTCATTTTCAGTTCCTCGCTGTTTATTAAATTTATCCACTATATATGATACCAAATTTTTGGGCATTTGTAAAGAGGATTTGGGATTTTTTATTGAAATAATTTGTGCGTTTGATTATTGCGCAGTACAGACTCCGTCCCCCTTGCTTCGCAAGGGGGGACAGACTGCTGACAAACATATATCGTTAATTAACATATAGTAATATGCACAAAAATTAGAAAGCTATGTTCGCACTTGCAATGCAGGGGTGAAGG
>JAZSLM010000089.1:0-3086 GCA_045535375.1 Eubacteriales bacterium
GGCTCTGCCTCGGCGGCTGAACACCGCCGTTTTCCTTCGGAAAACCGACAGAGTCGACGGGCGAGTTCGTTACTTTTGGGCTGCGCCCCCTTCACCCCTGCATTGCGAGTGCGAACATAGCTGTTTGACTGTTTTTGTACACTTTGACATATCGTTTTTTAGAATATGGGTTTGTCAGTAACCTAGTCCCCTTGCTTCGCAAGGGGGGGAAGGGTTCCGCGCGACTTCGGATTAGTGCGAAAACCACCTCTGTCAACATTATACGTCAGTATGTTATCAAGAAAAGCAAAATAAACGAAACTTTTTACGTATTTATGTGCATCAAATCCCGCCAACTTTCACCCCAAATAAGCAGCTAAAGGCAACTCCCACAAAAAAATTATATAAATAGGTAGAAAATCGTCAAAAAATGCACTTGAAGAGAGATGAAAAAAGTGGTAAAATATTGTGGTTATTATAATAGGTAGAAAGGTACGTATTTATGGATTCGTTTATTTTCGCTCTTTCCGCAGTCGCACCCATCGTTCTTGCCGTAGTTGTCGGCTATTTCTTCAAAAAGATCGGCATGATGGACGAGGATTTCGCCAAAAAGGCTAATAAGCTCGTCTTCCGCGCGTTCATGCCCGTTATGCTCTTCGTTAATATCTACAAGATGTCATTGTCCGATGTCGATCTCGGCTTCATCGGCTATTGTCTTATCGCACTCTTCGTCGTTTTCGCTCTCTCCATCCCCGCTTGCATTATGATAGCGGGTAAAAAGGACCGCGTCGGCGTTCTCGTTCAGGCTATCTTCCGTTCGGGTTACTCACTGATCGGTATCCCGCTTGCGGGCTCGCTTTACGGCGACGAGGGTATGATGGCGGCAACCATTCTTTCCGCCGCAATTATTCCCTGCTTCAACGTGCTTGCCGTTATCAGCCTTTCCGCGCTCGGCAACGACAGCGGCGAGAAGGTTTCGCCGAAGAAGATCATTCTTGACATCATCAAGAACCCCCTCATCATCGGTATCTTCGCGGCACTTGTCTGCGTGGCTGTCCGCACACTCGTTCTCGAGCCCGCGGGAATCACCTTCAAGCTTTCCGATATTACTCCCCTCTTCCAGGTCCTTCAGTATCTTGCAAACCTCGCTATCCCGCTCGCGCTCCTCGTTCTCGGCGCGCAGTTTGAGTTCTCCGCGGTTGCCGCGCTCAAAAAGGAGATCATCTTCGGTACTCTTACCCGTACCGTGATCGTTCCCGCGCTCGTTATCGGTGTGGCATTCCTCTTCTTCCGCGAGAGATTCAGCGCCGCGCAGTTCGCAACTCTCGTAGCGGCATTCGCAACCCCCGTTGCGGTTCCCAGCGTACCTATGGTACAGGAAATGGGCGGCGACGTCACCCTCGCCGGCCAGCTCGTGGTATGGTCCACCCTCGTTTCGGCAATCACCGTATTCCTCGTAACCTTCCTGCTTCGTATGGGAGGAGCGTTCTAAAAGTTATATTCGCCTGCGGCGAGTTTTGAGTTATGATTGGCTACGCCAAGTTATGATGTGCCTGCGGCACAACTATAACGTTTGCGAAGCAAATTCATAACTGCCCGAAGGGCATCATAACTCTAAACTCTAAACTAAAATCCGCCCGAAATCCGGGCGGATTTTTCATATTAAAACCAAAATTCCATTTTGATAGCATCAGTATTATCCTCGGAATACTCGATCTCCTCGGAGAGGATCCGGGCGCACTCGAGGATATTGTCTTTTGATGCGATCGATGCGAGCAGGCGTTCGCAGAAGAGCGAAAAGCCGACGGCGGCGCGGAATTCTTCTTCGTTTTCCGCCGCGGAGGCGTGGCGGTAGATGAAATACGCCAGCGCGCGCTCGAGCTCTTTTTCGATGTCGTCGGGCGTTTCCGCCTTTGATGAAAAGCTCAAAAACAGCCCTCGATGCGCTTCGTCAAGGTATTCGAGGCTGTTTAACACCTCTTTCCACTCGCCGTCGCCGAGTTTTTCGGGCGATGCATCGTATTTTTCCGCGATCTCGCGAAGTCTTTCGGCGTATGGAATGTTACGGTCGGAAAGAATTGCATATACACTCTCGCGCTCGGCGACAGAGTCGAAGGAAAACTCATTCTCTTCCCCGTCCTCGCCGATCTCGGTCATTTCCGCGTAATTATCCGACGAGAGAATGATCCTGCACGCTTCCTCGCAGGAAAGTCCGAGTCCCGCCTCGCGTCCGCGTGCGGTGGAGTTGTAAAAACGCGGATGCTCGCGGCAGATGTCGCAAAGATAGCCCTCACCGAGCTCGCAGATGATCCTGCAAAGTCCTTGCCCGTCGAGATGCGGGCAACGGTCGCCCTCGCGGAGTGCAAAATGCGGCACTTCTCCGCAGATGCTCTTCTGTATCTCCTCGCCGTAGCCGCCGCGGAGTGCGGAATATTTTTCCATCGTGCGCCCGTCAACGTCGATCTCCCAGCCGATGCAGCAGCTGTGGGAGCATTTGTCGGCTATGCAGGCAAAATCAAGATAGTATTTCGGTGCGGAAATTTTCATTTTAACCGAGGAGCACGTCCAATACAAGCATCATGCAGAAGCCGACGAGCAAAGAATACGTCGCGGCGCGCTCGCTTCCGTGCGCGTGAGTTTCGAGGATCATTTCGTCACTTACGACGTAAAGCATCGTTCCGCCCGCAAATGCAAGCGCAAAGGGGAGAACCGCCTGCGCAAGGCTGACGGCAAGATAGCCGATAAGCGTGCCGACTACCTCGACCACTCCGGTCACGGCGGCGATGAGGAAGGTTCGGCTCGGCTTGATTCCCGCCGATAGCATCGGAGCGATGATGATCATACCCTCGGGTATATTCTGAAGCGCGATTCCGAGGGCGATAAGGATGCCGTCGGCAATGTTATCGGTTCCGAATCCGACGCCCGCCGCGATTCCTTCGGGAAAATTGTGTATCGCGATCGCAAGCACAAAAAGCAGGATCTTATCGACCTTGCCGCTGTTTTCCACGTTCTCCGGGTCTATTCCCGAAAGCTTATGCAGGTGCGGCACGAGTTTATCGAGCACGTTTACCGTTATCGCACCCAGAAAGATGCCGATGACCGTGATG
>JAZSLM010000131.1:0-8139 GCA_045535375.1 Eubacteriales bacterium
CGGGCGAGTGCGTTACTTTCGGGCTGCGCCCCCCTGCACCCCTGCTTCGCGAGTGCGAACGAAGTTTTCTTGATAAAACGCTTTTCGCTCCGCGAAAACCTGCCTTAAGCTTCACCTGCGGGGCAAATATTAACTCGGCGAAGCCGATCTTAACTTGCGCGAAGCGCAATCTTAACTCGGCGCAAGCCGACATTAACCGTCCCCTCCACGAAAGGATCTGATCGCATGTCACAATTCAATATGAACCTGCCGCGTGCGGTCGACTTTGCTTTGACGCAGCTCGAGTCTTTCGGATTCGAGGCTTACGTTGTCGGCGGTGCGGTGCGCGATGCTATGCTCGGGCGCGCGCTTCACGATTACGACGTCACCACCTCGGCATCGCCCGAGGAGATCAAGACCGTCTTTGCCGATTTCCACACGATACTCACGGGCGAAAAACACGGCACCGTGACCGTCGTTATCGAGGGAATGCCCCTCGAGATCACCACCTACCGCGTCGACGGTGACTACACCGACGGGCGCCGTCCCGATTCGGTGGAATTTACGAAAAATATAAAGGAAGACCTCGCGCGGCGCGATTTCACCGTCAACGCGATGGCGTATTCCCCCACGCGCGGACTTTGCGATCCCTTCGGAGGTGCCGACGATCTGAAACTCGGCGTTATCCGCGCGGTCGGCGACCCCGTCCGCCGCTTCACCGAGGATTCGCTCCGCATCCTGCGCGGGTTCCGTTTTGCGGCGCGGCTCGGGTTTGAAATTGAAGAAAAAACACTCTCGGCGGCAAAAAGCGAGCGAAAAAGGCTCTCTGCCGTCAGCGCGGAGAGGATAGGAAGCGAGGTCCTCGGTCTGCTTTCGGCGGAAACGCCGTCGCATTCGCTCTCGCTGATGCATTCGGCGCACGTCCTCGGCGAAATAATGCCCGCGGTGTATTTCGAAACGCTGGCTCAAAATAATTTCAAAGCCGTTGATTTCATTCCCGATGATTTCCCCGCGGGTCTTTATCTTAAAAAGGAAAGAGGCGAAGCCGCCTCTCTCGGATTTATCTCGGCGCGCGCGCATCTTGCGGCGATCCGCCTCGGAATGCTTCTGCGCGACAGTGACAAAGAGCTTGCCGCACAGATCCCGAAAAGGCTGAAAATGAGCACCGAGCTTTCGGCGGTCACAACAGCCTGCGCATCGGGCATCCTGCCGAAAAGAGCCGACCCCGCGACCGTGCGCACCTACGCATCGGGGATCACGGGCAAAATAACGCCAAAATTCGCATATTTCATTCTGCTTGCGGCGGGCGCGAGAGGAGAGCGGCTGCTTTCGGGCGAAAGCGCAATGACCGCGGCACGGAATCTCTTTGAGTGTGCCGAAAAGGGCGAGCCGATGTCGGTCTCCGAGCTTGCCGTCAGCGGACGCGATCTGCTTGACTGCGGCGTTGCGCCAGGCGCGAGAGTCGGCGAGGTGCTCTCCGAGCTGCTTGCGGCGGTGCTGGCAAATCCCGATTTCAACACGCGCGAAAATCTCCTCTCGCTCGTGCATGATATGACGAGGTAAAAAATGAAGCTTATTAAAGACAGATTTGAATACAGCGGCGGCAGTCTTGCCTACCGCATCTACGAGCCCGATGGCGAAATACGCGCCGTCGTGCAGATCTCGCACGGAATGTGTGAGTACGTGGGCAGATACTCAGGCTATGCCGAGCATCTTTGCTCCCTCGGCATAGTCCTTGCGGGCAACGACCACCCCGGCCACGGTGAAAGTGCCGCTTCGGAGGAGGATCTCGGCTATTTTGCCGAGCAGAACGGCGTTGACCTTGCGCTTGAAGGTCTGCGCGAAATGTCGGAGCTTCTTCTGAACCGCTATGATGGCAAGCCGCTGATCCTTCTCGGACACTCGATGGGATCCTTCCTCTGCCGACTTTATCTCACGCGTTACGCAGAAAATCTTGCAGGTGCGATCGTCATGGGTACCGGCGGACCCGACGCACCCACGGGCGCGGGCATCGCGCTTGCAAATCTCGTCGCCCTTTTCCACGGCGAGAGGCACAGAAGCAAGCTGCTCCGCTCGATTCAGCAGTCGGGATATCTGAAAAGATGCGGCAAGGATGCTCTTCGCACCGATTGGCTGACCCGCGACCGCGCGATAGTCGAAAAATATAACAACGACAAATACTGCAATTACATTTTCACCGTTTCCGCATACCGCGATCTTTTCCGCATGCTCGAGGCGGTCAGCACCGAAGAATGGGCGCCGAACGTACCCACCGACCTTCCCATCCTGCTCATCAGCGGCGAGGACGATCCCGTCGGCTCTTACGGCAAGGGCGTCTGCAAGGTTGCGGGGGCACTCACTCACGCGGGTGCGCGCAAGCTGACGACCGTGCTCATTCCCGGCGCGCGCCACGAGGTGCTCAACGAGACCGACAGGGAAGAGACCTACGCCCTGATCGACAAATGGATCGGCGAGGTGCTCGACGAGCTTCCCTTCGAGGAAGTCGAAACCTTTTCCGAGGAAGAGTTATGAGTGCCTTTTACGAGATAAAACGCACCTTCGACGGGCGGTATTTCTATGAATTCCGTTCGACCGAGACCCGCCTGCTCCTTCGCGGAGGCGAGCGAAGCACCGCTGCACTCTGCCGCGCGTCGATCGCGTCGCTCCGCATCATCTGTGACAGTCCTCTCGAGGACGTCACGGGCTGCCTCGGCGAGCCGACAGAGCTTCTCGGTTATCCGAAATTCAAAGCCGAGCGGCGCGGGCGCGGAGTTTACACTCTTTCGCTCTATGCCAAAAACGGCAAGTGCGTCGGCAAAAGCGCCGATCTTTCAACCCCCGCCGCCGCACGCGATATTTTGGCTTCTATACAAAAATACGCAAGATATGCCCCAACCCGCGAGCAGATAGGCGGGTATCCGAAACAATAAAGACCAAAGGAGTAAAAAATGCAGAATTTTGAACATTCCCCAACCGTTAAGCGCAAAAGGTTCCTGATCAATTTTGCGTTTTTCGCCCTCATTTTCGCACTGTCGATAGTGCTTGTCAGATATGCGCTCCCCGAGCTTTTCCCCTTCGTCGTCGCCTTTATCGTGACGATGATACTGCGCCCCATCGTGCGCTTTCTGCACAATAAGCTCAAGATGAACTCGCGCGTAATTTCGGTTCTTCTCGTAATACTTTTTTACGGCACCATCGGCGTTATCGTCATCTGGATGCTTGTCGAGATAGTTTCCTTTGCCGCGGATAAGGTCAAGGATCTGCCCGCGTTCTTCCAGAACCAGATCCGACCTTTCCTCGTTACCCTCTTTGACGAGATCCAGCAAATGCTTTATAATTTTGATCCCGAAATGGCGACGGGCTTCGATGACACGGCAAATTCGCTCATTTCCACCATCGGAAGCACGGTCATGAGCTTTTCGGGACAGATAGTTGCTAAGCTTGGCGACGTTGCGGTTACGGTGCCTACCTTCCTGCTCAACATCGTCATAATGGTCGTTGCAACGATCTTCCTGTTGGTCGATTACGAGTCGATCCAGGCGTTTATCAAAAAGCAGCTGCCCGATAAGACCAACGAGCTGATCGGCAATATCGGGACCCATCTCGGAAAAGTGCTCAAAAAGTACATACTTTCCTATTCGCTCATCATGCTCATCACCTTTGCCGAGATCTTTGCGGGACTCTCGATAATCGGCGTCAATTATGCGGCACTGATCGCGTCGCTGATCGCAATTTTCGATATCCTTCCCGTTGTCGGATCGGGTCTTATCATCGCTCCGTGGGCGATAATCAGCTTTATCATCGGCGATATCGGAATCGGAATCGGTCTTTTCATCCTTTGGGCGGTGCTTTGCATCGTCAGACAGATCATCGAGCCGAAGATCGTGGGCAGCAGCGTCGGAATGCACCCATTCCTGACTCTCTTTGCGATGCTTGCGGGCAACTTTATCTACGGCGGCATCGGAATCCTTCTGCTCCCCGTAACGATCGCGCTCTGCCAGAGCCTTAACAGCGCGGGCGTTGTCAAGATCTATAAGACCGCCGAGCCCGAACCCGAAGAAAACGATCCGCTCAGCGAGGCGATCACCAAGGGCGTCGACGCCGCGGGAGTATGGATCACGAGGCCCTTTAAGAAGAAGCTGAAGGCGAAGAAGCACTCGGGAGCGAAGAAGAAGTGACTAGTGGCTAGTGGCTAGTGACTAGTGAAGGAAAATTTTCGCGGAGGCGAAAATTTCACATCAATAGTTTTGTGCTGTGCGGATGAAACTCCGTGCAGTGCAGAGCTGAAACAAGTAAATAAAAAGATTCTCGGATATTTTCGAAGCAAAGCTTCTTAATATCCGAGAGTTTTCTATTTAGGCATTAAATTATCCCACTTAACGATAGATCATCAACACCAAATTAAATTATCACAATATTTGATTTTCTCGCAACGCGAGAAATGTCCTTCACTAGCCACTAGCCACTAGCCACTAGCCACTAGCCACTAGTCACTAGCAACTAATAACGTCGATTTTTCCCGAAAACTTTCCCAATCCTGTTGATTTTCCTCCCAAAATAAGTTATAATATATAATGATTAAATATACTTAAAAGGAGGCGGTGGGTTTGAGAATTTTGCTCGTTGCAACGCGGATGGGCATTGGAGGTGCGGAAACGCACGTGCTGACGCTTGCGCGCGTTTTGCGGCGTCGGGGGCATCACGTTCATATTCTGTCTGCGGGCGGCGCGTATATTCCCGCGTTGATCTCGGCACAGGTAGAGCATACCGTTCTGCCTCTTGATAAAAAGGATATCATCTCTGTCACAAAATCTGCAAAAGCTGTCTGGCAGACAGCCACCGAGGGACGATACGACGTTGTTCACGCTCACGGCAGGATCCCCGCCTTCATCTGCGGAATGCTTTCAAAACGAGGCGGTTTCCCGCCCTTTGCCGTCACCGCGCACGGATTTTACGATCCCGCGCCGCCGCGCCGTGCATTCACCCTTTGGGGCAAGCGCACCATCGCGGTCAGCGAGGACGTCAAGCAGTTTATCGTTGAAAAGTACAAGCTCGATCCCGCAAGCGTGGACGTTATCACAAACGGCGTTGACACCGACGTCCCCGCGCATCAGCCTTCGCGCAGACTGCGCATCGTCACGGCAAGCAGACTCGACGGTGACACGGCGCTCTGTTCTTCGATCCTTTGCGAGCTGATGCCGAGGATCTGCAAGGACCACCCCGAGCTCGAACCGACCCTTACCGTCGTCGGCGGGGGAGAGAAGCTTCCCGAGCTTCGCGAGGCGGCAAGGCTTGCCAATTCGCAATCACCCGGCGCCGTCACGATGGCGGGAAGCGTGCTCGATATGCCCTCCGTGCTCGCCCGTGCCGATATCTTCGTCGGCTCGTCGCGCGCCGCGCTCGAGGCAATGGCGGCGGGAGTGCCCGTCGTGCTCTGCTCGGATATGGGATGCGACGGCGTGCTTGACGAAACCAATCTCCGACGCGCCGAGGAAACGAATTTCACCTGCCGCGGCGCTGCTCCGACAGATATGGAAACTCTCCGACTTGCAGTCGAACGTCTTCTTTGCGCAGGCGAGCGCGAGCGCTCGCTTTACGGTGCTTTCGGCAGGGCGTACGTCACCCGCCGCGCATCGGCTGATCTTTTTGCCGATAAGACGCTTGCCTTCTGGCAAGACCTGATCGCCGCGGAGCGCGGAGGAGTGATGCTTTGCGGTTACTTCGGCGCCTGCAACGCGGGCGACGACGCGACCCTTGAAGCCGTTCTTGCCACGCTCCCAAGGCTTCCCAAAGGAATTCTCCCCACAGTCCCCGCGGTCAGAAAGGATGCGCTCCCCGAGGGCGTCCGTGCGATCGGCAGATATAACGTCTTTGCCCTCGCCCGCGAGCTTTCAAAAACGAGGCTCTTCATCCTCTGCGGCGGAACTCTGTTGCAGAACAGCACTTCAAACCGATCGCTCGGATATTATTATCTGCTCTCAAAGCTCGCCTCAAAGCAGGGCGCGCGCGTGATGCTCTATGCGGGCGGGATCGGTCCCGTCATCGGTGACGAGGCGGCATACGAAACCGTCAGCGCGGTCGAAAACTGCGATGCCGTCACTCTTCGCGACGAGGGCTCGCTTGAATTGCTCAATGAGTTGGAATGCGAAACCGAGGGGATCGCGGTCACGGCGGATGCCGCAATCGCGACCGAGCCGCTTCCGCTCCCCGAATCTGTTCTGAAACGCCTGCCCGAGGGGCGCGAGTATTTCGCCGTTTCGGTCAGACCTCTGGGCGGACTCAAGAGAGAAGAGGGCGCAAGGAAACCGGAAGAGATATACGAAACCGTGATCTCCGCCGTCCGCGTCGTTGCCGACAGACGGAATGCCGTTCCGCTCTGGATCCCATTCGCGCCGGAGGACGTAAAGCTTTGCGAAAAGCTATGCCGCAAGGCTGACCGCGGGATCGTCCTGCCGCAGCTGCGCGCGGGACATATCATATCGCTTCTCGAAAAATGCTCCTTTACCCTTGGAATGAGACTCCACAGCGGCGTGTTCTCATCGATCGCGGGCACACCCGCGATCATGATCGCCTATGATCCCAAGGTCGCGGCGTTCGCAAAACGCGCTTACCACCCCGCGCCGATAGATCCCGATGCCGAGGATTTCGGCATGAGAACGATAGTTTCGTCGGCGGGCGCGCTTTATGCAAATATGAACGCGGCACGCACCACTCTCCGCGCGAGAGCCGCCGAGCTCCGCCGACTCACCGAGGCGGACAGAACGATCGCGGAAGAACTTTATAATGCAAAATAATACCCAATTGTAAAACTGTGTTTTACAATTGATAACCGCGCGACTTATCGCCGTCTGCCAAAATCAAAGATTTTGGCGACTCCCCTCCGCGCGCGGACTCGCCCGGCTCGTCCAAAAGGTGTTTTTTGGGGGGCGAAGCCGCCCAAAAAAAGGGTTTTTTTGCGTCGGCGAAGCCCCCGAAAAACCGGATTTTATTAAATGAAAAGAGGAATTAAAAATGGCAAAAAGCAAATATAAGCAGATCAGAGGCGTCATCAGCCTCATCTACATACTCACCGGCGTTTCGTCGGTCGTTCAGGCGTGGAATAGCCTCATCGCACTCGATCTTCTCGGGGTCTTCGCGTCGGCACTCGGTGTGCTGATCTTTGTTGCGGGAATCTGCGGATTCTTCAGCATCAAGCCCCGCGCCTGCCACACTCTCGGATTCGTGATCATGATCCTCTCCCTTGCCTCGCTCGTCTACGCGATCGTTATCGGCAAGACCTTTGATTTCACCATAGCAAATCAGTTCCTGCTTAGCTGGCTCTTTATGCTTTGCGTTTAAGTAATGAATAATGAATGATGAATAATGAAAAATGAATAATTAAGGAGAAATTTTCCCGCAAGCGTGAAAATTTTTCAATAATAATCGAGTATTTTGAGCGTAGCGAAAAATTACCTCCCATTATTCATTATTCATCAGCGAAGCGACTTCATTATTCATTTTACAAAGACAGCGGAAAATTCTTGATAATTACATCATTTACAGACAGGAGTTCACTATGTCCCAATCCAAGATCCAACTCAAAGCCACCCGCGCCGACAGCATCAATTTCGTGAACAATATGCAGGGCTCGGGACAGCTCAAGCTCGGCTTCAAATACAGCTATAATCTCCGCCACGCCGCGCCGGGTGTGGCAAAAGGCGAGGTAACGATCACGGCGGAGGATAAGGAAGCGCCCGAAAAGCTTTCCGTCACCGTCAAGCAGTCGGGAATCTTTGCCCTCCCGCCCGAAATGCCGCGCGAGGAGGCACACCTTGAAACCTTCCGCATTCTTTTCCCCTATGCTTCTGCAACTCTGACCGGCATCACCTCTCTCGCGGGAATCCAAGGTATTATCGTTCCGAGGATCGATATTACCGAGGAAAATATCTACCGCGTTGAGTTCAAGCCGCCGAAGCCGGATGAAAAAGAGTGACTAGTGACTAGTGGCTAGTGGCTAGTGACTAGTGGAAGGTGAATTTCCTGAAAAATCAGCGCATCGGTAAGTGATTTGTGTCAGGGGATAGGTAAGCCAGTGTATAGTACAGGTAAGCCCTCGTCAAGGTGGAGATTGTAAAGTTTACGCAAGCGTAAAGTTTACAATACTACCTTGACGAAACAGCA
>JAZSLM010000073.1:0-2673 GCA_045535375.1 Eubacteriales bacterium
GCTTGTTGGTGTAAAGTCTTGTCATTATGTAGGCGATTTTTTCAGCCGAGGTCATATTGAGAAGTTTCATTTCATTTTCTCCTTATTTTTTCATTGTTTCATTCTTATTCTTCCAGAAGCGGACCGAATCAAAGTCGCCCTCGTGGAACTTTTTCGCTTCGCAAAGAAGCATTGCGGGGCTGTCGGAATAGGAATTGACGGTGTCGCCGCCGCGGTGGTTGGTGAGCGTTACGTTATCGAGGGTGAGCATCTTGTGGTCGGGCTTGATGGGCTCGGACTCGAAAACGTCGAGTGCCGCACCGCGGATCTTGCCGTCGCGAAGAATTTCAAAGAGCGCGTCGTAATCAACGAGATAGGAGCGCGCGGTGTTGATGAGGTAAGCCGAGGGCTTGAGAAGTGCGAGCTCTTCCGCGCCGAGCAGGGGCTTGTCGCCCGATGAACGTGCGTGAAGCGATACCAGATCCGAGGTCTTAAGAAGTTCGGGGAGGTCTACCTTCTTGCAACCGTAACGGGCAAGATCGGGATCGTTTTCGGAAACGTAGGGGTCATAAACGACGATATTGACGTCCCAGCCCTGAAGCTTCTTTACGACGAGGCGCGCGATGGTGCCAAATCCGATAAGTCCGATGGTCTGGTTGACAAGCTCGAAGATAACTCCGCTGTTGGAGAATTTTTCTCTCCAAGTGCCGTTCATCAGCGCGCCGTGTCCGCGGGCGATATTTCTCGTCTCCGCGATCATCATACCGACGGTGAATTCCGCGACCGCGTTTGCGTTGTGCGCGGGATTCGAGAGCACGGGAATACCGAGCTCGGTTGCGGCTTCAACGTTTACGTTCTCGGTTCCGCCGCGATTAACGAGGATAAGTTTAAGATTCTTTGCCTTTTCGAGGAGCTTACGGCTGACGGGGCAAAGGTGTACCATGAGCACCTCGGTCTCTTCGATAAGATCCCAAAGCTCTGCGGGCGGATCACAAGCCTCACTGCCCTTCTTTTCGATACCGTGAACGATCTCGCGCATCACGGTGCGGTCGGGCACGCCGAAATAAGGAATGCCGAGGCATTCGTAGCCCGGATATTTTCCGAGCGCGTCTTTATAATAGTCTTCGGGCAAAAATACGTCTGCAACTGCTGTAAATTTCATTTTCAGCCTCCGTATATTTTAATATTGTCTTGATTATATCATATATCGCGCGATTATTCAAGCGGGGGCGCGTTTTTTTATGAAAAAATCATTTTTTTGCTCAAAACGCGCAATTTTTGCGTATTCTTTGCGTATTTGCACGATTCACCCTTGACCGAATGCGCGATTTGTGATATAATAACCATAGTAAAGAATGCTGTTGACAAATTAACAAAACCATTATTTGCGTTTTCTAAATGACACAAGTACAATAATCTCCTCCTCATTCACCGCTCCCCGCGGTCCCCCTTCTCCGCTGGAGAAGGCTGGGAGATTGTCCCGTCAACATCGCGTTTCAGCGAACATTATGTATTGCTATAATTTTGTTTGGGCAGATTGGAATATTTTTATCAAATTATTCTGCACTCGTAATGGAGTATTAGCAAACTTTTTCAATAAAATGTTCCAATTTGATATGCAGAATTATATTGCTATGTTATCTTCGCTGAATAGTTAGGGATTAGCACCTCACCCTCAAGCCTTCTCCAGCGGAGAAGGGGGACCGCGAGGAGCGGTGAATGAGGAGGAGACTCTACATCCGCATTATATCAAGAAGCACATATTCAATTATATTATTTCGAAGGTGAAACGATATGTCAAGAGAAGAAAGATATGAACAGATACTTGAAATCCTGCGAGCGAGGGGAGATGTTTCGGTGGGGTATTTGGCGAAAAAGCTTTTTGTCAGCCCGTCGACGATACGACGGGACTATCAGGTGCTAGAGAGCCGCGGGCTTTTGCACCGCGCTTACGGCAAAGCGACGCTCAATTACGGCGAGGAGGCGGGTCTGCCGATCCTTTTGCGCCGCAAAAATATGCCCGAGGCGAAGCTGAACATCGGTCAGCGCGCGGCGGAGCTGATACGCGACGGCGACATCATCTTCATCGACGCGTCCTCGACCGCGCTTTGTATGGTCGCGCACCTTGCGAAATTCAATCATCTCACCGTCGTCACCAACGGAATCCACACCCTCGAACAGCTTGAAGACCTTTCGAACCTCACGGTCTACTCCCTCGGCGGTCTGCGGATGAACAATTCGATGGCGCTGACGGGACAATTCGCCATTGACAACCTCTCGCGCCTGCATATCGACAAATGCTTTTTCTCGACCACGGGAGTTTCGACCGACGGCAGGCTCCTTGCCGCCATCGAGCCGGAGCACAATATCGTCGCAATGGCGCTCACCCGCTCGACAACAAAGGTCTACCTCTGCGACAGCTCAAAGATCGGCAAAACATACCTGCTCGAGCTCTGCCGAATCGAAGATGTAGATTACGTTATTTCGGACGCGGAGTTTTTCGACCTCGTCACACCGCCCGAGGACGGAAAAACTACGTTTATTAAAGCTTAGAGAATCCGCTTGCGCGGAATGATAGTCGGCTACGCCGAATGATAATCGCGCAAAGCGCGAATGATAATTTGCCTACGGCAAAATGAAGGTAAATTTTCTCGCTTTGCTCGAAAAATTTCATTCAAATTAAAAACAACAGCA
>JAZSLM010000098.1:0-7459 GCA_045535375.1 Eubacteriales bacterium
ATGCGATATGCCCTTCGGGCGTGAACGCGCTTCGCGCGAGGGATTTATATCATATCGCAACCGACCGCAAGGGAGGTTATATCGCATTTGAGCGAAGCGAAAATATATCGCATTTGCGTAAGCAAATATATCGTCAAAAAAGCTGTACTTGTCAAGAAAAAAAGGACGAGGAATTTTCGTAATTCTTCGTCCTTTTTTGTCGTCGGTATGATTCAATTCACAACTGCTCTATAGCAGACTACCCTTTGAGGACATCCTTTTTTGTTTGAATTTTTTATTTGAAAATAGAGAGAAAAGCGAAATATTTCCCACGTAAAATAATTATTTTTACATAATCGATATTGAAAAATACGAAAAAATATGTTATCCTATATACAACTGTTATCATGACAGTGCTATTTATGAAAAATAATGCAAAATAAATATTTAAAGAGGGAAGATTACAATGGCTGATTTAAAAATGCTTGCTATCGACCTTGGCGCATCGTCGGGACGTGGCATTGTCGGACGCTTTGACGGTGAGCGCTTGACACTTGAAGAAAATCACCGCTTTTCCAATGATCCCGTTATCACATCGGGTTCTTTCAACTGGGACATTCTTCGCATTTTTCACGAAATAAAGGCATCCATCCGCAAGTGCGCGCTCAGCGACGACCGCGATATCGCATCGATAGGTATCGATACATGGGGCGTTGACTACGGATTCTTGGACAAGAACGGTAAGCTGCTCGGCAACCCCTATCACTACCGTGACGGACGCCTCAACGATATTCTTGATCATGCATTCAAGATCATGTCGCGCGATGATCTTTACTCGGTTTCAGGTCTTCAGACCATGAATTTCAATACCGTATTCCAGTTGGCCGCAGATCTTCGCGACAATCCCGAACGCGTGGCGATCGCCGACAAGCTCCTCTTTGTCCCCGATCTTTTGAACTATTTCCTCACCGGTGTAAAGCGCACCGAATACACCATTGCCTCCACCAGCGGACTTCTTAACGCCAAGGAGCGCGACTGGTCATGGGACGTTATCAGAAAATTCGGTATTCCCGAAAAGCTGTTCTGCGAGATCTCTCAGCCCTGCACCGAGGTTGGACCCCTCCTTCCTCAGGTTCTTGAAGAGGTTGGTAATATAAACGCCAAGGTAGTATCCGTTGGCGCACATGATACTGCATCTGCAGTATTGGCAGTTCCCGCCAAGGGCGACGATTTCGTATACATTTCGAGCGGAACATGGTCGCTTATGGGAAGCGAGATCGCCGATCCTGCTATCAACGACGCATCCCGCAAGTACGATTTCACAAACGAAGGCGCAGTCGGAGGCAAGATCCGTTTCCTTAAGAACATCATGGGTCTTTGGCTCATTCAGGAAAGCCGCCGTCAGTGGATCCGCGAGGGCAAGAATCCTTCCTTCGACGATCTCGAAAATGCAGCAAAGGCCGCAAAGCCCGTTCGCTGCCTCATCAATCCCGATGACGCATCCTTCAATGCGCCCGGCAATATGCCCCGCCGCATTGCGGAATTCTGCAAAAAGACCGGTCAGTACGTTCCCGAAAGCGAAGGCGAGATCATTCGCTGCATCTACGATTCGCTCTGCCTTAAATATCGCTGGACCGTCGAAAAGATCGATGAGATCAAGAGTACACGCACTCCCTTCATCAACATCGTTGGCGGCGGATGCAAGGAAAAGACCCTCTGCCAGCTCGTTGCCGATTGCTGCGACCGTCCCGTATACGCCGGACCCGTTGAGGCAACCGCAGTAGGTAACCTCATGGCTCAGGCAATCGCTGCAGGCGAGATCAAGGATATCGCCGAAGCACGCCACGTTATCCGCAATTCGTTCGAGATCGTAAAATATGAGCCCAATCACAGCGAGGTCTGGAACGAGGGATATGAGAGATTCTGCAAGCTTCTCGGCTGATCTTGAATAACAATAAAAATTAATTTCGGAGGAATATATCACCATGGCTTGTGAAAAAGCATTTGAAAAAGCAAAAGAATTGTACGCCTCTCTCGGCGTTGACGTTGATGCCGCAATTGAAAGAGTAGCGTCCATTCCCGTATCCATGCACTGCTGGCAGGGCGATGACGTTCGCGGCTTTGAAAATCCCGATGGAGATCTCACCGGCGGTATCCAGACCACCGGTAACTATCCCGGACGTGCCCGCACCATTGAACAGCTCAAGCAGGACTTTTTGAAGGCCGCTTCTCTTATCCCCGGTAAGAAGAGAATCAATATCCATGCAATTTATCTCGACAATCAGGGCGAGAAGATCGATCGCGATGCGATCGAGCCCAAGCACTTCCAGACATGGATCGATTGGGCGAAGGAAAATGATCTCGGCATCGATTTCAATCCCACCTGCTTCTCTCATCCCCTCAGCGCTGACGGTTTCACCCTTAGCCATCACGATGAGAAGATCCGTAAATTCTGGGTCGACCACTGCATCGCCTGCCGCAAGATCGCCGAATATATCGGTAAAGAGCTCGGCGATAAGTGCGTAACCAACTACTGGATCCCCGACGGATTCAAGGATATTCCTGTTGACCGCTACGGCTACCGCGAACGCCTCAACAAATCGCTCAACGAAATTTTCGAGGGCGAGAACACCGAATATAACCTTAACGCAATCGAGGGCAAAGTTTTCGGTATCGGTGCCGAAAGCTGCACAATCGGCTCGCACGAGTTCTACCTCGCTTATTCCGTAAAAAACAATAAGCTTGTAACCCTCGACGCTGGCCACTATCACCCCACCGAGGTTATTTCCGATAAGATCTCCACTACCATGGTATTCTGTGACGAGATCCTCCTTCACGTATCCCGCCCCGTAAGATGGGACAGCGACCACGTTGTAATCTTTGATGACGAGCTCAAGGCTATCGCTCAGGAGATCATCCGCGGCGGATTCGAAAAGAGAGTACATATCGGTCTCGATTTCTTCGATGCATCCATCAACCGCATTGCTGCATGGGTAATCGGTACCCGCAATATGCAGAAAGCGCTTCTCTTTGCCGCTCTTGAGCCCACCGAAATGCTCAAGAAGCTCGAGCTCGAAGGCGATTACACCTCCCGCCTTGCAATGCTTGAAGAGTGCAAGACTCTCCCCTTCGAAGTTATCTGGAACTACTACTGCGAAAAGCAGGGTGTACCCGTCGGTGCAGATTGGCTTCGTGAAGTTAAAGAGTACGAAAAGAACGTGCTTTTGGCAAGATAATTTTATAGCTTACAGCATACAAAATCCCGCGCCCATGGTAAATAGAATTTACCATGGGCGTTTTTTTGATATGTAAATTTGATTTTAATAGGATGTATATTTAATTGCTTTTGCCTTTACAAAAATACAAAAATATGCTAAAATTAATTGTCTTTGGATGTATATTTAATGAAGGGAAGTGTACCTTTTTGTATGCGGATAGATAAATTTCTTTCATCGCACGGAATAGCATCCCGCTCCGAAGCGGCAAAAGCGGCCAAGGCGGGACTTGTTTCGGTAAACGGCGAAAAGGTGCGCGATCTGTCACGCCATATCGATCCCGAACGCGACGTTGTAACGTATGACGGCGAGGTCATTTCGTATAACGAGTACGTATACGTCATGCTCAATAAGCCCGAGGGATATATATCGGCAACCGACGATCCGAGACAAAAAACAGTGCTCGAATTGCTCGATGACCGACTCAAAAAGCGCGGACTTTTCCCCTGCGGGCGCCTTGATATCGACACGCTGGGACTGCTCATTTTAACCGACGACGGCCAGACGGCTCATAGGCTTATCTCCCCCAAGCATCACGCCGAAAAGGTGTATCGGTTCGAATGTATCAGCGAGCTTTCCTCTTCCGATATCGAAAAGCTCGAATCGGGAGTCGATCTTGACGACGGATATCATACCCTGCCCGCAAAGGTAAGATACGGGGGTAACAAAACGGGGTATATCACCCTCACCGAGGGTAAATACCATCAGATAAAGAGAATGTTTGCCGCTGTCGGCAATAAGATAACCTACCTTGAGCGCGTGTCGTTCGGAGGAGTGGTGCTCGATGAGTCGCTTGAACGAGGAGAGTACCGCTATTTGAACGAGGACGAGAAAAAATTGCTTATTACCCACAACTGAAAACTCACCGAAAGGATTACGTAAATGGATATTTTAGCACAACTGTCAAAGGAACTGTCGATACCGCAAAGCAAGGTAGAGGCGGCGGTAGCGCTGCTCGACGACGGTAACACCGTCCCCTTTATAGCACGTTACCGCAAGGAGGTAACAGGCTCGCTTGACGATGCCCAGCTTCGCGATATCGAGGACAGACTTCACTATCTGCGCTCCTTTGAAGAACGTAAAGGCGAGATATATAACGCCATCGATTCTCAGGGAAAGATGACGCCCGAGATCGCCGATGCACTCGAAAAGGCAAAAACGCTCACCGAGCTTGAGGATATATACCGTCCCTATAAGCAGAAGCGACGTACCAGAGCGTCGGTCGCGCGCGAAAAGGGGCTTGAAGACCTCGCTCTTGCTTTGCTTATGCAGGAGGACTGCACCGCCGACGAGATCAACGAAAAGGCGAGCGGATTTATCAACGAAGAGCTTGGAGTTGAGAACATCGAGCAGGCGCTCGACGGTGCCTGCGACATCATTGCCGAGGACGTTTCCGACAATGCCGAGTACCGCCGCGAGCTTCGCGCACTCACCTTTGACTATGCCCGCATCATCACCGAAAAGGTTGAGCTTAAGGATGCAGACGACAAAAAGAAGCGGGAAGGTGAAACCTATTCGATGTATTTCGACTACAACGAAAAGCTTTCCGATATGCCTCCTCACCGCATACTTGCAATCAACCGCGCCGAAAAAGAGGGTTTTATCCGTGTTTCTCTCGATATGCCCTCCGATATATCGCTTAACTACCTCGTACCTCAGGTAGTAACCAACCCCTCTTCGCCCGCCGCAAGCTACGTAAGCCGTGCGGTAATCGATTCGTATGATCGACTCATTGCGCCCTCTATCGAGCGTGAGCTTCGCTCCGATCGCTTTGACGAGGCCGCCGAGGGCGCGATCAAGGTGTTCGCTGAAAACCTCCGCGGTCTGCTTATGCAGTCGCCTGTAAAGGGAATGACTGTGCTCGGCTTTGACCCCGGTTACAGAACGGGCTGTAAGCTCGCCGTTGTGGATAAAACCGGTCTTGTGCTCGATACAGCGGTAATTTATCCCACAAAGCCGCAGGAAAGAATTGAAGAATCGAAACGCATAGTAAAGAATCTCATCCGCAAACATAAAATCGATGTTGTTGCCATCGGCAACGGAACTGCATCCCGCGAAAGCGAGCAGTTTATCGCCTCGCTTATCCGCGAAATTCCCGAAAACGTAAAATACGTAATTGTTTCCGAGGCGGGCGCATCCGTTTATTCGGCATCGAAGGAGGGCGCCGAGGAGTTCCCCGATTTCGACGTTACACAGCGCTCGGCCGTATCGATCGCGCGCCGCTTGCAGGACCCTCTTGCCGAGCTCATAAAGATCGATCCCAAGGCGATAGGTGTAGGGCAGTATCAGCATGATATGAAACCTGCAAGGCTCGATGAAGCACTTGACGGAGTCGTCGAGGATTGCGTTAACGCGGTCGGTGTCGACCTCAATACCGCATCGCGTCAGCTTCTTTCCCACGTTGCGGGACTCAATGCAACGTGCGCCAAGAATATCGTCAAATACCGTGATGAAAACGGTGAATTCGAATCGCGCGCCGATGTCAAAAAGGTGCCGCGCGTAGGAGACAAGGCGTATGAGCAGTGCGCGGGATTCTTGCGCGTTCCCGAATCTCATGAGATACTCGACAATACCGGTGTTCACCCCGAATCGTATGGAATCGCAAGAGCGCTTTTGAAGTATTTTGACTACACTAGCGAGGACGTAAAGGCAAACAAGCTTTCCGGCCTTATGGCAAAGTGCGAAAAATACGGCATTGCCAAGATATGCGACGAGCTGGGCGTCGGCGAACCCACATTGCGTGATATCATAGCCGAGCTTGAAAAGCCGGGCCGTGACGTGCGCGATTCGCTGCCCCCTCCCGAACTTCGCACCGACGTGCTCGATATCGCCGACTTAAAGCCCGATATGCTTCTCACCGGTACGGTAAGAAACGTAATCGACTTCGGCGCATTCGTCGATATAGGAGTACACCAGGATGGCCTTGTTCACATCTCTCAGATATCGGAAAAATACATAAAGCATCCGTCGGAGGCACTGTCTGTCGGCGATGTTGTCAAGGTCAGAGTGCTTTCTGTTGACCTTGACAGAAAGCGCATCGCGCTGACCATGAAAATCTGATCTTTTTATAAATAAAAGCCAAGATTATCAGCTTTTTTTTGAGGTAATCCGACACGATTTCACTATTTGTGCAATTTATACAAACACGGTAGTAAAACTTTGGGCAAATATGCTCTTTAAATTCCTTGCAAAATTTGATAGAATACTGTAAGATGAATTAGTATGTTTGTCGCGGCAGCTGAACGAGTGAAAGAATCAGCTTGTGCCGTTTCAATATCAGGAGGAAAATATGGCAAGCTTATCGCTGAAACACATTTACAAGAAATATCCCGGCGGCGTTACCGCTGTTTCCGATTTCTCTCTCGAAATCAAGGATAAAGAATTTCTTATCCTGGTCGGACCTTCCGGCTGCGGAAAGACAACCACACTCCGTATGATCGCAGGTCTCGAAGAGATCACCGAAGGCGAACTCTTCATCGGCGACAGACTTGTCAACGATATCGCACCTAAGGACAGAGATATCGCGATGGTTTTCCAGAACTACGCGCTCTATCCTCATATGTCTGTATTTGATAATATGGCATTCGGTCTTAAGCTTCGCAAGACTCCCAAGGAAGAGATCAAGCGCCGCGTTGAAGAGGCTGCACGTGTTCTCGATATTACCCACCTTCTCGACAGAAAGCCGAAGGCTCTCTCCGGCGGTCAGAAGCAGCGTGTTGCTCTCGGTCGTGCAATCGTTCGTGCGCCTAAGGATAGACAGATCGCGATGGTTTTCCAGAACTACGCTCTTTATCCTCATATGTCCGTATTTGAGAATATGTCCTTCGGACTTAAGCTCAATAAGACTCCCAAGGAGGAGATCAAGCGCCGCGTTGAAGAGGCTGCGAGAATCCTCGACATCACCCACCTTCTCGACAGAAAGCCCAAGGCTTTGTCCGGAGGTCAGAAGCAGCGTGTTGCTCTCGGCCGTGCAATCGTTCGTGAGCCTAAGGTATTCCTTTTGGACGAGCCGCTTTCCAACCTCGACGCAAAGCTTCGTGCGGCGATGAGAACTGAGCTTACAAAGCTTCATAACCGTGTCGGTACGACCTTCGTATATGTAACGCACGACCAGGTAGAGGCTATGAACATGGCAACCAGAATTGTTGTTATGAAGGACGGTCTTATTCAGCAGGTTGATACACCTCAGAACCTCTACGATACTC
>JAZSLM010000130.1:0-9442 GCA_045535375.1 Eubacteriales bacterium
AGATCAAATAAAAAGAACGGACGCCCGTTTCGGGCGGCCGTTTTGTATCAAAGTCTTTTGTAAACCTTAAGCCAGGTTCCGCTGAAGTATCTCCAGACGAAGAATATCATTCGGAACACCCAGTCGACGGTCATTGCAACCCAGACTCCGAGCGGTCCCATTCCGAGCCCCGCAAAGGTGAAGAGCCCGAATACGTTAACGGCTTCGAGCGAGAAGACGTAGCTGAGCGCAACGCGGAAGGTCCACATTGAGAACATCGAAATGACCAGGGGGAATTTGACGTCGCTTGCCGCACGGAAAGCGGAGGGGAGCGTGAATGCCGCGGGCCAGATGACAGCCGCGCAGATTGCGTGGTAGATGATCAGCTGATATGCAATGTCAGCGCCTTCCTTCGAAAGATCATAAAATCCGATAACGGGTCTCGCGATCAAGAAGGTCAGCAGAACGACTGCCCAGAGGCATATGTAGGTCGCGGCAACGAGGATCTTCGAATAGCGCTTTGCCTGTTCCTTTTCCTCCGCGCCGACGCATCTGCCGACGACGGTTACCATTGTGTTCGAGAAAGCCGTGCCGGGCATATACTGATAGTTCGCAAGCGTTGCGGCAACGGCGTTTGCCGCGATCGCCGCAGTGCCCATCGAGGAGATAAGGCTCTGCGTCATCAGTTTGCCGAACTGGAACATACTGCTTTCAATGCCGTTCGGTACCCCGATGCGGAGAATTTCCTTAATGATAGGAAGATCGGGACGGTAATCGAGGTAGTTGTCAACGTAGACCGAATTTTTGCGGTTGCGGAGCAGATAAAGTGTGATCACGGTGCCTATGATGCGTGAAACGAGCGTTGAGATCGCCGCGCCCGCGGCACCCATGCCGTAGCCGTAGATCAGAATGGCATTTCCGCAGACGTTGATGATATTCATACCGAGCGAGATGAGCATCGACATCGTCGAATTGCCCATTACGCGGTAAAGTGCGCCGCCCGCGTTGTTGATCGCAAGAAAGGGGAAGGAGAGGGCGACGAAGACGAAGTAATCCTTCGCCGCCTGCATAACGTCGGGTTCGACGTCGCCGAAAAGGAGTTCCATGAGGAGATCCTCAAGAATTATAACGGCGACGGATATGAAGATCGCAACCGCGGTCGTGGCGTAGGTAAGCTGCTTTGCCGCGGAGAGCGCGCCTTCGCGGTTTTGCTGTCCGAGAAATTGAGCCACGACAACGGCTCCGCCCGAAACGAGCGCACCGAACGCGATGACGAGCATCGTGTCGAGCGAGTTGACGAGCGAAACGCCCGAAACCGCCGCCTCTCCGGCGCTTGATACCATCAAGGTATCGACCATACCGATCGTGACGGCAAGTATCTGCTGAATTATCAGCGGGAGCGCGATCTTTACGAGATCGCTCCTTGAAAAGAGCGGTTTTTTAGTGTCCATAAGGTTGTCTTTCTGTTAGTTGAATTTCAGATCCGCCATAACGGGGTAGTGATCGCTCGCGTCGTCGCTTATTTTGTTTGCGAGAACTTTGAACGCGAGAGCCTTCATTTCATTCGTGTACCAGACGAAATCCTCGGAAATACGGTTGGTCTCCCTTTGTCCGATCTTGTGGAAGGTGCCGTGGCCGGTGTTTTTATTTCCGTTGAGAAGCGCGCTTTGCTGTGAGTCGATGTAGCCGTTCGCGACAAGATACTTATATGCGCTGTCGGGGGAGGATTGCGTACGTCCGGTGTAGAGGTCTCCCGTGAGGATGACGGGCAGGGGAGTGCTGAATGCCGATTGTGCGTCCGCAATCGCGGCAAGCTGCTCTTTCGCCCATTGACTTGAAGAGCGGCTGTCGGCATAGTGCGCGGTCGAGAGGATGAATTTTTGTCCGTTATAGGAGAAAACAGCCGTGTGCGAGCCGTGGTAGTAGATATACCCCATCGGATTTGACGTGTTCTTGTCCGTTTTTTGCGTTGAATAGCGCCAAGCCGAGGAGATGACCTCAAGACCTGTATCCTTGCGGTAGATGATGTTTGAATTGATGGTTTTTCCCTTTATTGCATCGGCACCTGCCTCGGGCTTGTCTTTGTCATAAGGCGACTCGAGGCAAACGTAACATTCCGAAAGCTCGCCCATAACTGCATTAAAGAAAGTGGAGTTTCCGTTGTGGCTGGCGTAAAACTCGTTGGTCGTGATAATATCGGGCAGAAATTGCAGGATCATATCCGCGATATCCTCGCCTCGCGTGACGTTGTCGGTATAAACAACGGGCGGAGTTGTGACGTTCGGATCGAGATACGGTGCCGCCATATTCCAATGGAATACGCGAAGGTCGGTGCCCTCGACGCGCTCGATCACGTTTGTGCCGTTTTTGTCGAGCACGTTGATAACGTCACCGCTGATGATCTCGCCGTCAATCGAAACTGGAGCGGTCGGCAGAGTCCCGAAATATGTGGTCAGCTCTTCGGTCAGCTTTTCGAGCGTAGTTTTGCCCTCGCCCATAACGACGAGTTTTTTGCCGACGGTGCGAACGCTGTAATACACGTTCGGGCGCGAGAATGATGCTCTTACCTCTACGCTCTCGGTGCGGTTGGTCTTGCCGACGAGTATTTCACGCTCGGTTTCCTTTGTAGCGTGGCTTTTTACGGAGAGTGTGCAACCAACGGCTTTTGAAATCATAGCCCTCAGTTCTCTTGCAGCTTCTGCGGCTGCCTTCGAGCCGTTATGTATAATCGTGTATTCCGAAATATCGGCTCCCGCCACCGATATGGATAATTCTTCGGGGATCGCCTCACTTGTTTCTTCCGCGATTGTCGTTTCCGCCGCAGTCGTCTCGGGCGGTAGGGGTTCATCCGCTGTGCAGGAGAGAAGAATGAAGGGCAGCGCGGCGAGGATCAAAAGTAATCTTTTCATACTATCGGCATCTCCGTCATACGGAGCTTTGCGCATCCGTAGGGGTAAAGCTCGATCTCTACTTCATCCGAGATCGGAGTTCTCGATTCGGGCACCTTGGCGCATACGTTTTCGTGGCGTTCCGCGAGACCCCAGGGGATCTGCTTCATTTTTGCCGTCAGCGTCACGGGCGGATGATCGGATGAGAAGGGAATATCGGAGAGAGATTTTTGGTTGAGCTTCAGTTCGAGCGAAGAGAAGGCATAGTTCCACTCAGATCTCGGAACGTATTCGTAGTCGCAGTAGGGGAATTTGCGTTCGACTTCGTTCTTTTCATATTCGTACATTTTCTTTTCGTAAGCGATGGGAAGCGAGAAGACGAGCGAGCCGCAGCGGACGCTGTGGAGATCATGCGGACGGCTGAAAAATTCGGGTTCTACGCCGAATTCGACGAGGAATTTCTTTTTCTCGCCCGATTTGACGGGAAGGACTATCATTTCGCCTCCGGTTTCTTTTCCGTCGACCTTAAGCCACTTCTTGAAGGAAGGCAGACGGATGAGAAGCTTGAAATCCTCTTTTGCTTCGACAGAATATTCAAAAGTGTTTTCGAAGGGGTAATTTGTCTTCAGCTCGACCGAATACGAGTCAGTTTTGACGGATGACGGAACGGGAACGACGGAAATGACTTCGTCTTCCGAGTGCATAAAGGCAGAGAGGGCAAATTTGGGCCAAGCCTGATTGAAGTTTGCGGTACAGCAACCGTAATTCGGTTCAAGACCGAAAAGGTGCGCCTCGCGGCCGTTGGTGCCGAAGATCGGCTTGCCGGGGAAGCGGATACAGGCGATCTGGTTGCTCAGCTGAACGTACTGATGCGCCCACATATCGTCGCTGATCGTCGCGGGAAGCGCGTTGAAGGCGAGGACTTCGAGTCGCTCTGCCCATTTGAAGTCGCCGGTTGCGGCGAAAAGGTGCTCATATGAGTACATCTGCTCGGCAACCGCACAAAGCTCGGTGCCTTGAATGGGTGAAAGACCCGAAAGGCATTCGTCGCCCGTGAAGAGTCCGACTGGTGTGCCGTTGTAGGTCTTGAGCACTTCGGAAAGCTTTTCGGCAACGTCGGTGTATTCCTCACCGAGATACGAGTGGCTCAGCGCCTCGTATTTGAGCATCATACCGAGGTTTACGATGTGCGTGTCGAAGGTCCATTTGTCGAGAGGACTCTTCCAGAGACCGGTCATCTTCGAGTAATCCGCGCCCTGTTGCTTGAGTATCCGCGCAAGGTCTGCGATCCATTCCTCGTCATAGCGCGAATTGAGAAAATCGATTGCGATGAAAGCCTCGAACCAACGGTATTTGCCCCACTTGAAGAGGGAGATGGTGCCGGACGAGAGCAGGTCGTGGTAGTTTTTCATCACGCGGTAGAGAACCGAGGGGATTCGCTCGTCACGCGAGCATTCGTAGTAGACTACGAGAACTTTTGAGATGAGCTGGACTGCCCAGGAGTCGTAGGTCGGGATATCTTCCTCTGCGCAGGGGCAGATCCAACCGCTTTCCTTTTGGAAAGAGATAATGGCGTCTATGTATTTTTTCGCGCGGGCGATCATGTCTTCATTTTCAAGCAGATACGCAAGCGGAATAAAGCCGTCGAGCCAATAGGGCACGCGCTCCCATCCCTCGGCGTTGCCGCCTATCCACGCGCTGTCGCGCACGTCGCGCCAGACCTTGTCAAGGTTTCCCGAAAGCGATTCCGCTTGGATCTCAAGCTGACGGCGCAGCCAGCCCTCGGGTTTTATTTCGTTTGATGTGTAAAAATTCCATTTTTTCACGGCAGTTTCCTCCGTCTTTTTGTTTGAGTTAATTATAGCACAGATGGTGTCCGAAATCAATCTTTATCGGGCAAAAAACTTGACTTTAATATAAATTCGTGATATACTTTATATATTAATTTAACACGGAGAAATAAAATTGGCATCCGCAAAGATATCAAAGGATTTTACAAGGGGAAATCTCCCGAAGCAGCTCTTGCTTTTCACTCTGCCTTTTATGGCGTCAAACGCGCTCCAGGTGCTCTACAGCACGATCGATATGATCATCGTCGGCGAATACGTCGGCACACCCGGACTTTCTGCGGTGTCGCAGTCAAGCCAGATCGTCAATTTTGCAACGATGGTCTGCCTCGGACTCTCAAACGCGGGGCAGGTGCTCGTTTCACAGGCTTTCGGCGCAGGGAAGAAGAAGGAAATGAATGACATTATCGGCACGATGTTCAGCGTGCTGACGATCTTTGCCGCATTTCTGTCCGTTGTTATAATTTCCGTAAACGGATGGATCATGGACGTTATGAATATGCCGACCGAATCATACGATATGGCGATCGACTATCTCATTATCTGTACCGGCGGACTTATATTTACCGCGGGATACAATATGGTTTCAGCCGTTCTGCGCGGTATGGGCGATTCGAAGCGTCCCTTCCTCTTTATCGGCATTGCCTCGGCGATAAACCTTGTGCTAGACCTGCTCTTTACCGGCGTTCTCGGAATGGGCGTTGGGGGTGCGGCTTGGGCGACTATTATGGGTCAGGCGGCGGCGTTTATCTTCTCGATCTATTACCTTTACAAGCGTAAGGAAGCCTTCGGCTTTGATTTCAAGCGAGAAAGCTTCAGAATGCAGAAAAAGTACGTAAAGATGATCGTATCTCTCGGCACGCCGATGGCGATACAGATGGGATGCCTCAATCTTTCGATGCTTTACGTCAATTCATTGATAAACGACATCGGCGTTGTTGAATCGGCGACCTTCGGCGCGGGCGTCAAGATCGACGATATCATCAACAAGATCTCGCAGGGTATTCAGTATGCGGCTATGCCGATAATCAGCCAGAATATCGCTGCGGGCAACAAACAGCGAGCAAAGCAGACGGTATACTGGGCGTGGATCTATTCCGCCGCGCTGACTGTGTTCTTTATGATACTTTACGTATGCTTCGGTAAGCAGATGTTTATGCTCTTCTCGGATGACCCGCTCGTTCACGAGCAGTGCTCCGTCTTTATAAGCGCGATCCTCTGGATGTTCCCCGCGTTTGCCATCGTAAGAGGAAGCGGCGGATTCGTTCAGGGCATCGGAAACGCAAAACTCAGCATGCTCCTGGCTCTCCTTGACGGCGTTGTGCTTCGAATCGGACTTTCCTATCTTTTCGGAATCTACCTCGGCTGGGGATTCTACGGCTTCGTTCTCGGCTACGGACTCGCGCCCTACGGCTTTGCGATACCGAGTATGATCTATTTCTTCTCGCCCGTATGGCAAAAGCAGAAAACTCTCGCCGATGCGATCTGATATGAAGAAAATTATTGCAGTTTTCGGCACTCGCCCCGACGCGGTCAAGATGTGTCCGCTGATAAAGGAACTCAAAAAGCGCAAAAACTTCGAGACGGTCGTTTGCGTCACGGGTCAGCACCGCGAGTTGCTTGACTCGGTAACAGACGTTTTCGGAGTAAAAGCCGATTATGATCTTTCACTCATGAAGGAAGGTCAAACGCTTGCGGATATTACGGCGAAGGTTATCGGGGGCATAACTCCGATTTTCGAAGAGGAAAAGCCCGATATCGTCCTCGTCCACGGCGACACAACGAGCGCATTTGCCGCCGCGCTTGCGGCGTTCTATATGAAGATACCCGTCGGGCATATCGAGGCGGGACTGCGGACATACCGCATCGACTCGCCCTATCCAGAGGAATTCAACCGCCGTGCGGTTTCCTTGATCTCAACATACGATTTCGCTCCCACTGAAGCGGCAAGGGAGAATCTTATCAAAGAAGGAAAAGATCCCGATCGCGTTTTCGTGACGGGAAACACCGTTATCGACGCGCTGAAATATACCGTGAAAGAGGCTCAAAACAGCGAGGACGGAAGACTTATCCTGCTGACCGCGCACCGCCGCGAGAATATCGGAGAGCCGATGAGGAATATTTTTTCGGCTGTAAAAAGGGTGGCGGAAAAATATGACGATATAAAAATCGTATATCCGATGCATCCGAATCCAGCAGTGCGGAGTATAGCGGAAGAGGTCCTCGGCGGATGCGGCAGAGTATTGCTGTCCGAGCCGCTTGATACGGTCGAGTTTCATAATCTCCTTGCGAAAAGTTACCTTGTGCTGACCGACAGTGGAGGCGTTCAGGAGGAGGCGGCGGCGCTTGGTAAGCCCGTGCTTGTCCTGCGTGACACCACAGAGCGGACAGAATCCGATTCGCTACGCCTAGTCGGTACGAACGAGGACGACGTTGCCCGCGAATTTGAGCGTCTGCTTGACGATAAAGAACTTTATGATTCAATGAAAAACGCCCCCAATCCATTCGGTGACGGAAATGCGTCGAAGAGGATTGCGGATGTTCTGGAAAGGTTATAAAAATGGGACTTGTAATTCTTGAAAATAATGAAAACGGCTATCATCCTCTGGTTAAATTCGGCGCGTGGAGGGTTGCGGTGGCAAATCCTTGCGATAAGTGGGTCGAGGGCAACGTCACTTTTATGGAACGCCATATGAAGACCGACGAGATCTTCGTGCTTCTCAAGGGCGAAGCCGCGCTTTATATCGGCGATGAGCGGGAAAAAGTGCCGATGGAGATTGGTAAGGTCTATAACGTCACGCTCGGCACCTGGCATAATCTCTGTATGGCTGAAGGCTCGCAGGTGCTGATCGTCGAAAACGACGATACCTGCAAGGACAATACCGAGTATTGTGATTTTTGATCAAATAGATTTTCGCCCGGCGAAAATCTTCCTTTCATTTTCCGCAGGCGGATTATCATTCTGCTTTGCGCGACAAAACCAATAAAACCAAAAATCGCACCCGAAAGTGGGTGCGATTTTTATATATAAATTATCTTTGTACTCTTCCCGATCCGTCCCCGCCTGCGAGCTTTTCAACTTCGCTGACGCTTACACGGTTGAAGTCGCCCTCAACGGAGTGCTTGAGTGCGGATGCCGCAACTGCGAATTCGATCGCGCCCTGGCTCGACTTGCCCGAGAGGAGCGAGTAGATCAGACCTGCGCCAAAAGAGTCGCCGCCGCCTACGCGGTCAACGATGTGGAGGTGGTAGGACTTCGAGAAGCAGTAGTTCTCGCCGTCATAGAGCATACCTGCCCAGTCGTTGTCGGATGCCGAGATCGAGGTGCGCAGAGTGATTGCGACCTTCTCGAATCCGAATTTGTCAGCGAGCTGCTTTGCTACCGACTTGTATCCCTCGTGGTTGAGCTTGCCGCCGTAAATGTCGGTGCCCTCTGCCTCAATGCCGAAGACGTCCTTTGCATCTTCCTCATTGGAAATGCAAACGTCAACGTACTCGCAAAGCTTGGTCATAGCCTCGCGCGCCTCGGCTCTCGTCCAGAGCTTGCCGCGGTAGTTGAGGTCGCAGGAGATCTTGACGCCCTTTGCCTTTGCCGCTTTGCAGGCTTCAAGACAGATGTCTACGAGATTACCGCCGAGAGCGGGAGTGATTCCGGTGAAGTGGAACCAGTCGGCACCCTCAAAGATGGAATCCCAATCGAAATCCTCGGACTTTGCCTCTGCGATCGCGGAATGCGCGCGGTCGTAAATGCATACGGAACCTCTCTGCGATGCGCCTTTTTCGAGATAATATATGCCTACACGGTCGCCGCCGCGGACTACTTTTGAGGTGTCAACTCCGAAATAGCGGAGCGAATCGACAGCCGCCTGACCGATCGCGTGCTTGGGGAGCTTGGTGACGTATGCGCTGTCAAGACCGAAGTTTGCGAGCGAAACGGCAACGTTTGCCTCACCGCCGCCGAAGGTGGCCTGCATCTGGTCGTTCTGGAAGAATCTATAATATCCGTTAGGTGCAAGGCGAAGCATAATTTCGCCGAATGTAATTACCTTGCTCATTTGTCAGCCTCCATTTTTGCGAGTGCTTCCTTGACGAAGAAGCTTCCACCGATCGCGGCGATCTTGTCGAAAGCGAGGAACTCGTCGATGTTCGAGCGATCAACTCCGCCCGTGGGGATGAATTTGACCTGCGGGAAGGGACCTGAAAGCGCTTTGAGCGCGGAAAGACCGCCGTATACGTTCGCGGGGAAGAACTTGACGGTGGTGATGCCGAGCTCGAGAGCCGCCATGATCTCGGTGGGGGTCACACATCCGGGGTAGTAGGGGATGCCTCTCTCGTTACATATAATTGCAACGTCAACCGAAAGACCGGGGGAAACGATGAACTGCGCGCCCGCCGCAAGAGCCGCCTCGCACTGTGCCGCGTTGATAACGGTACCCGCGCCGATCGACATTTCGGGGTAATTCTTGCAAGCGTAAGCGATCGCCTCAGCCGCGCAAGCGGTACGGAAGGTGATCTCCGCAGTGTTGATGCCGCTGTGTTTGAGAGCGGTCAGAATCTTGTCGGTCTCGGAAAGCTCCTTGATCACGACAACGGGAATGTATTTTTCCATTGTGAAAAATCCTTTCTGATATAATTCAATTGACGAGTGCGAACAAAGCGTTCTGGGTGTCCCCTCATCACCCGCTACGTCAGAACCCCAAAAACGCGCAAGCGCGTTTCCGGGAACCC
>JAZSLM010000027.1:0-4421 GCA_045535375.1 Eubacteriales bacterium
CTTGGATGACATCGTTTTTTCTTGCAGGGGGCTGCGCCCCCTGCACCCCTACTTAACAAGTGCGAACATAGCAAACAAACTTTGTGTATACAAAACTTTTCCTTAATTATATAAAATATCCTATAAGATATCCCCGACCGTGTTTGCGATCGGGGATGTATCTTTGTCATATTAAAGAATCTTATGAGTAAGTCTGTTAGCGGTGCACATCTTGCCGTAGCAGTTGTTCGATCCGGAAGGGGTGGTGCCTTCGAGGAGCTCGAAGGCGAGCTCGGGGATCTCGTCGATCTTGCCGCTCGTGTAGTCGAGCAGACGGCGGCGGCAGGAGTCGGTACGGCGGAGCAGACCGCCGAGGCGGATATCCTGAACGTCAAATCCCGTGGGCTTGTTCTCGATGTTCCACTGCTTCTCAAACGCGAGAGCGAACTTCTCGATTGCCTTATAAGTCTTAACGTAATCCTTCTTCGCAAGCTCGCGAAGAGTTTCCTTGTCACCCGCGAGATATGCCGCGCGAGTACGGATTCCGAGGCTGTACTTGAGCGCGAGAGCATCTGCAAGCTTTGCCGCGCTGTCAAACATATAGGACCAGCGGCGGTACTTTCTCGCGTAGCCGTGCCATTCGTCGGCAACCTCCGCGATCTTCTTCTCTTCTCCCTCGATCAGACGGATATCGTTGAAGCCGTTGAAATAGTCGTTGTAGAGAACGAGCTTCGGTACGGCGTCGTTCTTGTTCGCCTTCTTTATGATATCGTTGAGCTTGTCGAGCGACATAAATGCGTCGTAATCCGCACCGAAGATACGGCGGAAGCCGCGGCGGATCTTATCCTCGTCCGAGTTGCCTCTGAGGTATTCGGCAAGGTTGTAAAGCGTGGGCATAATGGAATAACGCGAGCACTCGTGGCCGTCGTCGCCCCACATGGTGACGAAGATATTCTTGACCTTGTGCTTTCGGCAAGCGTCGATCGCGTAGTGCATCGACATAATTGAGAACGCGTTCATGGGAAGGAAGCCTCTCCAGGTCCACGCGCCGCCCGCAAACCAGGTCTTGTTTGAAAGTTGCTCGTGGTTGTAAAGCATATTGTCGTATGCTTCCTCGTTGTCGCGGTAGTAGTCCCAATAAACGGGGATAACGTCCTCGGGAACCGCCTCGATGACCTCACGAGGCATCTCGCGCTTGGGAGTGTAGTAAGCGTTGCCGGGATTGATCGAGCGGAAGAACATATCCGACCACATCATTGGCTCGAAATCATACTTGCGGACGATCTCGCAAACTGCCGCAAGGTGGCGCTTGATGATCGAGGTGGGGTGCTCGAATCCGTGAAGATCCATGAACTTGCCGCGGCCGAGAGTCCACGCCTCATCCATACCGATGTGAAGGCGGCTGCTCTTGAAGCACTCGCGGCAGGACTTGATAGCATTTTCGATGAACTCGTATGTGCGGGGATCGTCAACGAGCATTGCGTCCTCGTTATCGATCGGAACCTGCTTCCACGGAACAAAGCCCTGAAGATGCGCAAGAGTCTGAATGCAAGGGATGAGCTCAATGCCAAGGCCCGATGCATATTCATCAAGCTCGACAAGCTCAGCCTTCGAGTATCTTCCGCGCATATAGCCGAGATAGGGCTCGCCGTCGACCTCATAAGTGTCCTCGGTATAGAGCATTACGCAGTTGTATCCCATCTTTGCCAGATAACCGAAATAAGTCTTGAGCGATTCGACGCTCATAACGGCGTTGCGCGACATATCGAGCATCACGCCGAGCGTTTCATAATTTTTCTTTTTCATTTCCATCCTCCGTCGGAGTTTTTTGTTGAACTCATTATACCATAAAAGGTGCGCTTTTTCAATATATATGAATGAAAAAAAGCAGTTATAAGTCTTTTCAACACTAACTTTCAAACTTATTTTTCTTTTTTTGCAAAAAGGACTTGACAAATCGTAAAATAAGTGATATAATTTTATCACTTTAATAAGGTAAAGTGATAAATCACAAAAGTCAAGAAAGAAGGAATGTTATTATGAAAAAACTTATTGCTATACTCATGGCTCTCACACTGCTCTGCACCTCGTTTGTTTCCTGCTCGGGAGGCAGTAGTTACGATGACCTTATGATACTCGACCTCGGTCTTGAGCGCGAATATTTTGGAATCGCATTCCGCGCGGGCTCCGACCTGACCAGAAAGGTCGAGGACATCACCCTTGAGCTTATCAACGACGGCACTCTCGAAGCTCTCTCCACCAAGTACGAAGTCGGCGCAGTCGGCAAGGGCGACTACACCCCGAAAGCTGATCCTTGTGAGGGAAGCGGCGACTATGATTACGTAAAGGCTAACGGCAAGCTCGTTATCGGCATCACCGATTACAAGCCCATGGACTACAAGGACGAAAACGGCGAATGGATCGGCTTTGATGCCGACTATGCACGCGCTGTTTGCGAAAAGCTCGGCGTTACCGCTGAATTCAAGGAGATCGAATGGGACTACAAGCTTATGGCTCTTGAATCCAAGGATATAGACTGCGTATGGAACGGCATGACCATCACTGACGCTATTGAGGCTGCAGCAGACTGCACCGCTCCCTATATGTATAACACCCAGGTAGCCGTCATCAAAAAGGCTGATGCTGAAAAGTACAAGACTCTCGAGGATCTTCAGGGCGCGAGCATCGCGGCTGAAGGCGGCTCCGCAGGCGAATCCGTTATCACCTCGGTTGACGCTCTCAAGACCGGACTCAAGAGCGTAACAGCGCAGAGTGACGCGCTTCTCGAGGTCCTTTCGGGTGCTTCCGACGCGGCAATCGTCGACCTTACCCTTGCAAAGGCTCTGATCACAAACTAAAGAAAGTAAAATTGCCCGGCGAGCCTATTGGCAAACCGGGCAATCTTTAAGGATATGGAACAGTTCATTAATATAACTCTCGACCTTCTGGTCGGATTCGGAGAAACGCTGAAGATATTTTTCGTCACTCTCGCGTTCTCCCTCCCCCTCGGACTCATCATAGCATTCGGCTCGATGTCGAAATTCAAACCGCTTTCCGCGCTGACTCGCTTTTTCGTCTGGGTGATCCGCGGTACGCCGCTTATGCTTCAGCTCATCACGGTCTATTACGGTCCCGGACTCATTTTCGGTCAGGTGCTTCTCACCTCCACCGCGGCAGTTTACATAACATTCTCGATCAACTACGCCTGCTATTTCTCCGAGATTTACCGCGGCGGTATCGAATCGATCTCGAAGGGACAGTACGAGGCGGGACAGGTCCTCGGTATGACTAAGCGTGAGACCTTCTTCAAAGTTGTGCTTTTGCAGGTGGTCAAGCGCATTATCCCGCCGATGTCGAACGAGATCATCACCCTCGTCAAGGATACCTCGCTTGCGCGCGTTGTAACTTACTATGAGCTGATCTACTTCGCGCAGAGATACATCAAGAACGCGGGACTTCTCTGGCCGCTCTTCTACACCGCCGTTTACTATCTCGTATTCACCGCGCTTCTCACCTTCCTCTTTGGCAAGCTTGAAAAGAAGCTCGATTATTTCAATTAAGGAGATCGAAAAATGAATATTCTTGAAGTCAAAGATCTCCGCAAGCGTTTCGGAGATAACGAGGTGCTCAAGGGCATCAGCCTTTCGCTGAAAAAAGGTGAAGTTCTTTCGATAATCGGTTCGTCGGGCGGCGGAAAGACCACGCTTCTGCGCTGTCTGAACTTCCTTGAGATCGCCAACAGCGGCATGATCTCGGTTGGGGACAAGACGGTCTTTGCGGCACAGGAAGGCGAAAAGCCGACGATCGCACCCGAGGCACAGCTTTCGTTCGGTCTGGTTTTCCAGCAGTTCAATCTTTTCCCGCAATACAGCGTCATCGAAAACCTGATGCTTGCCCCCAAACTTCGCGCGAAGCGTATGGAAACGGGCGAAAAGATCGAAGATATTGAAGCAAAAGCAAGACAGCTACTTGCCACCGTCGGACACACCGAAAAGGCAAGCGAATACCCCTGCCGTCGTTCGGGCGGCCAGCAGCAAAGAGTTGCCATTGCGCGCGCTTTGATGCTATCACCCGATATTCTCTGCTTTGACGAGCCAACCCCCTCCCTCGACCCCGAGCTGACGGGTGAGGTACTGCGAGTTATCCGCTCGCTCAAGGACTCGGAACGCACGATGATCATCGTCACGCACGAAATGGAATTCGCGAGAAACGTCTCCGACCGTGTCATCTTCATCTCGGACGGAGTAATCGAGGAAGAAGGTACACCCGAGGAGGTCTTCGGCAACCCAAAGAGCGAAAAAACAAAAGCGTTCCTCTCCGCGGGACAAAAATAAAGAAAAGGCTGATCTGTAAGGTCAGCTTTTTTGAAGTAATAGTTAAAGCTTGAAACAACATTTAGAAAGCTATGTTCGCACTCGCATATCAGCCTTCCCCGGTGGGGG
>JAZSLM010000120.1:0-16993 GCA_045535375.1 Eubacteriales bacterium
CTTTTCGAGAAAAGTTTCTTAAGAATCTTCAAAAGCTTTTCCGCTACTGTTACCTTTTATTTAATCGGAAATTTCCGAGCCTTGCGAGGAAATTCACCTTCATTTTTCGCGCAGCGAAAACTATCGTTCGGCGCAAGCCGATTATCATTCCGCCAACGGCGGATTATCATTCAAAAAGCAGGACGCTCGCGTCCTGCTTTTTTGATAGAATTATTTATCAAGTCCTCTTCTGATCCTGCTCTGTGCTTTGAGTCTGTTCTCGGTATTGTGGATTCTCTTTCTGATTCTGATCGACTTCGGCGTTGCCTCGATAAGCTCGTCGTCACCGATGAACTCGATCGCCTCCTCAAGGCTGAAGATCACGGGAGGTGTCAGGAGGAGCTTTTCGTCCGCGCCCGCGGAACGGATAGCGGTGAGCTGCTTCTTCTTACAAGGATTGAGCGTGATATCCTCCATCTTGGGGCACTCGCCGACTACCATGCCCTCGTAAACGGGCTGACCGGGTACAACAAACATTCTGCCGCGATCCTGGCAGTTGTAAATGCCGTAGGTAGTAGTCTCGTTGGTCTCGCTTGCGACGAGCGAGCCGGTAAATCTCATCGGGATCTCGCCCTTATAAGGTGCGTAGCTGTCAAAAATGGTATTGAGAATACCCTCGCCGTGGGTGTCGGTCATAAACTTGGTTCTGTAGCCGAAGAGGCAACGGGTGGGAATGAGGTATTCAAGTCGCATTCTCGAGCCGACCTGGTGCATCTCGATGAGCTCGCCCTTTCTCTGACCGAGCTTTTCGATGACCGCGCCCATATACTGCTCGGGCACGTCAACGGTAAGACGCTCGATAGGCTCGCACTTAACGCCGTCCTCTTCCTTGAAGAGTACGCGGGGAGTCGAGCAGCAGATCTCATATCCCTCGCGGCGCATGGTTTCAAGAAGGATCGAAAGGTGCATCTCGCCTCTGCCCGCAACGAGGAATTCCTCTGTCGTATCGCCGTCGTTTACGCGGAGAGAAACGTCCTTGAGAAGCTCGCGGTAGAGTCTGTCGCGGATCTGGCGGGAGGTAACGAACTTACCCTCGCGGCCCGCGAAGGGAGAATCGTTGACCGAGAAGGTCATTTCGATGGTGGGCTCGCTGACCTTTACGAACTCAAGCGGCTCGGGATTGGTGAGCGACGCGACGGTGTCACCGATATTGATATCGCCGGCTCCCGAGAAGCAAACGATGTCACCCATCTTTGCCTCCTCGACGGGCACGCGGCGGAGACCGTCTATCTGAAAGAGCGATGCGATACGAACTCGCTTCGGCTTTTCCTCGGAGTGGTAGTTGCAGATCGCAACGTCCTGGTTGAGCTTAAGAGTACCGCGCTCGATACGACCGATACCGATACGGCCTACGTAGTCGTTATAGTCGATGGAAGAAACAAGAAGCTGGAGCTCCTCGTCGGGGTCGCCCTCGGGTGCGGGGATATATTCAAGGATGGTCTCAAAGAGAGGCTTGAGATCGGTTCCCTGCTCGTTCGGGTTGCGGGAAGCGGTGCCTGCTCTGCCCGAGCAGTAAAGCACGGGGCTGTCAAGCTGCTCGTCGGTCGCATCAAGGTCGATAAGGAGTTCGAGAACCTCGTCCTCGACCTCGGCAATACGCGCATCGGGCTTGTCGATCTTGTTTATAACAACGATAACGGGATGATTGAGCGACAGCGCGCGCTGAAGCACGAATCTCGTCTGGGGCATGGGTCCCTCTGCCGCGTCAACAAGAAGGATAACGCCGTTAACCATCTTGAGTACGCGCTCGACTTCACCGCCAAAATCGGCGTGGCCGGGTGTGTCAACGATATTGATCTTTACATCTTCATAATGAACCGCAGTATTCTTCGCAAGAATGGTGATTCCTCTCTCGCGCTCGATATCGCCCGAGTCCATAACGCAGGTGACTGTTTCTTGATTCTGTCTGTAAATACCGCCCTGCTTGAGCATTTCATCGACCAGAGTGGTCTTTCCGTGGTCAACGTGTGCAATGATCGCTATGTTTCGCAGATCTTCTCTTTTGATTCTCATTAAATCTCCCGTCTCTTTCTCATCAAATCAAATTTTTATATGTTTTTCGCGCAAAAATTACATTATATTATAACACAAAATTCGCTTCAATAAAAGAGTCAATTAGTCAATATTACAAAAAATTCACACTTTGTTTTGTGCATACTGCATAATTTTAGGTTGCGCGCCCAATAATCGACTCGGGATGACACAATCTAGGTGTTCATCTTGCCTTATTATAGGTTTCCGTCTTACGCAAAAAATACACGATTTCGGCAAAGATAAGATTTTCGCCTAAAAACTCAGTTAGATATACAATAAACGATTTCGTTCGATTTATTTCTTATATAGTTGCAAGAAAACATTCGAATTCGGTGTCGTTTCAGTTCGAACTTTGTCTATCTATTTTTATAAATTATTGTCGTATTTTGATTTCTATCTAACTTTTAATATATTACATCATCGAATGTTAGATAATATTTTTCAAAAAACACTTGACAAAATTAGATTTATATGATATAGTTCTAAATGAAATAGTGTGACCTATATAAAATATATAATCAAGAAAGCTAAAAGGAGCTTAAAATATGGAAGCCATTTTGCTTCGCGAACCCAATCTGATATTCGAAACGGCAACTCTGCTTTGGAGCAGCAGGAGCAATCAGTCCTGCCGGGAGCTGAAAAACGCGATACACAAAAAATTCGCCATAGACGAAAACGTCCTTAATTCCTGCTTCGACGCCATCATCGAAGCAAGCGAATACGTGTGCGACGGCGTAGAGGCACAGACTGACGAGGAGCTGCTCAGCTTCCTTTTCGGAAGACATTCCTCGATGAGGGGTTGTTTTGCCTTCTATCTGATCCACGACCTCTGCAGACGCACAAAGCCCGATTTCAAAACAGATCTCGCTGACCTGCGCCGTATGTCGCCCGCGATCTTCTTCGTTAACTTCTCCTCCCTGCTTCTGGCGGAATTTGCTCCGTCCGACTTCAATGGGGTTGTTACGAACTTTCAGGAGCTTTTTGCCTTCATCGAGACTATGCCGGTGCCTGACGACGAAAAATGGGCTCTTATGAAGCTTTATAACAATTATGAGGACTACCGCGAGAAACTTGCAGATATTCTTGCTCTAGCGGGAGAACTCTATATGAGAAAATATGACACGATAAAGCACTATATCGGCTGGTTTCTCGCGGCTGCGGCAGAACCTCTTTCAAACGGAGGTACCCGTTTTGTTGAACAGAACTACGGTGCCGAACTCTCGGATTCCGCCGACGCGATCTTTCTGCAGCCTTCCATTGCTATGTGTAACACCACACGTTATCTTATGAGCTACACTTCGGAGAGGATCACCGATTTTCTTTACGTTGGCGTTCTCTTTGAGCCCCTGCGCGAGATAACCGATGTTTCGACAGTTGACGACAAGATCTGCCGTACTCTGCGAACCATCGGCGACAACCGCAAATATGAAATTCTCAAGCTTCTTGCCGAATCCCCGCGCTACGGACAGCAGATCGCCTCTCTTATCGACATTTCGACCGCAACCGTATCGCACCACATGTCGATGCTCATCGAAGCGGGCTTTGTCGACATCAAGCGCGAGTCCAACCGAATTTATTATATCCCCAATAAGAAGAAAATACGCGACTTCCTTGATGAGCTGACGGAGGCGTTACTCGGATAAACGGGAGGATACGATGCGAGAAGCAGATTCAAAACCGACACTTTGGGCGAAGATCTTCATGATTCTCGCGCTGACCCTATTGATCCTCGGAAACACCATCGCTCTATTTATCTACTTTGCCACGAATTCCGAAATGCAATCATACTCTCCGGAAATGATACAAGACGGACTTTCGGCTTTAGCGTTTTTAAGTATGCGGCTTGCCTCAACGGTCGGTTGCATTCTGACGGCGGGCATCGGCAACCTGCTTTCGATAGTTTTTACCTCTTTCTCTCTCTCCTTTACTTCGAAAGCCGCCCGTGCCTGCCGTCAGCCATACGATACTTTAAGAGTTTTATCTGTAATCCTATTGATAATTTCTATAATCGTCCTTATCCTGACCCTTCCCACGTACTTTTTGCTCTCGTTTTTCTTGGGTATATAAAATGAACAAAAGCACGAAAAGATCTCTGATCTTCTCGATCCTCGCGATCGTCGCAATTGCGGTTGGAATAATCGTATTCTGTATTGCCGGGGAATCGATATTCGATCACTATAATGTTTCGCCCGATAATGACGACCCCGGTGCGGCATTCGGAGGCCTGATAGCGGCTTTAGCGGGAATGGTCGCCCTTTTTATCGTCGCAGTCGTCGACCTGATACTCACCTCGATGATCGTCTATACGTTTGCCTACTTTGCGCACGAAAAAGCACTTGAGGCAATTGCGGAAATAAGCGAAACGGGCGGATCACTCAGACTACCCAAATTTCTGCGCATTTTCTCGGTTATTGAAATGATACTATCGGGAGCCGCCGCGCTTCTGACCTTACTTTTATTCATGGCAATATTTGCATTCAATTAATATTAACGGAAACAAAAATGTCAAAAAGATTACTCATTTTCGACCTTGACGGCACACTTTGCGATACGCAATTCGTGCTTGATACAATGATATATGCCACTATTCGCGATTCGGGAATTGACGTTGCATCCGTCGACGACGTGATAAGATCGATGGAGGAAAACGGCAGGGAGATAATCGATCTCCGCTCTCCGATCCCCACCGAGTTTTTGCCGCGGGTTGACCGCGAAAAATACGGCGTTGATTTCTGGAATAATTACGAAAAATACCATATGATGAGCGTTGACCGCGTTTTTGACGGTATGCGTGAGACTCTTTATGAACTAAAGAAGCGCGGATATCTTCTCGCCGTACTCTCGAACAAGAAAAACAGATTCGTTCAGCCGATAATTTCGACGGCTTTCGGCGCAAAAACCTTCGATTACGTCTGCGGCTGGGACGAGGTGCGCGGAAAAAAGCCCGATCCGACCTCGCTACTCGATATGCTCGACGCACTCGGCGTTGAAAAAAGCGACGCGTGGATGATCGGCGATCTTCCCGGCGACTACAAGGTCTCGGTCAACGCGGGCGTAAACCACGTCATAGCCTCCTGGGGCTACGGCGAAAAAAAGAAATTTATCAAGCTCGGTGCAACCGTTTTTGCGAAAAAGCCGCTTGATCTGCTTGAAATATTCAAATGACAATGAAAAAACTCATTATTTTCGACCTTGACGGCACTCTTGCCGACACTCAGCCTCTGCTCAATTACATCTTTGCCGATGCGCTGACCGAATGCGGCTTCCCCGAGACCGAGGAACACGTCCGCACGCTCGTCAAGGGGAGTGGCTACCGCCCGACGAAGGACGGCGGGCACGTTCCTACCGCGTATTACGACAAGGTTCCCGATAATTTCGGCTTTTATTTCTGGACTAATTACGAAAACTATTATATGCGCGCCGCAGACCGCCTTTATGACGGAATGCGCGAAACGCTTACCGAACTCAAATCGCGCGGACACAAAATTGCGGTCTTCTCAAACAAACCGCACCGCTTCACCGAGCGGATCATTAACAAAGCCTTCGGCGAGGGATATTTCGATTTCGTCCTCGGCGGCACACCCGAGATCGCACCCAAACCCGCCCCGCACGGGATAAATTATATCTGCAAAATGCTCGGCTTTAAGCCCGAGGATACCTATATGATCGGCGATCTGCCCGCAGATGCCGCGTCCGCCCTTGTGGCAAAGGCAAATTATATCGGCGCGCTCTGGGGATATTCCACCCGCGAAAAGCTCGCCGAAAAAGGCGGGACGGTCTTTGCAGATACTCCAACCGAAATACTCACAATTATATGATAAAGGAACTAAAAAATTGAAAAAACTACTCATATTTGATCTTGACGGTACGCTTGGCGATACCTTATCGACCCTGACCGAATCGATGAACTCGGTGCTCTCCGAGTTTTCGTTTCCGCTTGTAGACGACGCGCACATCTGCCGCTCGATCGGCAACGGTATGCTTATTCTCTGCCGTCGCTGCGTCCCCGCGGAATACTACGACGACGAAGCCGTCTATATGCCATTTCTTGAAAAATACAAGGAGGCTTACGCGCGCAATTATCTCGATATCAATGAGCCGTATGATGGCTTGATCGAGGTGATCGCAGAACTGAAATCGCGCGGATACACCGTCGCATCGCTCTCGAATAAGCCGCACCGCTACACCGTCGATATCGTCGAAAAGCTCTTTGGAAAGGGCACTTTTGCCGACGTCCGCGGTATGATCGAGGGCGTGCCGACCAAGCCCGATCCCACGTCCTTCCTCGATATCGCGGGAAAGCTCGGTTTCGGTGCCGAAAACACCGTAATGATCGGCGACAGCGAGCCCGATATCGCAGTCGCACGCAACGCGGGAAGCGAGTGTATCGCCGTAAGCTGGGGCTACCGTACGCGCGAACAGCTCGAGGCGGCGGGTGCAAAAACTATTATCGATCATCCTCACGAATTACTTGAAATTCTTAAATAAAGGAGCAAGACTATGTTAAAAGCTATCCTTATTTCCTCGCTTGACAAGGTTTTTCTTGACACAAAGCTGAACACCCTCGAGCCCCTGCGCTCGGCAAACGTCTATCGCGGCTCGGTATTTTCCTTCCAGATCGCAATGACGGAGACCGCCTGCGACGCCCCCCACCGCCGTTTCGTCGGTCTTTCATTTGAGGGCATTGAGCAGAGCGCAGTCACTCTCCGCACCGTCGAGCTCATCCCCTCCTATATGCCCGCGTACCCCACCCGCTACGACACCGAATACGTCCGCACCACTCCCGGACTTTACCCCGATCTGCTCCAACCGCTCCAGATGGAGGGCAGAGTGCCCTGCGTGATGGGTCAGACCCGCACCGTTTGGGTAGATATCGACGCGTCCGCGCTCTCCGACGGCAAGCACGAGATCGTTATAAATGTCATTGACGGCGAGAATGTTCTTCCCCTCACCCTCAAGCTCAACGTAATTCCCACCGAGCTTCCCGAGGTAGATTTCCCCGTAACGCAGTGGTTCCACTACGACTGCCTCGCATCCTACTATAACGTCCCCGTATTCTCGGAGCGCCATTGGGAGATCGTTGAAAACTTCATAAAAACATTCGTCAAGTGCGGAAATAACACACTTCTGACCCCCGTTTTCACCCCCGCACTCGATACGTATGTCGGCGGCGAACGTCCGACCGTTCAGCTTGTCGGCGTTACGCGTGACGTGGACGGCAAATATACCTTTGATTTCTCGCTTCTGACCAGATTTATGGACATGGCAGACCGCCTTGGTGTCAAATATTTTGAGATCGCCCACTTCTTCACCCAGTGGGGCGCGGCGCACGCACCGAAAGTTATGGCAACTACGCCAAACGGCTACGAGCGCATCTTCGGTTGGGACACCGACGCCACGGGCGAGGAATACACCACCTTCATCCGTCAGTTCATCACCGAGCTTCTTGACTTCCTCAAGGCGCGCGGCGACGACAAGAGATGCTTCTTCCACATCTCCGATGAGCCTCAGCTAGACCATCTCGAGCAGTATATGAAATCCAAGAACTCGGTCCTTGACCTGCTTGAAGGCTACGTTATTATGGACGCGCTTTCCAACGTCGATTTCTACCGCGAAGGTATCATCAAGAATCCGATCCCCTGCAACAACCACATCGTTCCTTTCCTTGAAGCATACGCAGAGGAAGGCCGCGAAGGTCTTTGGACATACTACTGCTGCGGACAGAACAGACACGTCAGCAACCGCTTCTTCGGCCACCCCGGCGCGCGCACGAGATACATCGGCGTGCAGTTCTGGCGCTATAAGATCGGCGGATTCCTGCAGTGGGGCTACAACTTCTACTATAACCAGGGCTCGCACGACGCGATCAACCCCTACGTCGACTCGACCGGTAACTACTTTGTTCCCTCGGGCGATACTTACTCGGTATATCCCGCACAGGACGGCACCGCACTCGAATCTGTAAGAATCCTCCACTTCCGCGAAGGACTTGACGATATGCGCGCACTTTACCTTGCCGAATCGCTCGTCGGACGCGAGAAGGTTCTTGAAGTTATCGAACCGATCGTTAAGGGAATGACCGATGAAAACATCGTCTTCGCCCGCTGCATCGACCGCTCGAGCGACATGATGAAGCTCCGCGAGAAGATCGACGAGATCGTAATTAACGCACTGAACTAAAAGATTGAAAGTTTTTGAAGATTCTTAAGGAACTTTTTTCAAAAAGTTCCTTAAGTCGACCTCCGCAGAGGTCGAAACTCTCTCCATGCTTCGAGCCGACTGCGCCCCGCAGGCGGTTCGGAACTAAAAAGATCTCCCGCAAGGGGAGATCTTTTTAGTTCATAATATTTATAATATAATCGACAATTGAAATATAATATGCTATAATAAAGCGAAGGAGCGAAAACCTCTCTCAAGGAGAGGTTTTACTCCTTCCAAACCGCCTGCGGGGCGCAGTCGGTTTGAAGCGCAGGGGGAAGAGCAAGCAAAGCTTGCGGGGTTGCCGAAGGCAACCGTTTTCGCCGTCTGCGGACGGCGACTTAAGAAACTTTTTTGAAAAAAGTTTCTTAAGAATTTTCAAAAAACTTTCCGCTGAAAATTTTTTAGATTACCCAACCTTTTCCGTAAAACGTGTGTCTTATTGTTAAAAGACGTCTTCCGCGAGGTAATGCAAATGAAAAATTACAAGGAACACAAGGATTCTACCCTGGTCGATATGACCCTTCTCGGTGATGAGCGCGCCTTCGAGGAGCTGGTCAAGCGCCACGAAAAAAGCGTCAAGGCGCCGCCTTCAAGACCATGTGCAACACATTTTCATAATATTATATTTTACCCAAGTATTGAAAATACTCCCAAAGTATGTTATAATATAAAATGAATAAAAGCATTGAGGAGAAAGAAACTAAATGAAAAACCTAAAAATCCTCGGTGCTGATCATCTTGCATATATGAGAGAGCTTGCCGCCGGGGGCGTATACCGTATTCTGATCTCAAAGCGCCTGCTATTGCGCCCGCTTTTACCAATGTGGGGCATCTTCTTTGCGCTGTTCTTTATCGGGAACAGTACGCTCTTTGCAATGGTTGGCATCCCGATCATGATAGCTTATTCTGTTTTTCTCGTGAATCTTTACCCCTATTGGCATGCTTGCAATATCTCTGTGCGGGCATACGTATTCTTTCATACCGAATCAATTCTATTCCTGCTTGTCACTGCAAAGCTATCGGAGGTCATATATGAATTTCTTGTACTGTAACCCTACGGACGAGCCCGCGCTCTCCTTCGACGCAAGCGGCGAGATCATATCTAAAAACCGTTTCTTTCGGGAAGCTGACAAATATATCTGCTCGGATAAGGAAACCTTGATCTACCGCCGAGAGCTCTTTCGCGATATAGTGAATATTGAGGGGCTTTCAGACTTTCTCTCCTCGCTTTATGAAAAATTGCGCTCATACGAGCCGCTTATGCGCGGTCAGGATCGTGACACAAGCCGTGAGAGTTCAATAAAAAGTCTGCTTTATCCCACGGCATATACCGAGCTTGTCGATTTCATCCACAGAAATCTGTCATCCTTCGAAAACAAGCTTACCGCGCGTTCGCTTCTTGAGCTTCTTAAAACGATTCGGCTCGAAACCGAGACGGATGAATATAAAAAAATATCAAAATATTATGACAAAAACGCCGAAAAGCTGAAGAATGTACACAGCATCACCGTCGGGATTAATCTGAATGCAACGCTTGAGCCGACAGAAGCAGGCATCATATCGCTCAATTCTGAGGAATTTTCATCGGGCGACATTTTTGACAGAATTCTTCGACTTGATTTTCAAAAAGATGATTTTCATTGCATCGCGCCTCTGACGGTAATCGACAAAAAGCTTGGCTACACCGAAAGCCAACAGGTAAATCATGCTGTACTGAAGGCACTCGACCGCGTGCTTGATGACGGAATGAAGCATTGCAGCAAAAAAATGCTTGCTTATGTCAGCCGAAAACTCCGCGATCTTTATGAAATGTACGACTCCCTCGCCTTTGTCGTTACAGCTGCAAAGCGAATGCTCGCACTACGCGAAAAGAAGATACCGCTCTGTTTTCCGGAAATATCTGAGGATGGCTCCATATCGTTCGAGGAGCTTTACGACGATGCGCTCAGTGACAGCAAGGAAAAGAAAAATATCGTTCCCAACACGATCGCGCTCGAACCCTTCGTCCGCGGCTATATACTGACCGGTCCCAACAGCGGCGGAAAAAGCGTTTTTCTCTCCTCTCTTGCCTCGGCGCAGTATTATTTTCAGCTCGGTATGCCTATCCCTGCGCGCTCGGCAAAGCTCCCGATATATGACCGCATTTTCAAGATCTCAGCAGACGAAGCGGCGGCAACCGATTTGGTAGGCCGATTCGAAAAGGAATGTCTCGCCCTCTCATCTGTTCTTAAAAACTTCACCGAGAGCAGTCTTGCGCTCATTGACGAGGCTTTCACCTCAACATCTGCCGAAGAAGCCCTTCCGATAGCGGCTAATTTTATCACCGAGCTGTCAAGAATCGGCGGAAAATGCATTTTTGCCACGCATTTTCACACTCTCGGCGACTCGCTTGCCGAAAACGGTGAAAAAATCGGCTATCTTCACACAGAAAGTGAAGCAGGCAAAAGAATGTACCGCGTAAAACTCGGCAAAAACGACACTTCGAGCTACGCCGCAGATATTGCCAAAAAATACGGTCTTTGTTGAAAAAGCTCCCCTTTCCGCGAAAGGGGAGTTCTTTATTATAAAATTGTTTCGGCGGGAGATTGCAAAAATGAAACACTCAGAGCAACAATAATAATGTTTGCACTCGCAAGCTCCCTCTTCCCGGTTTACGGGAAGAGGGGTGGGGTGATGGGTCCAGATTTGCCGAGGCAAAATTACATGGATATCGGCAAAATCGCTATAACCGAACAAAATTCGTTCACTCGCAAGACATCAGCTTTGCTGATGAAAAGACCTCCCGCTTGCGGGAGGGGTGGGTGGGTATAGTTCGGCGCGAGAAAGTTTTTCATTTTTTAATAAAATCACCGCATTTTTTGAATAAATATTCAAAAAACACTTGACAAACGCTCGATTTTGTAGTAAAATATCCGCATAAAGCTATGATTGAAAGTTCAGTAAGAATTCACGGTACATCGCGCAGAGAGCTGTCGGGTGGTGCAAGACAGAGGGTGGTGGATTCCGAATTACCTTTCGGGAGCTGTGCGCTAAACGATCTTTCCAAAGGCGCAACGGTTTGCCCCCGTCATCGGGCGACACATTGTCGGATGTGCGTAAGGCTCGTCTCCGCAAGGAGCGGGTGAAACAGAGTGGTAACACGGCAAATTAAATGTCGTCTCTGTATCCAAAAAGGATGCGGGGACTATTTTTATTTTCCCCGCAAAGAAAAAGGAGAATATGTTATGCCTATCACAGAAATTTTAGTCCGAAACGCGGCTTTTTATCCAAACGACGTCGCGCTCGTTGAGATCAACGCGGCTCTTGAACCTACAGAAAAGCTCACCTGGAAAGAATATTCGCTGATGCAGTCCACGGGCGGCGAAAGCTACCGCCGCGAGATGACCTGGAGTGACTTCGACCAGCGAGCAAACAGATTTGCAAACCTACTGCTGACCCGCGGAATTACCAAGGGACAGAAGGTTGCCATACTTCTGATGAACTGCCTTGAATGGCTTCCCGTCTACTTCGGAATCCTCAAGGCGGGCGCTGTCGCGGTTCCCCTCAACTTCCGCTACACCGCTGACGAGATCAAATACTGTATTGAAAAGTCGGATACCGAATTCCTCGTTTTCGGTCCCGAATTCACCGGACGCGTTGAGGAGATCTGCTCCTCTCTGCCCCAGATCAAGATGTGGAACTACGTCGGACGCGACTGCCCCTCTTTTGCCGAAAGCTACGACAGACTCGTTACCTTCTGCTCCTCGAAGCCGCCCGCAGTGCCGCTCTGCGACCGCGATTACGCCGCCATCTACTTCTCGAGCGGCACCACCGGATTCCCCAAGGCTATTCTTCACGACCATAAGGCACTTATGCATTCCTGCGAGGTCGAGCAGGCGCACCACTCGCAGACACGCGAGGACTGCTTCCTTTGCATCCCGCCCCTCTATCACACGGGCGCAAAAATGCATTGGTTCGGTTCCTTCCTTGCGGGCTCAAAGGCAATCCTTCTCAAAGGCGCCGCACCCAAGCAGATCATCAAGGCAGCTTCGGACGAGCATTGCACCATCGTTTGGCTTCTTGTTCCGTGGGCACAGGATATCCTTGACTCGATCGACCGCGGTGAGATCAATCTTGACGAGTATCAGCTCGAACAGTGGCGTCTGATGCACATCGGTGCACAACCCGTCCCCCCGAGCCTGATCAAACGCTGGAAGGAACGCTTCCCGCACCACGAATATGACACGAACTACGGACTTTCCGAGTCGATCGGCCCCGGCTGCGTACACCTTGGCGTTGAAAACATCCACAAGGTCGGCGCGATCGGCAAGGCAGGCTACGGCTGGGAGACCAGAATCGTTGACGAACGCCGCCGCACCGTGCTTGCGGGTGAGGTCGGAGAGCTTGCAGTCAAGGGCCCCGGCGTTATGAAGTGCTACTACAAGGACCCGAAGGCGACCGATGAGATCCTCGGCGAGGACGGCTGGCTCTACACCGGCGATATGGCGCGCGAGGACGAGGACGGCTTCATCTGGCTCGTTGACAGAAAGAAGGACGTCATAATCTCGGGCGGCGAGAACATTTATCCCGTCCAGATCGAGGACTTCCTGCGCTCGAACGACAAGATCAAGGACGTCGCAGTCATAGGAATCCCCGAAAAGCGACTCGGCGAGATCACACTTGCCGTTATCGAGCTCAAAGAAAACGAAAGCATGACCGAAGACGAAGTAAACACCTTCTGCCTCGAGCTTCCGAGATATAAGCGCCCGCGAAAAGTCATCTTCGCGAAAGTCCCCCGTAACCCCACGGGCAAGATCGAAAAACCCGTCCTCCGCAAACAGTACGCCGGCGAAAGCCTCGTGCTCCAGCAGATCAAAAATTAACCACCCAACAAAACAGACCGAAAGTTTTTGAAGATTCTAAAGAAACTTTTTTCAAAAAGTTTCTTTAGTCGCCCTCCGCAGAGGGCGAAATATCCCCTGCGCTTCAAACCGACTGCGCCCCGCAGGCGGTTTGAACAAAAGCGAACCCCGCCGTCGGCGGGGTTCTTTTATGTCATTCTATTACTCGTATCTTTCTTCCACATCGGTCAAGCCAAGAAGATAATCAATGCTGACATTATATATCCTCGCAAGTTTGATAAGAATTATTGTCGGCGTACCGCAACGTCCTGTTTCATACTTTGAGTAACCGATTTGAGACATACCGATACGCTCGGCAAGATTAATTTGAGATATTTGTTTTTTCTTACGCAATTCTTTATATCTGTTTCCAGAAGGATTAACAAGCTTGTGTCTTGTTCTTTGATGCGTTTCACCCAACATATAGTCAACACTTGTACCGTAAAAATCGGATAAAAATATTAACACATCGGTTGGAATATCACAAGCTCCCGATTCATAATTTGAATAGCCCGAACGCGATTTCCCAATCAGCGCCGCAACTTCCTTTTGCGTCAAATCTTTGTCTTCTCTTAAATCTTTTAGTCTTTGATACATGGCGAACCTTAAGCATTTTTATTTATATTATAAAATGACTTAAATAAGACTATTGACTTTTGACTGAAATTGGACTATAATTATTATTGACACAACTATGTCAAATAAATCAAGGAAGTTATTTATGAAAACCTGCACCTTTTTCGGGCACAGAGATGCACCGCAAAATATAAGAGTAGCGATCAAAGAAAAAATCACCGAGCTGATTGCACAGCACGGAGTTGAGCGATTTTATGTTGGGAATCACGGACAATTTGATTCGATGGTATGCTCTGTGTTAAAAGAAATCAAAGCCATCTACCCACAAATAGAATACGCTCGCGTTCTCGCTTATTTCCCAAAAGAAAAATCCCCCGAGGAGAATACTATTCTCCCCGAAGGAATTGAATTGTGTCACCCCAGATTCGCCATTAATTATACAAACCAATGGATGCTGGAGCATTCGGACTATATTATTGCATACATTAAGCACTCATGGGGCGGCGCCTATAAGTTTTTTGAAAAAGCAAAAAAGAATAAAAAGATTGTCATCAACATTACGTAAAGGAGAGAAAACAATGTTCAAGTATATGGTATTAATAAATCAATAACATATAATCATTTATACAATTCGTTTTTATTAAGCACCGTCGATGGACGGCGCGGAATGAAGGAGCGAAAACCTCCCACAAGGGGAGGTTTTACTCCTTCCAAACAGCCTGCGAGACGCAGTCTGTTCGAAGTACAAGAAAAGATTTCGCGCTCTGCGGAGCGCGACTTAAGGCTCCGCCTTAAGAATCTGCCACCTTTTGAAAAAGGTGGACGAAAACTTTCCCGCTTTGTTATTTTTCAAGTATTTCCCTCAGCTCCGGGAACTTACAAAGCTCCTCTTCAAGATCGTCAATATTCTTCAAAACAATACCGTTCAGACCCACAGCCTTCGCGCCGTCCACGTTTGTCGGTATATCATCAACGAACACGCATTCCTCTGCGATCTTGCCGTAGCGCGAAAGAAAAAGCTCGAATATATCCGCATACGGCTTGATAACTCCGTCGAGATACGACGCGATCCCGCCGTCCATATAGGAAAAGACCTCGTACTCGGACGTCATAAATTCAAACGCGTGGTCATTGGTATTCGAAAGGTAATACACGCCGACACCCGCCGCCTTCAATCTTTTGACGACCTCGGTGTTTTTCTTTGAAACGCGAAGCATATCGTCGCAATTCTCCATTATCATACGAACGGTTTCGGCGTCGCGCGGATATTTTTCGCAGATAGCGTCAATGATCTCGCCGCGCGTCTTCGTGCCGAGATCGCCGCACTTCCACTCCGCACTGCGGAAGCATATCTGCTCGTAATAGTCGATCTCGCCCTTTTTCGTGATAAACTGCGAGATGTAAATATCGGGATAAAAGGAAACAAGCACGTTTCCGATGTCGAGAACTACGTTTTTGATCATTGTCTTTGCTCCTATAATATGTTGCTCTTATTATAGCATATTTTTTGATAAAATGCAATATATAAAATGCGCCCTTCGGGCGCGAGGTGACAGAGCGCGTACTTGCCTTCGGCAAGTTGCAACTCTGTCCAAAAAGCCGAAGTAAACTTCGTCTTTTTGAAGCATGGAAGCGAAAGCTGAAGCTTTCGCATTGAAATGAGGCTCCGCCTCAAACTCCGCGAACTTTTGAAAAAGTTCGATCAAAACTTCAATCTTATTAAAATAATGGAATATTTCCGAGCAACGCGAGAAAATTCACCGCCACTTTTCACTTTTCACTCTTCACTTTTCACTTATAATAAAAAGACCGCCGAAGCGGTCTTTTTATTATATTTCTTAGCCCTTGATAGCTGCCTGAGCTGCTGCAAGACGTGCGATCGGTACTCTGAAGGGAGAGCAGGATACGTAGTCAAGGCCGATCTTGTGGCAGAATTCTACGGATGTGGGGTCACCGCCGTGCTCACCGCAGATACCAACGTGGAGGTTGGGATTTACGGGTCTGCCGAGGGTTACTGCCATATTCATAAGCTTGCCAACACCGGTGGTGTCGAGCTTTGCGAAAGGATCGTTCTCGAAGATCTTTGCATCGTAGTATGCGCCGAGGAACTTACCTGCGTCGTCACGGCTGAAGCCGTAGGTCATCTGGGTAAGGTCGTTGGTGCCGAAGCAGAAGAAGTCTGCATTAGCTGCGATGTCGTCAGCGGTAAGGCATGCGCGAGGAATCTCGATCATGGTACCAACCTCGTACTCGAGGGTAGCGCCTGCTGCTGCGATCTCTGCATCTGCGGTCTCAACGACTACGCTCTTAACGTACTTGAGCTCCTTAACGTCGCCAACCAGAGGAATCATGATCTCGGGCTTAACGTTCCAATCGGGATGAGCCTTCTTAACGTTGATAGCTGCACGGATAACTGCAGCGGTCTGCATCTTTGCGATCTCGGGGTAGGTTACTGCGAGACGGCATCCGCGGTGACCCATCATGGGGTTGAACTCGTGGAGAGAGGAAATGATGGTCTTGATCTCCTCAACGGTCTTGTTCTGGGACTTAGCAAGGAGAGCGATGTCTTCCTCGGTGGTGGGAACGAACTCGTGGAGGGGGGGATCAAGGAATCTGATACATACAGGATTGCCCTCGAGAGCCTCATAGAGCTTCTCGAAGTCGCCCTGCTGGTAGGGAAGGATCTTTGCGAGTGCAACTTCTCTTTCCTCAGCGGTGTCGGAGCAGATCATCTCGCGGAATGCAGCGATTCTGTCTGCCTCGAAGAACATATGCTCGGTACGGCAAAGACCGATACCTTCAGCGCCGAGCTCGCGAGCCTTCTTTGCGTCAGCGGGAGTATCAGCGTTGGTTCTTACCTTAAGGGTACGGAACTCGTCAGCCCAGCCCATAATGGTGCCGAAGTTGCCCGAGATCTCTGCGTCAACGGTAGCGATGATACCGTCGTAAATGTTACCGGTGGAACCGTCGATGGAGATAAAGTCGCCCTCAACGAAGGTCTTGCCTGCGAGAGTGAACTTCTTGTTCTCCTCGTCCATTGCGATCTCGCCGCAACCGGATACGCAGCACTTACCCATACCACGAGCAACAACTGCTGCGTGAGAGGTCATACCGCCGCGAACGGTGAGGATACCCTGAGCTGCCTTCATACCGGTGATGTCCTCGGGAGAGGTCTCAAGGCGAACGAGAACTACCTTCTTGCCTGCGTTGTTCCAAGCCTCAGCGTCCTCTGCGGAGAATACTACCTGACCGCAAGCAGCGCC
>JAZSLM010000025.1:0-6037 GCA_045535375.1 Eubacteriales bacterium
GTTCGTTACTTTTGGGCTGCGCCCCCTTCACCCCTGCATTGCAAGTGCGAACATAGCTGTTTGACTGTTTTTGTGCATTTTGACATATCGTTTTTAGAATATGGGTGTGTCAGTAACCTAAAAAGCGGGTATCAATACCCGCTTTTGTTGTTACAATGAGGTCAAGACGACAGGATTCTGAACCTCTATTTGCGCGCATTATTGGGTGCGAAACTGATATGCGGCGGTGGCGCGCAAACGATTGCTGTTGCGGAGCAACAGCAAGAGGTCCCGAATCCTTGGAATCGAGACGAAAAGAATAGGGGATAGCCTTTGGCTATCCCCTATTCTTTTGGTCGAGATGACAGGATTCGAACCTGCGACTTCTACGTCCCGAACGTAGCGCTCTACCAAACTGAGCCACATCTCGTTGAATTTCAGTAAAATACTGTAATTTTATATTCATCAGCACTATATTATATCACAACGCGGGGTGTTTGTCAAGCTATTTTTGCAAAAAGAACGAGTTTTAGTGCATTATCGTTCGCCTCTTTGCGAAAAATATTGACAATCGCTATGCGGAATGATATAATATTATCATAAAATATTCTGTTGAAAGTGAGGTAACGGATATGCCCGGTCCCGGTGGAGGTTCAAGAGGAGGCGGTGGCGGCTTTGGTGGCGGCTCCCGCGGAGGTAGTTTTGGAGGAGGCGGCTTCGGCGGCGGTTCGCGTCCCGGAGGAGGCTTCGGAGGTCCACGCCCCGGAGGCTTCGGAGGCCCGCCCCATCACCATCATCACCATCACGGCCCCTATTTCGGTTGGGGCTTCGGCAGACGCCGCTATTACGGCGGCGGTGGCGGATGCCTCGGCGCGATGATGGCTCCCGTGATCCTCGTTATATTTTTTGTTTTCCTGCTCATTTATATGCTCCTGCCCGCGAGCAACTCGAACAACGTTCACGTTTCTACCGATTTCGGTAAAAACTACGACGAAGCCGCTTTTCAGCGCGCCGCAGATGCGAAATATTCCGAATACTTCGACCACGGCGCGACCTACGAGGACAACATCCTGCTCTACTTCCTTGTTGAGGAAGAATGCGAGGATATTTACTTCATCGCCTGGGTCGGCGACAACATCGCCTACGAGGTCTCCGAGCATTTCGGAAACAATTACACCACGCTCGGTCAGCTTGTGAACTCGCACGTGGCGAATTACTACGCCTACTCGCTCGATTCCAACCTTGCGTCGCTGATGCGCGATATGGAAAAGGTCGTTGTCAGCGAAGGACTGACATCCTCCTTCAACGTCGAGCCTACCAAAACGGCACAGCCGGGCGAGTCAAAGCTCGTTGACCTGACGGGTGCGGGCGAGCCGCAGCTTACAGCCGACACCGTCAACGCCGCGCTCGCCTCCTTCACCGAGGCGACGGGCATTCGCACCGTCATCTGCGTTGACTATATCGAGAACGTCTTCCCCTCCCCGAAGGGTCCCTCGGGCAGTATGATCTTTATGATAATTGCCCTCGTGATCCTCGCCGTTGTTATAGTCATAAGCGTTAAATCGAACAAAAACCGAAAGAAAAAAGACTGATATTTAATCTCAACCCCGCCGAAATTTCCGGCGGGGTTTTCCACAGCGAAATTTTCAAAAAATATTAGAAATTCATCAAACAAATTTGCATAAAACACTTGACAAACGGCAAACTACATAGTACAATATATAGTAGATTATTCGACACGAAATACCCAAATGTGGGCTTTTTCGCGATTTACATAAATTTCGTTCACAGGGAGATCAAAATGTCCTATAACAGACGTACACTCTCTCCCGATTCCCCCTTTGCGATCGCGGCGGCGCTTCTCTTTTTTGCATCCGCGGCTATAAGGACGGTCGGGTTCATTCTCTCGTACAGCGGCGAATTCTTGCTTTTTGACCTTGTCATCGAGCTCCTCGTGCCCGCCCTGTGCTGCGTCATCTTCGGCGCGATGCTTCTTTCCAGAAAAAAGAGCCTCATCCCCACGGTCTTCCCCATCGTGGGCGGTTCGCTTTATATAATTTTCCGCGCTGTCGGACTTGAGCTCTGGCAGACGGTTACAGTCACCGCGCTTTACGCCCTCTTTGCCCTTGTTTACGTACTTACCGTGACGGGCATTCTCAACACCCGCCGCGTGCTGATGTTTTTCTGCATCGGCGCATCGATTCTTTGCCTTGTTGCAAGCAAGCTCGGCGAGGCGAGCAAAAATTCCGTCCTCGGCGTGATTTCGATCATTCTCATCCTGACCGCCGTATTCTTCGAATCGGTCGGTATGCGCAGGGGAAGACAGTACTGAATAGAGTTTCAGCCGCATCCGGAACGGATGCGGCTGAGGTTTTATTTGTTCTGTCGCGCGGGGCGCGAGTTAATTTCGGCTGCGCCGAGTTAATGTCCGCCTTCGGCGGAGTTAAGGTCACGGCGAAGCCGTGAGATCTTGTGTAGTTTTGCAAGCAAAACTACACGGGGGTTCAGAGTTATTGAACGGGGTGGCATAGAAAAAGCACCGAAGCTTTTGCTTCGGTGCACGCCCGAACTGAGCAAGTGCAAAGTATTTTGCCCGGGACTCTGAACCCGAACCTCGCGCATTATGCGGTATGATAATTTAACAAGCGGTAGCGCGAGGTCTTGTGTAGTTTTGCAAGCAAAACTACACGGGGGTTCAGAGTTATTGAACGGGGTGGCATGAAAAAAGCACCATGCGAAGCATGGTGCTTTTTTCATGGCGCGCCGTGAGGGACTCGAACCCCCGGCCTTTTGGTTCGTAGCCAAACACTCTATCCGGCTGAGCTAACGGCGCATTTCGTTATATCTCGTATAACGCCTAAATATAATACCACAAATTTGAGCGTTTGTCAAGACTTTTTTGAAAAAAAGTTTGAGTTTTTGAAAAAATTAATATATAATCATATTTTTGTTGCTTTTTATTGCAAAAAAACGCAATTTATGCTATAATAAAAACAACGAACGAAAGGACGGTATTTCTGATGAAAAAGTTTATTTCTTTATTTCTTGCAATATTGCTCGCTTTTTCGGCGGTTGCTTGCTCGGGCGGCGCGGGTGAAGCTACGACTGTCGCGGATGACCCGACTGAAGCACCTGCCACCGATCCCGCTACCGAACCCGCTCCCGAAACCACCGAAGAGATCAAGGAGGACAAAACGTTGAACATTCTTTTCCTCGGCAACAGCCTGATGTACTACAATGATATGCCCGACATCCTTTTTCCGCTGATCGCGCAGGCGAACGGCAAAAAGGTCAATGTAAAATCCGTCACCAAGGGCTCGGCGACTATCTCGGATTTCGCCGATGAACGCACCGAGGTCGGCAAGCAGGCTATCCCGCTTCTTAAAAATCAAAGCTGGGACTACGTTATCATCGAGCCCTCGCGCCGCATTTCTCCCTATGAAAATACCGTAAAAGAGGCGGAACTCGCATCCGCAAAGAAGATCCAAGAGCTCGCAAAAGCCGCGGGCGGAGACGTGATTCTCTATTCTGTCTGGGGCAACAACAACGGCAACGTTGTTGAATACAAGGCGCAAAACCCGACGAGTATGGTCGAGGTCGCTACCCATCTGATGGGCAGAAAACCGCACACTAAATTTATGCACGAGGTCAATCTCGAATTCGCCGCCGCGCTTGGAGTCAAGGTCGCGCTTGCGGGACATGCCTTTGAAAACTGCATAGCAAAATATCCCGATCTCAATCTCTATCATTCCGACGAGCGTCATCCCTCGCCGATAGGTTCCTATCTCGCTGCTGCCGTCATTTACGCAACCGTTTTCGGCGAGAAAGTGGAGCGTATTCCATATACGATATCGGCTGCACCCGCGGCAGGCGTTCTTGAGGGTATTGTAAACGACACCATTTTCGGTGGACTCGTGCCAGATCTTACCGAGGATGTCGCCGATAAGCCCTTCAATCTCCTCATTGTCGGCTCGAATCTTATGGACGATTACTCCTGTGCGAGCGTTTTCGGAAAGCTCGTCAAGGAAGCCGACGGCAGAACGGTCGTTTCGCAATACGTTCGCAGCTCGACTTTCGTAATCAACGATCTTGTAAATGCAAATAACGACCTCGGACTGCGTGCCGCACTTGCCGATAACGAATGGGATGCGATCATAATTCAGATTTCGCGCCGCTGCACGAAATCTGCGACAGACGTTGAGGAAAGCGAGCTGAACGCTCTGCGCACCGTTATGCCTCTCTTCAAGGCGGAAACCGATAAGATCTACATCTTCACGCTCAACAGCAAATCGAAGCCCGGTATCTTCACGACCGCGGGCGGCGACCCCGGATATACCGATTCGGGCAAGAAGGAGACCTACTCCGCCGCCGAGGGAAGCGCGTATTTCAAGGCGCTCGCCGATAAATGGGCGGCTGAATTCGGAGTCGGCGTGATCAACTACGGCGAGGCTTACCACGATTATCCCAACCCCGAAAAGATCGGCCTCGGCTACCTCCAGGCGGCAATGATCTATAATGCCGTCTTCGATAAGGACCTCCCCGAAACCGTGGAAACAAACGGCAACTCCGCCGCAACCGCAAAAACCTTGCGCGAGATCGCGAAGAAGTTTACAGCGAATTAATAAGGATCAAAAATAAGCCCGAAAATCCGGCGGATTTTTGACGTTAAGAGAATAAAAGCTTTTGAAGATTTTTAAGAAACTTTTCTCGAAAAGTTTCATAAACGGAGCACGAGGCAGAGCCTCGGACTAATGCGAAGGCTGTTGCTTTCGCCACAGTGCTTCAAAACTCTGAAGCTCTGCTTCTGAGTTTTGGACAGAGTCAATACTTCCCGAATGTAGGGAAGTATTGCGCTCTGTCACCTCGCGCCCGAAGGGCGCAAAATTATCAATATCTTCGAAACGACTACTTGGTTTACACCTTATAAATTTTCACTATTTCTGCAACAATCTCATCTGTGCTTTTGGCAGAATCAAGCCGCAAAACGGGGAGTTTTGCTCCCGAAAGCCACTTCTCAATCTTTTCCGGCGTTCTCTTTGCGGCAAAGGCGAAGAAATTTTCCTCGCTTTCGTAAAGATCGCCGCCGGGCAGGACCCGATCGCCGAAGCGGTCGATGCTTCTCTGCCGTATGCGCCCCATCCGCTCCTCTTTTGGGGCTTCGAGATAAACGACGAGGTCATAATACTTCTCGATCGACTCAAAATCCGCGCAGACCGACGAAAGCACGAAATTCCCGTGCTTCTCAATATCCGAAAGCATCATCCGCTCGACCTCGTCACGGCTTCGCGGAGCGTCAAACGCACCTTCGGCGGGAAAATAATAGTCCTCAACGTCGATGCGGAAATATCCGAGCTTTTCGGCAAGCGCCCGCCCGAGCGTCGTCTTCCCGCTGCCGTTGAGCCCGACGATGGCTATTCCGTGGGGCATGGTGCACCTCTTTTCTTATGTATTGATTTGATTATACATTATTTGGACGATGTTGTCAAGAAAAATATGGAAAAATTGCATATTTTATATTTTGAAAGTATGCAAAAGTTGCATATTTCAGTTGCGTATTTTAGGGGAAAAGGATTCTGAACTTATATTTGCGCGCATAATTGAGGGATGAAATATTCGTAAAAAATGATAGAACAATCAAGGCGAAGCCTTGCATATCACCAACGGCTTGCCGTTGTATATCATCAAAACATAGTTTTGTATATCATCAAGCTGCAGAGGAATGCACGCTGACGCGTGATGATATACGCCTTCGGCGATGATATACACGCTTGCGCTTGATGATATACCAAGCCTGCGGCTTGGATAAAAAATCGGCAAGCTTTCGCTTGCCGATTTTTGGCCTGCCCGAAAGGATTCTGAACCTCTATTTGCGCGCATAATTTGTGCTAAACTAACGTTCGGCAGTAGCGCGCAAATGATTGCTGTTGCAGAGCAACAGCAAGAGGTTCGAATCTATAGAACAAGAAAAAGATAACCCACAGGGACTTTGTCCCTATGGATTATCTTTGGCCTGCCCGAAAGGATTCTGAACCTCTATTTGCGCGCATAATTTGTGCTA
>JAZSLM010000057.1:0-11291 GCA_045535375.1 Eubacteriales bacterium
TAATAGTTATTGACATAACCGCCCGATAAATGGTATAATAAACTATAATGGATAAATGTGCTTTGAGGTAATTTATGAATAAAAGATTTTTGACATATACCGTGTTTCTTTTCGCTTTTCTGATGCTTTTTGCGTCCTGTACGGGCGAGAGCGTGACCGTTGAGGCGGGTGTTACTGATGCTTCCGTGATATCCGGAGTCGAAGGATCCGAATTTGCCGAAGGATTTGATCTTTCGGTGCTTAAAACTCTCGGAAAGCATACCGCTTCGGTAGTGGTTAACGGAAAGACGAAAAAATATACCGTCGAAGTTGTGGATACGACCGCGCCCGTGATCGAGGTCGATGAGATCCGCATCAATGTTGGCGATGGAATTGCGTGGAAGAAGCAGGCAACCGTTACCGATAACTCGGACGGTGTGATCGATATTAAGGTCGATTCGACAGCCGTAAACTCAAGTGTTGAGGGCACTTACACCGTGACATACACCGCAACGGACGAGTCGGGCAATTCTTCGAGCGCAACAGCGACTGTCATTGTCGGCACCAAGGAAGTTACCGAGGACATGCTCTACGAAGAGATCGATAAGATCATTGCGCAGATCATAAAACCCGAAATGAATACCGAGGCAAAGGTGCGTGCTATTTATGCTTACGTTCAGGACAGCATCAATTATGCATCCACTGCAAAGACCGACGATTTTGTTTATGCCGCTTATATGGCGCTGTTTTCCTCGGGCACGGGTGATTGCTACAGCTACTTTGCCGCATCGAAGGCGTTCTTTGAGCGTCTCGGCATTGAAAACATTGATATGAAGCGTGCCGAGGGAGGCGCCGCAGGCGAGCATTATTGGAATCTCGTCAACATTGGCACCAAGGATGCTCCGAAGTGGTATCACTACGATGCAAATCCCATCAGCGGTCAGTATTCCGTCAGCGGATGCCTTTTGACCGATGCGCAGGTCGCGGCTTACGACATCTGGCGCGGAGAGGGCTACCGCAAGTATGATGCGACGGGCATCCCCGCAAGCGCTGCCGAGATAATCACCGACATTCCCGAATTAAGAGGTTAAAAATGAGAACAAATATACTTCAGTATCTTGAAGAAACCGCCGCAAGAGTGCCCGAAAAGCTCTCTTTCTCGGACGGCAAGGACGGCGTGACCTTTGCCGAGCTTTACCGCGGAGCGCGTTCGATAGGCTCCTTTCTTGCGGAGCAGAACTGCCGCCGCCGTGCCGTTGCCGTGCTTATGGACAAGCATCCGCACGCGATCGTCACATTCATGGGTATCATCTACTCGGGCGCGTACTACGTCGCTCTCGACGCGCAGATGCCCTCGCTCCGTATGCAGATGATAATCGATACCATCGACCCCGCATACGTCATCACCGATGAAAAGCACAAGAAGACCGCCGACGCACTCGGCAGGGAAGTGCTGATCTATAACGATATCGTAAATCACCCCGAAAACATCGCTCTGCTTGACAATATTCGCGCTCACCAGATCGACACCGATCCCATCTACGTCGTATTCACCTCAGGCTCGACCGGCGTGCCGAAGGGCGTTGCCGCCTGCCATCGCTCGGTCATCGACTATACCGAGTCGCTCTGCGAGGCTATCGGATTCGACGAAAATACCGTCTTCGGCAATCAGACACCTCTTTACTTTGACGCTCCTCTCAAGGAGATCATGCCCACGCTGAAATTCGGCGCGACGGCGTATCTCATTCCGAAACAGCTCTTCATGTTCCCCGTCAAGCTCTGCGAATATCTCAACGAGCACGGCGTCAACACTATTTGTTGGGTAGTATCGGCACTCACGATGATCTCCTCGCTCGGAGTGCTCGAAAAAACACCGCCCGAACATCTGACCACCGTCTGCTTCGGAAGCGAGGTCTTCCCGAAGAAGCAGTATGATCTTTGGCGCGCGGCTTTGCCCGAGGCGAGATTCTTCAATCTCTACGGCCCCACCGAGGCAACGGGAATGTCCTGCTACTGGCCCGCGACCCGCACTCTCGGCGAGAATGAGCCCATTCCCGTCGGCAAGCCTTTCAAGAATACCGACATCTTCCTCATCACCGAGGAGGGAAAGGAAGCGCCCGATGGCGAGGTCGGTGAGATCTATATCAGAGGCACTTGTGTGACTCTCGGTTATATTTCGAATCCCGAAAAGACCGCCGAGGCATTCGTTCAGAATCCTCTCAACGACAAATATCCCGAGCTCGTTTACCGCACGGGCGACCTTGGACGCTTCAATTCCTACGGCGAGCTTGAATTCGTCAGCCGCAAGGATTCGCAGATCAAGCATATGGGACACCGCATCGAGCTCGGCGAGATCGAAGCCGCCGCTTCGACCTGCGAGGGCGTGCGCCAGGTGTGTGCCGTTTACCCCGCTGAAAAGAAGAAGATCGTTCTTTACTATGTCGGCGAAGCTACTTCGGCGGAACTTACCGCGTACCTTCTCAAGCTCGTGCCGAGATATATGATCCCCGGCGAATACCGTAAACTCGACGTTATGCCGCTCACGGCAAACTGCAAAATAAACCGTAAATTCCTCTTAGACGAGGCATCCAAATAAACATTCAGGAGAAAAACTATGGAAAAGCTTATTGAAATTCTTGAAAATCTTCACGAGGGCATCGACTACGAGACCTGCGATACTCTTATCGACGACGGCATTCTCGACTCCCTCGATATCGTAACTCTCATCACTGACATCAACGACGCTTTTGACGTTGCCATCCCTCCCGAGGAGATCCTTCCCGAAAATTTCAACTCCGCAAAGGCTCTCTGGGAGCTCATCGAAAGACTTGACAATATCTGATGAACTTTGCATCTTTTGAGTTTCTGGCGTTCCTCGCCATACTCACCCTCGTTTATTTCATTGTGCCGAAAAAGGTGCAATGGATATTTCTGCTTCTCGGAAGCGTAGTCTTTTATGCTTTCGCGGGACCCGTCAGCTTCTTTTTCTTACTTTTTGCAATAGTCATTTCTTTTGTAACGGTTCAAATTCTCGGAAAAAGACACGCGGCGCTGAAGAAATATCTTGAAGATACGAAAGAAACGCTCACAAAGGACGAGCGCAAGGCTTACCGCGCAAAGCACAAGAACGGAAGCCTGCTTGTCGTTTGCATCGGTATTCTTTTGCTGACCGCGTCGCTTGTTTACGTCAAGTATTTTTCCGGTTTCACAAATACTGCACTTTCATTCGGAAGTGGAGCAATTTCCTTTGGAAGCCTAGCCATAGAGGTAATGGGTATTTCCTATTATACCTTCATCTCGATCGGCTATATGATCGATGTTTACCGCGAAAAGGCGGCAGTTGAGAAGAATTTCTTCCGCCACGCGCTTTTTGTTTCCTTCTTCCCGCAGCTTGCAATGGGACCTATCAGCCGCTATGGCGACACAGGTGAGCAACTTAAAACACCCCATTGCTTCGACGCGAAGAACGCCTGGTGCGGACTTCTCCGCATTCTTTGGGGCTTCTTCAAGAAGCTTGTCGTTGCCGATGCCATTGCCCCCGCGATAGGTTACATCGTATCCGAAAAGCTCGGCGGAGTATATTTCGTCCTGCTCTGTCTTTTCTATTCGATCAGAATATACGGCGACTTTACGGGCGGAATCGATATCGTTATCGGTGCGGCTCAGATACTCGGTATCAAGCTGCCGGAAAACTTCAACCGACCTTTCTCGTCAAAGTCCACGGCTGAATATTGGAACCGCTGGCACATGACGATGGGAAATTGGTTCACCAATTACATTTTCTATCCCCTTTCGCTGACAAAGACTATGCAGAAGCTCTCGAAATGGGGCAGAGCAAAGTTTGGAGTTGGTATAGGAAAGCGACTGCCCGTTTATACCGCAACCATCATCACTTGGCTCGCAACCGGACTTTGGCACGGATTTGCTTGGAATTTTGTCGTTTGGGGTCTTCTCAACGGCATCGTTATCCTCATTTCGCAGGAGCTCAACCCTCTTTATGAAAAATTCCGCGCAAGATTCCCCAAACTCTGGCATTCGGCGCCATATCAGTCATTTATGGCGATCCGCACGTTCCTCTTGATGTCGCTCATCCGTGTTTTCGACTGTTACTGCGACGTACCGCTGACTTTTGACCGATTCTTCAGCGCCTTTTACACCTTCAATATCGGTGAGATATTCAAGGGCGGGCTGCTCCGGCTGAACGTCAGTCTGACGCAGTATATCGTGATCGCCGTTGGCATCATTATTATGACGGTCGTCAGCCGACTCTCTATCAAGAAGCCGCTCCGTGAAACGCTTTGGGAAAAGCCCGTGCTCGGAAACGCGATCATGGCTCTGCTTTGCATCGCTATCCTTGTTTTCGGCTCTTACGGACTCGGATTTGATGCTTCCGCCTTCATTTACGGCGGCACGTTCAATTAAGGAGGCGGCGAAATGAAGAAGAGAATTATCAGAATTATTTCATTCGCGCTGGCTCTTGCAGCCGTTCTCGGCGCAGTTCTTTATCTCGGCGCGGTCCTGCAGGATGCGCGCCTTGACAACCGCGAGGGTCACCTGCTTTGCGGTTATTATGACACGACCGACGCGCACGACGTCATCTTGATTGGCGACTGCGAGGTCTACGAGGGCTTCGTTCCCGCGACTCTTTTTGAAGAGTACGGCATAACCTCTTTCGTCCGCGGCTCGTCACAGCAGACTGTCTGGCAGTCCTATCACATTCTCGAGGAAACTCTCGAAAGAGAAACTCCCAAGGCGGTAGTTTTCAACGTCCTCGCGCTTCACTACGGCGAAACTCCGCAGGAGTCGATCAGCCGAATGTCGCTTGAGGATATGGAGTGGTCGAAGCATAAGATCGATGCTATCCGTGCCTCGATGACGGAGGAAGAATCTTTGCTCTCGTATTTTCTGCCCATCCTGCGCTACCACAGCCGTTGGAGCGAGCTTGACGGTGATGATTTCAAGCACGCCTTCGACAAGCACGCCGATATCACGCATCAGGGGTATCTGATGCAGACCCATATTGACCCCGTTGATACCTCGGATGAACGTCAGCCCGAAGATATGCTCGAGTCGCTGCCTGAGCGCGCGATCGAATACCTCGACAAGATGACCGCGCTCTGCAAGGAAAAGGGCGTGGAGCTCATTCTCGTCAAGGCACCTACGAACTCGATCAGATACTATTGGTATCCCGAGTGGGACGCGCAGATGGTGGGGTACGCCGAGCAAAACGGTCTTGCCTACTATTCAATGATTGGCAAGGATGAGGAGATCGGACTTGATTGGTCAAAAGATACCTATGACAAGGGCTTGCATCTCAACGTCTACGGCGCGGAGAAAGTCACCTCATATTTCGGTAAGATCCTTGCGGAAAATCACGGATTGACAGATCACAGAAACGACTCGGAGCTTTCTACCCTCTGGCAGGAGCGCATTGACGCATATTATAAAGAAAGAAACGGAGAAAAATAATGAAAAGATTTATCTCTTTGGCACTTGCTTGCCTGGTTCTCGTCTGCTTTGTCGGATGCGACGGCGGAGAGACTGCGAAGAATTACGTTTTTAAGTCGGGAGACGTTGAAATAAAGGTCGGCGGCGATGCCAATGCGGTCGTTTCCGCACTCGGCGAGGCGCAGAATCTTGTTGAAACTCCCTCCTGCGGCGGCGGTGCAGAGCCCGACCGCGAATATACCTACGCGGGCTTCAAGTTCAATACCGTCAACGAAAACGGCAAGAACGTGATCGTGAAGATCGTTCTCACCGACGACAGCGTTTCAACCCCCGAGGGCATCTCGATCGGCTCTTCTCGCGACGAGGTCATTGCAGCATACGGCGAGAATTTCACCGAAAACGCAACCGGCACGCTCATCTACACCGATGGCGCGACCAAGCTGATGATCGGTATCAAGGACGGCGCGGTAAGTGCTATCCATTACGTTGAAGAATAAACTGAAATCGGCTCACTTGCAAGAGAGCCGATATTTTTATCCGAATATTCCCAAAGTCAAAAATATAAAGGTGAAAACGCCGATCAGAAAGAGAGCGCCGCAGACGGCGGAAGAAATAATTATTGATCTTTTTTCGTATCTGTACTCTTTGTATTTCACAAATTCAACTATCCAGCAGATTGCCGAAGACAACATAAGATATGCCGGACCCGTGAGTATGAGGGTGAGCAGCAGACACGTGGCGTAATTGAAATCGAATAAACCGTTGTTGCCCGCCTTGTCGGCGTTGTACGCACCCAAAAGAGCAAACACGATATACAAAAGCGCGAGGATCAAGGGAAGGATGGATCTCTTCAGGATTGTTCTGGACTTGTCATTCATCTTGTGTTCCTCCGTTTTTATTTTAGTATATCATATTCTTACGTCTTTGTCAACAGTTGATTTTTCGCGCGGTTTGTGGTATAATTAGTATATTAAACGACGAGGTAACGATATGAAAAGGCTGATAATTTGCATACTTGCGGTATTGATGCTTGCGGGATGCGCTCCGCAACTTCCCGAAGAAACCACCGGACTTGACGAAGTCCCGCCCTCGCCGCCGCCCATGATCGAGATTGACAACACTTATACGATCATTTTTTCAAATGCTGACGCAAGCTATGAGGCGGCGTATGAGTTTTCGAAGCTCTATGCAAAGGCTACGAGTATCACACTCAAAATTAAAAAGGACACGATGACCGAGCCGTCGGAAAAGGAGATCGTCTTCGGCAAGACTAATAGGGAAGAGTATTACGCCATCGACCACTCCGCGCTCGTAGCGGATGCATTCGTTCTTGCTCTTTCGGGCAAAAGACTTTTTATTTCGGCATCGAGCCCCGCGGGATACGACGCAGCTTTCGCGGAATTTTTCAAGCAAACGATAGGAATCGAGGATCTTGACATGATAAAGCAGACAAATGAAAAACTCTCACTTCCCGAAGATTTTGAGCTGATCGCGGAGCCGTCTGTCAAGCTTGAATCGGATATGACCGCATCGGGCATCGCATACCGCGTCGAGGGTGCAGAGAGCGGTGCGCATAATTACTATAATTTCACCGAATCGCTTACCTATTATTTCAATACGCCCGTGGGCGAGAGGTTCAATGCGTATTCGGTTGTTTATTCCACCGACGCTTATCTGCGTGGCGAGATCACTTACCTTTACGGCGGTGAAAATTGCACGGAAGAATTCTTCCTTGAACCCGGCGAGAGAGTATCTTTTACATCACTTTTTGACAATGCGCTGAAAGGCAAGACGGCGGATGCGATCTCCGCGTTGAAGTTCACTCTCATCAAAGGCAAGAGCGCAAGTCTGCTTCTTGAAGATATTTCGGTCTCTATGCGCGATATGCCCGATGCCGACGTCGTTTATATCTCTGACGGAAAATATAAGCTCGGTGTCAAGCTGACTTGGGGCGGAGGCGTTTCGTATCTTGAAGACCTTGCTGACGGTGACGATTCGATCACCAATCTGCTCAACGACCACGACACGGGCAGACTCATCCAGCAGTCGTATTACGGAACCGACAGCGAGCCCTATAAGCCCGCGAAGTATGGAGAAAATGTCTGGTGTTATAACCCCGTTCAGGGCGGGGATCAGTACGGCAATCGCTCGAAGCTCGTTGATTTTGCTATAGCAGAGGACGGACGCAGCATATGGGTCAAGTGCCGTCCCCTCGACTGGGCGCAGAAAAACTCGCGTACGCCCTCTTATATGGAGAATACCTACAGTATTGCCGATGGGCATATCAAGGTCGAGAACCGATTTACAGACTTCTCGGGCTATACTCACCGCAATGCACACCAAGAGCTTCCCGCGTTCTATACGATAAGCTACCTTTCCGATTTCGTTTTCTATAACGGAAGCAAAGCGTGGCAGGGAGATGCGCTGACGACAAAGAAGAATCTGCCTTTCTGGGCGGGCAATTCGGATGCGTATTTTACCGTTAAATCGAAAGAAAACTGGTGCGCGTGGGTCGCGCCGAACGGCTACGGTGTGGGAGTTTATACACCCATAGCCGAAATTCTCCTTGCGGGCAGACACGAATACAACGGCTCCAAGGACGCGCACAACAACGCTACAAACTACGTTGCCCCGCTGATCACGTATAAACTCAAAGCCTTCGAGCCTTTTGAGTATACCTACTATATCACCACGGGAAGCGTTGAAGATATACGCGCCGCGTTTGAGGCGGTAAAATAAAAATAACGGACTGTCAACGACAGTCCGTTATTTTTATTTGAATTTCGCATTCAAAAACTTGATATACGCGTTCCAATCCTCGCGGGAGAGGTAGTGGAGATTGTCGCGCAGGTGGTAGCCGACGTTGCCGTCGGTGAAGAGATCGCCGGGGACGGGCATTCTGTCGGGGCAGATAAGTCCGCGCTCGCCGAGCATCTCCCACGCGGATGAGGCGTGGAGCGTTGTGAGAAATTCGGCGCGGTAGTCGGCAAAGACGTCCTTTAGCGCCGAGCCGACGCAGAGGAAACGCGGCGCGACGAGAGCGAGCAGAAAGCTCTGATCGTATGGCTTCGAGTCCTCGCGATCGACGAATGTCTTGAAATTCTCGCAGAACCAATCGTCGCTGCCCGCCTCGATGAAATCGGTGATATACTCGCCGCATCCGCCCTTCGAGGAGCCCGCGCCGCCGTAGCCCGAATCATTCGATATGACGGCGGCAAATCGTTCGTCCTGCGCCCCGCACCAGAGCGCGGTCTTGCCGAGCCGCGAGTGACCGATGACGGCAACGCGCGAGGTGTCGACGTCGGGGCGGCACTCGATCATATAGTCAAGCACGCGGCTCGCGCCGTACGCCCACATACCGATCTTGCCCCAGTCCTCGGGGGATCGGTCTTTTGTCGTTCCGAAATGACGCGCGATACCGTCCGAGAAATCGCCGAAATGCGCGTCGTTGACCATATCAGTGTAAACGACGACGGCGAGAGCGTAGCCCGCGTCGGTGATCTCCTCGACGGGTATGTAGCGGTCGGGCACGGGACGGAACGCAAGGTGGAGAAAAACGGGCGGCTTTTCCACATTTTTTGGAATGAAGAATTCAACGGGATAGCTCATAACTCCGTGCTCGGTCTCAAAGGAGAGCTTGAGCTTTTCCTCCCGCACCTTGCCCGCGCACATCTTTTCGTTGACCTCAAGGGTCTCTCCCCATACCTTGACGGGGCATTTTGGCGTGTGACCGTATGAATATTTTTCAAGCAGAGCGAGCATTTCCTCGCGTCTTTCGCGCCAATTTTCGCGCGTAACCTCTCGCCCGTCCGCCATTTTGAGAACGGGGAGGTAGCTTCTTTCGATAAGTTTTTCTTTCAGTATGGTCATTTCAAATTTATTATTGCCCCTCCGTCGGTATATTCAATACGGTCGCCCGTGCAGTTGAGGCTGTCGACGTAGGCGAGGTAGTCTGCCGCCGAGGCAAACTGCGGTTCGTATTCCGCGACTATCTTCTTTGCTCGTTCCGCTCCGTTTGAGAGAAGGAGCGAGAGCATTGAAAGCTGGAGCTTTGCGCTTGCAATGCAGGCGGCAACGGGATCGGCGATCTGAAAATCGTTTCCGTGCGAAGTTCCCGCGGCACCGCCGGCGTAGGGGTGGATGACGGGCATAATGCAGGAAAGGTCGCCCATATCCGTGCTTCCCGAGCCGAAGCCGTGCCCCGCCTTCATCTCGTATTCGGGGATCGCCGCTTCCGCCGCTTCGAGAGTGAGCGCGATCATATTTTTATCGTTGCAGAGCGGCGCGTAGCCGGGGATGTCGGTGATGTCGATGTTCGCGCCGAGCGAGAGCGCACCGCCTATGAGCGCGCGGTTTACCTTTTTGTTTGCGCTCACGATGGCGTCAAAGGTCTTGCCGCGGACGTAGCTTTCAAGCGTGGCTTTTTCGGGGATCGCGTTGACCATCGCGCCGCCGCTCGTTACGATCGGGTGGACGCGGATTATATCGGATTCCTTGAATGTCTCGCGGATGGCGTTGATGGCGTTCAGACCGCAGCTTGCGGCGTAGAGCGCGTTGATTCCGAGCTGTGGCGAACCGCCCGCGTGCGAGGCTTTGCCCTTGTACGTGATCTTCTTTGCCATACAGCCGACCGAGCCGAGCGAGGTGTGAAACGATCCCGATGTGTGGATCATAAACGCGAGATCGACGCCGTCGAAAAGACCGCGCGAGAGGAATTCGCTCTTGCCGCCCATGTATTTGATCACGCCTTTTTCACGGAGGTCGGCGCGGTATTCGATCTCAAGAAGCTCCTCGGCGGGGACGGCGCAGAGACGTATCCTACCAGAAAGAGAGTCGAGCGCACCCTCCTCCTTGAGCGCGGCGGCAACGCCGATCAGCGCGGCGCACTGCGCGTTGTGACCGCAAGAGTGGACGGCACCCGTCTCGGGGTCTGATTCGGGATGCTCGGGGCAGATTATCGAGTCAAGCTCGCCGAGAACGAGGACTTCGGGACCGGGTCGACCTGTGTCGAGAACGGTGACGAAGCCCGTGATCCCCTCGGCGGGCGTCAGCTTATATCCAAGACCCTCGAAGACCTTCTTCATATAGGCGTCGGTCTTGAATTCCTTATATCCCGTTTCGGGATTCTGCCAGATGTATCTTTCCGCCGCGAGTATCAACTCGCGGTGCTTTTCTACTGCACAGTTAAAGTCAAACATAATTATGTACCTCGCTTTTTTATTCAAACCATACTTTATTCATATGCTTCAGCAGTTCGGTCGAAAGATCGACCTTGCTGTCGGGGAAAACGGAATCCACACCGCAGTGCGGGCATATTGCATTACCGACGTCTTCATCCTGACGGTATTGTGAAATCTCGGAGCTGTCAAAAATTTTGGAGCAGAAGAAGCAACCGCATTTTTGACTTGAAGCAATATCATTTTTATTTGCAAGCCAATATCTGCATTTATCCTTTTCGGATAATTCCGGAAAACCGTGCTGTTTCCAACTGTAATCAGGATTCAGAGCAAGATACATTTCATACCGTTTTCTGTATTCTTTAAGAGATAAAGTGTTTGCCCCGCCCTCTTGCGTGTAACTGTCATTCTCCCATCCGCAGTATTCACAGATATCGTAATCGCATTCTTCGTCAAATTGATATTTTCCGCAAACCGGACACGCGATTTTTGTCTGCATATGCTTCACCGCCTTTTTTGGTTTTATTATAACATAAAGTATCGGAAATTTCAAGTGCATTTTTCATCGACTTGTATGTGCGATAATATTTATGAAATACGATGTAACAGTAAAAAACTATATCAAGAAAGCTATGTTCGCACTCGCATATCAGCCTTCCCCCACCGGGGAAGGCTGATATGCGAGTG
>JAZSLM010000018.1:0-55842 GCA_045535375.1 Eubacteriales bacterium
GCTCACTTTTGTTTATGTTCCTCATTCCCGAACGAAAAAAATAACTTGATGAACAAAAGGGCAGAGAATATTTTCATTCTCTGTCCTTTTTTCTATGGTTTATTTACCCCAACGCGACGTCCAACAGCATCATCGTGGCAAAGCCGAGGACGATGCCCATTGTTGCGAAATACGGTTGTGTTTCCTGGTTCTTCTGGCATTCGGGAATGAGCTCGTGTACTGCGACCAATATCATCGCTCCCGCGGCGAATGCGAGGGCGTAAGGCAGTATCGTTTCAACGTAAACTACCAAAAGCGCGCCTAGGACGCCCGCGATAGGTTCGACCATTCCCGATGCCTGACCGTACAAAAAGCTCTTTTTCGCGGAGAATCCTTCCCGTCTCAGCGGCAGTGAGACCGCCGCGCCCTCGGGAAAATTCTGCAATCCGATTCCTATCGCGATCGTGACCGCGCCCATCAGGCTTTCGGTACTCCACTCGCCGTTTTTGAGAACTCCGAACGCTACTCCTACCGCCAAGCCCTCGGGTATATTATGAAGCGTGATCGACAAAATCAGCATCATTATTCTGCGGAACCGCTTATTCGGGCTTCCTTGCGTGTTATCCACCCTCCGCTGTGTCAGCGAAACTACTTTATCGCTCCCCCACATAAACATCGCGCCAAACAAAAAGCCCGACGTTACGACAAAATACGCGGGAACAGCTAAATCTTCTTCCGCGCGTTCAATAGCAGGCTGCAAAAGCGACCAGAAGCTTGCCGCTATCATAACGCCCGAGGCAAATCCGAGCATAAGGTTAAGCACTTTTGGATTCGGGGATCTGAAAAACACCACCGTCGCCGCGCCGCAGGCAGTCACAAACCACGTCCCGAGCGTCGCAAGCAGTGCCATTAAAACTACGTAATCCATTTTACACCTCCTATATTCATTATATTTTTTGTCGATATAGGGTGTGTATGGTTTTGAAAATAAAAGAGTGAAGGAGCAAAAATCGCCCGCAAGGGGCGATTTTACTCCTTCCAAACGGTCGCCGGGACGGCGCCCGTTTGAAGCACGTGAGAGTATTACGACCTCCGCGGAGGTCGGGTTAAGGCTCCGCTTTAAGGATCTGCAAACTTTTGAAAAAGTTTGATCAAAACTTTCCTCTTTCGCTTTGTCCTTTGATAGCGAAAACGGCAAGCCGCGTGCGACTTGCCGTTTTTATTCTTACTTCTTCGCTGCGATAGCGGCTTTTGCCTTTGCAACGATATTTTCGGTGGTAAGGCCGTAAGCCTCGAGAAGTGCGGGAACTTTGCCCGACTTACCGAACTTATCCTCAACGCCTACGCGGAGAACGGGAACGGGGCAGTTCTCGCAAACGACCTCTGCGACAGCCGCGCCGAGACCGCCAAGGATATTGTGCTCCTCTGCGGTGACGATGCATCCGGTGGTCTTTGCCGCCTCGATGATGTCTTCCTTATCTATGGGCTTGATGGTGTGAACGTTGGTAACTCTCGCGGAAATGCCTTCCTCTGCGAGCTTCTCTGCCGCCTCGATCGCCATGTAAAGCATAGTACCGGTTGCCATAATGGTAACGTCGGTACCCTCGCGGACGGTGAGGTTCTTGCCGAACTCGAACTTATAATCAGCCTCGTCGAATACTACCGGAACGGCAAGTCTGCCGAAACGGATGTAAACGGGACCAACGTAGTTAAGCGCCCACTCAACGCAAGCGCGAGCCTCTACGTCGTCAGCGGGGTTGAGAACTACCATACCGGGGATGGTTCTCATAACGCCGAGATCCTCAAGGCACTGATGAGTCGCGCCGTCCTCACCGACGGTGATACCCGCGTGAGTTGCGCCGATCTTTACGTTGAGGTGGGGGTACGCGATCGAGTTACGAACCTGCTCGAAAGCGCGTCCTGCCGCGAACATTGCGAAGGTAGATGCGAAAACGGGCTTGCCGGTGGTCGCGATACCTGCCGCAACAGTCATCATGTTGCCCTCTGCGATACCGCAGTCGAAAAATCTTTCAGGGAACTTCTTCTTGAAAATACCGGTCTTGGTTGCAGCCGCAAGGTCAGCGTCGAGAACGACGAAATCGTACTTCTCGCCGAGAGCCGCAAGCGCGTTACCGTAGGATTCTCTTGTTGCTATCTTCTGTGCCATTTTTACTACCTCCTAATCAAAGACTTGCCTTGATCTCGGCAACTGCCTGCTCGTACTGCTCGTCGTTGGGAGCGGAGCCGTGCCAGCTTGCCTGATCTTCCATAAAGGAAACGCCCTTACCCTTAACAGAGTTAGCGATGATCACCGAAGGCTTGCCCTTGCAAGTGCGAGCGGCGTCGAAAGCAGCCTCGATGGACTCGAAATCGTGAGCGTTTGCAAGAATTACGTTGAAGCCGAAGCCTTCGAACTTCTTGTCGTGGGGAGTGGGGTTCATGACCTCGGTGATCTTACCGTCGATCTGAAGACCGTTGAGGTCGAGAATGAAGCAGAGGTTGTCAAGCTTATAGTGAGCGGCAAACATAGCTGCCTCCCAGACCTGACCCTCCTGCGATTCACCGTCGCCGATGATGGCGTAGGTACGGTAATCCTTGCCGTCGATCTTAGCCGCGAGAGCCATTCCGCAAGCGGCGGAAACGCCGAGACCGAGGGAACCGGTGGTCATATCAACGCCGGGGGTGCCCTTCATATCGGGGTGACCCTGAAGGAATGAGCCGACCTGGCGGAGATTCTTAAGCTCGTCCTTCGAGAAGAATCCCTTCTCTGCGAGAGCTGCGTAAAGTGCGGGAGCGGTGTGACCCTTCGAGAGAACGAGTCTGTCGCGGTCGGGGTTCTGTGTGTCAGCGGGGTTGACGTTCATCTCCGAAAAATAGAGATAGGTCATGATGTCAGCGATCGAGAGCGATCCTCCGGGATGGCCCGATGCCGCTGCGTGTACGCCTTCAAGAATGCCGAGACGGATATTCTTGGCTGTTTCTTTGAGCATCTGAAGCTTTGCGTTATCCATTTTTTCCTCCGTTAGAGTAATTTTTTATACTATTATATTATATAATAAAATCCCCCGTTTGTCAATGGGGGATTTTATTTTTGTAGGGTTGAACAAAAATGGGAGTCAAAACTTCATTTTACACGGCAAATTTTCTTTACAACTAACAAGCTGAGTCGCGTTACACGGGATATTTACTTTGTATGCAATCAAAAAGCGAACAAATAATTGACATATTAATTGTAAAATTATTGACATTTTTTGTGCATTATGCTATAATAATAGTGCAAAAGCATTGCAAAGGAGATTATTCAATGAAAAAAATGAGATTTGTTCTTGCCGGCATTCTCATATTGTGTATCTGCTTAATAGCTTCTTGTGCAGACCCAAAACCGCATACCAACGCAAATACAGAGGCAAGCTATACAAATAATGAATCCCCAATCATTACTTTTCCGGAAGAATCCACCGCCTCCGCATTTGTCTACGATACTGAAAAGTACCCATTAAGCGAAGGCCACGACAGTCCCGACGGAATGAAGGCGGCAATAAAACTGAACGGGAAATATTATGAAGGAGATGAATACTATCATTATTGGCTATCCTACGGAGATGAGATGCAGGCTGGGAATGACTATTATTCGGGTCTGATGGACAACTCATACTATCCCCATTCTATCGATGAGATCCCCGAGGGATGTCCAATAATAAAATTATCTAAAAATGATAAATATGAGTTGATTTCAGAATACGGAATAAGGAGGCACTACTTTATGGATTTTTTCGGATACAGCAATAGTACGAATGAATATAAAGAGCTCCCCGATCAACCAGGAATATATTTATTGGTTGCCATAACACCAGAGCTTCAAGGCATCCCATGGTTTTCCGAAACCTTTGTCAAGCCTGAAACCTACACCGAATACGTACTTTCTTATCAATATGTTTTTGCGGTCATAGTTGAATAAAATCGAGTAGGTAGAAATTAATCCACCTCTCACACCACCGTACGTGCCGTTCGGCATACGGCGGTTCAATATTCATATTCAATTAGTGTATCTGATCCGTAGGAGATTTTGAGGTAGAAATATGAAAACCAATCTTAAACAGCTAAAGTACTTAGTAATTTTATTATTAATAATCCACTCCGTCTTTTTGATGTCATGCGCAGAATTACAAAGTGTAATTTCCGCAGAAACATCCGACCCTGCCTTTGCTTACGTTAAAACAAAGTATCCCTTAAGCGAAGGATCTGACAGTCCGGATGGAATGAAAGCAGCACTTAAGCTGAACGGAAAATATTATGAAGGTTTAGAATACACATATAAAGGCGCCTGGTACGGACGCGGGATGGAGAATGATATCGTTAATGTTTCGAACTATCCCGAAACATTAACAGCTATCCCGTATGGATGCCCAATTGTAAAAATGTCCCCAAATGATAATTTCGAAATTTTATCCGACTACGATATCATCAAGTATTATTTTGTTGAATTCTCTGCACGCGAAGAATACAAAACCCCATATAACCAACTCCCGTCAGCTCCCGGCATATATTTGTTGATAGCAATTACCGATGATATAGGTGAATTCCCTTGGCTCGATGAAAATATTACTTGGACAGCGCCGGATAAACTGACCCATTTTGCCGTTGCTTATCAATATGTTTTTGCGGTCATAGTTGAATAACAATAACCCTCCCTCGGCCCGAGGGAGGGTTATTGTTAGCAGTTTTATAAATAGCCCACCCGCTTGCGGGAGGGTTGGGTGGGTAGTCAGCGGCGCGCGGAATTTTTCAAACCCGTACGAAATCCAAAGCGAAATAGAAATATAAGATGAGAAAAATCCGTCGGCGGATTTTTCTTTATTATTCATTGTTCATCTCTTACGGTTTTCCGCAGGAAAACGGCGGTGTTTAACCGCCGAGGAAGAGTCGTAGCTTGCCGTAGGCAAGCATAAACTTCTTGAAAAGTTTGATCAAACTTTTGGTCTGTTTGAATTATAATCTTGACTTTTTTGTGAGTTAGTGCTATACTTAATATAGAAAACTATCCCCTTACATAGATCGGAGGCAATTATGAAAGATCTGGCTTATTACAACGGCAAAATTTCGTCGATCGAGGATATGAGAGTACCCATGCTCGACCGCGGTTGCTATTTCGGCGACGGCGTTTACGACGCAACATTCGCGCGCAATCACATCGTCTGGCAGCTTGACGAGCACGTCGCTCGCCTTTACAGAAGTGCAGACGCACTCGGCATCGGCATTCCCCACACTCCCGAGGAGCTTTGTGCCCTCATCCGCCGTCTCGTCACGCAGGTCGACACCGGCGAGCAGTGGGTGTATTTTCAGGTGACGCGCGGAACAGCTCCCCGAAATCACGCCTGGGGCGAGATGTGCCACGGAAACGTCTGGGTAATGCTTCGCCCCACGGAGATGGTTGACATATACAAAAAGATCAAGCTCATCACCGTGCCCGACACGCGTTTTCTGCATTGCGACATAAAGACGATCAACCTCCTCCCCTCCGTTATGGCGTCTCAGAAAGCAGCTATGGCAGGCGCGGACGAGGCAGTCTTCCATCGTGACGGCAGAGTCACCGAGTGCTCGCATTCGAACATACATATCATCAAGGACGGAGTTTTCCGCACCGCGCCGACCGACAATCTCATTCTGCCCGGCATCGCGCGTGCAAATCTGATCCGCTACTGCGGAATCCTCGGCATTCCCGTGTGCGAGGAAGCCTTCACGCTCGACGAGATGATGGAAGCCGACGAGATCATATCTTCCGCGGTCAGCCGCTACTGCCTCGCCGCAGAAGAGATCGACGGCAAGCCCGTCGGCGGCAAAGCCCCCGAGCTTCTCCGCGCGCTTCAGGATATGGCGCGCAAGGAAATTTTTGATGCGACGGATAATTAAAAAAACAGGAACCGACTTCAAGCCGGTTCCTGCTTTTTCAGTTAATTCTGAGTCTTCCGTCCGCCCACTTTTCGTAGACCTTCGCGCAAACGTATCTTTGATAAAGATAGTAGAGTGCTACGTTGACGATCACCGTAACGATAAACAACAGCACGCTTCGTGAGCCTGCGTTGATACCGAACACCGACAGCAGCACAGTCGGCAGCATACTCTGCGGAAGTACGAGCATCGACACAAACGGAACACCGATGAGTCTCGTAAACGATACGATTCCCACGGTCACCGAGAAATATATCAGCATATATTTTCCGCGCTCGTTGAAATACTTCTTTGAAAACTCCGCGATATCGAATCTTTCCGCGCCGATCTCGGTGAGAAAAACTCTCTTCTCTTCGCTCTCTTTTTCAAATCTGAACAGAGAAAGGGCATAAAAACCGAAAAATATCGCTAACTGCAACAGAGCGTAAAAGATAGTAAGAACGACATTCGGCTTTTCCCCGGTCGTGGGAGCAGTGCCGTATTCAAGCACGGCTTCACCGAAGAACATAGTGACGACCATTGTTATTACAAGATACGCGCCGAACAGTATTGCGTTTACAATAATAAAATCCTTCAAAAAAGCTATTATCTTGGGTTTACTCATTATTTTTCTCCTTAAATCGTCTTCATAAAAGACTTGATCGAATGAACGCAAAAGCCGAATATTTCCGTCCCGAGGTCGACGTATTCGATCCCGCTGCCCTTGACGTAGATCATTTCTCGGGGCAATCTGTCCACGATCATAATTTTTTTGATATTGCTTTCTTCCTCAAGCTCGAGCGGCAAACAGAAGGAATATGCGCGAAGCTTCGAGGTGGTGAAGCCGAGATTCGGCGTTGTAACCCGATTCATCATCATATGCGGATTTCTGTTTACAAACCGAGCTCCACCCGAATGAAGTGTCGTTACCGAATACAAGGTTTCGTCAAGAAATCTCAAGGATTCGCTTCTTCTCGAAAACGCCAAAAACTTTATGCAAACGCACTCGCCGTTCGCCTTCATTACGATATCGCAAATATCCGAGCTTTTGAGAAGCGAAAGGAACGGGTCGCTCAAAAGTTCGATCTTGCTGTTCTGCTTTTTTGCAAGCTTTTTTAGCTTTGCGATGAATTTCAGTCGCGAACACAGAAGTCCGAGATACCTAAGCGGCTGAAGTCCGAAAAGAATGAGAAAGCTCGGAATGTAAAAATACCAAACGAAATCCGCACTCGAAAGAGATACCAGTCCGCGAATAAGAAGATATGTGCTGTACGATATAAACGCCCTCGCGAGAAAGAGCACGATCTCGTTGAAGAACTCGGGCGAGAAGGTATTGTTTGAAAGTGCAAGCATAACCTTGACTTTTGCCGGGTCGCCGAAGTCCTCGCATGCCTCGCGGAAAGCCTTCTCGCGGCTCATTCCGCGAAGTGTTTTACTATAGATCGCATCCTCAAAATGCTCGCGTATCTCGTCGCTCGCCGCTTCTCTTTTCTTCTTTGATCTTATTCCGCCGCATACGTTTCTGACGAAATAGTCGATTTCACGGCTGACGTCAAATTCGTTTCCGTCCATATCAGTTTTCCCCCGCAAGCACCTTGTTCACGACGGAAGTAAAATAGCTCCATTCCTCAAGGTGCGTCTGCAGAAAAAGCTTTCCCGCTGCTGTGATCTTGTAATACTTGCGTTCACGTCCTCCCTCTGCGCCGTCTTTGTAGGAAGTCAGATATCCGTTTTTTTCAAATGAATGAAGGATCGGATAAAGCGTTCCCTCGTTGAGAACAAGCGCAGAATCCGAGCGAGCCTTTACCGTCTGCGTGATCTGGTAGCCGTACATATCCTGCTCGGCGATAACGCTGAGAACGACAAGACCGGTCGTTCCCTTCAATAATTCTTTGCTGATCTTCATTACAAACCTCCGTTATCAATGCATTGTTTTTCGATGCCTAGATTATCTATGCATTATTATACAACATAAATTGCGCTTTGTCAATAGGGATATGAGAAATTTTTATAAAAAAGGATCCGAAAATTCGGATCCTTTTCAAATTGGCTTCTATTTCAGCTTCTCCGCATCAACCCATATTGCGGGGCGGAGGCCGTAGATCTGATGCGCTTTCATAGATCCCCAAGCGCCGCCAAATGCTATCCAATTATTATTGTGCTCAAACGAACGGAGAGTCCAACCGTATCCTGTATAAGTTACTCCTCCCCACCCTATTTCCGAAACCGCGTTGGGATTTTCACATCCCATAAGCTTGGCGTACTGTGTACCGAAGCCGAATATGTCGGGGCCGTAAAGAAGCTGCGTTTCTTTTCTTGACAGCAAAAATACCTTATCGGTCGTTCCGAGCTTTTCATCGCGGTAACCGCAAAGCATCGCCTTTTCTTCCTCGTTGAACACCTTATCGATGAATTCCCCGTTGAGCCACTCGCGGAGATCGCAATCTGCCCAGCTTTTGTACTTTCGTTCAGGATCAAGAGCCTTGGCGTCGATAACGTATTTAGTCACCATCAGATACTTGCCGTCCTTTTTATCAATGGGGATCCACTCGATCGGTTCCTTTTCCCAACCGATCAGCTTTCCCTTTTCATAAATAGGAATGTTTTGTTCATATTCGCCTAAAAAATATGTCTTGCCGGGTCTGAACTTGCTCCAGCGGGCATATAGCTTAAACTCATCATCAGGATAAGTCCATACTCCGTCGGTAAGGAAGAATCCGTCATATATCTCCCAACCAACGAAATAATAGCCTTTGCGTTCGGCTTTTGGCAGAGTAAACTCCGAGCCGTAGGGCACCATCATACTTTCGATCTCGCATTCCCCATAGCCTTGAGGAAGCACAAATATAAATTCCGTCTCAAACGGTTTCCAATGCGCTGTCAGGTCAAGGTCCCTTGTCACGGGCTCGGTCTCGAAATCGAAAAGAATTTCGTTCCCGGCTTTGTCGAGATAATACCAACCGTCAAAAGTGTAGCCGTACCGACCCGTCGACGGCGGTTCCTCGACGTATCCTTTTTTGACGATATTTGTTTCGACCTTTCCGTCAAAGCCGTAATTATAAACAACGATAAATTCAGCCTTCGTCCAGCCTATCGAGGCAACTGCGAAGAAGATGACCGCCATAACGGCAATTCCGGTCAAAAGTCTGATTCTTTCTTTTTTTGTCATAATACATGCCCTCCTTTTTCTTTCATCTATACAACGAATTTTCCGTCAATTATTTTCACTTCGGAGCATTTTTCAACGTTTGTTTACATTTTAACGATTAGTAAACAATTCAAAAAAGCCTTGACTCTCGGCACAATGTGTGCTATAATATCAGCACAACGTGTGCCAAAAGAGGTGATACTATGTCCGAGGCTGCAGTTAGCCTTATTCAAGACGAAATGTCGCAAAAAATAATCGACGCAGTTGAAGAGATCGCTATGGAGGGCGGTGCCGCGACCTTGACGGTCAGACAGATACTTCGCAAGCTCGATATCTCTAACCGCGTTTTCTATAACCGTTTTCCGAATATCGAATCGGTGCTTGACATCGTTTACCGCAACACGATCATCAAGATACGCTCGGCGCTCGAATCCCCCGTCAACATCAAGGAAGATTTCTTTGAATACGTCACCGACGTCGTCAGCCGTTCGCTTCTTGTTTCCTACGAAGTCAAGATGAAATTCAATCAATATATCTTCGAGGAAGATTCGCTCGGCGAGCTCAACCGCGCCTGGTGGACGGATGAGATAAAAAAACTGATAATTTTCGCAAAAGAGCATAAGCTTATAAAGAACGTCGACGAGGATACCCTCGCCTACTCGATATGGTGCTTCTGCCGAGGCTACAATGCCGATGCAGTCGCCCGCGGTCTGCCAAAAGAAAAGGCAGTCGAAGATTTCAAATACAGCTTTTCCTTCCTGCTTGAAGGACTCAAAACAGTAAATTAATTAACTCCGAAAGGGTATTGTTATGAATAAGTATCAGATCCACGAAAAACTCAGCTTCACAAACATGCGTGAACTGGTTGAATTTGCCGGCGAGAACTATGCCGACAGAATTGCCTACTCCTTCCGCCGCACCGCAAAATCAGAAATCACAAAGATCAAATTTTCAAGCCTTCGCAATGACGTTCGCTCCCTCGCTTGCGAGCTTGCGGCAAAGGGCTGCGCGGGCAAGCACTGCGCCGTTATCGGTAAGCTCAGCTACGACTGGGTGCTTACCTACTTTGCCGTTCTTTCGATAGGCGGCGTTCTCGTCCCTCTCGATCCCGAATGGCAAAAGGAAGACCTCGCGGACACCGTCGCAAAGGCACACGCTTCCTTCCTCTTCTGCGACGAAGACATCAAGGAAAAGGCTGAATACATCGCAGAGCAGGTAGAATTTGAAGAGGCGCCAATCTACCTTGCGGCAAAGGATACCGACCGCAACCTCCGTATGACTATGCGCGCCGGAAAATTCAAATTCGAGGCAAATCCCGATCCATATTACCACGCAGAGATCGATCCCGATGCTCTCGCGCTCCTCGTTTTCACATCCGGCACCACCGGCAAGGGCAAGGGCGTTATGCTTTCGCAGAAGGCAGTCCTTGAGGATATGACCAATATCATTCCCTACATTGACTTCGGCAACAAGACCGTCGGCGTGCTTCCTCCCCACCACACCTACGGCTCCTCCGTTATGCTCGTCGGCCACGCCATCATCGGTTGTGAGATATTCATCTCCGGCGGTCTGCGTTACATCACCAAGGAGCTTACCGAGCAGAAGCCGGAGCACCTCGTTCTCGTTCCCCTCTATCTTGAGACCTTCTACCGCAAGATTTGGGCAAACATCAAAAAACAGGGCAAGGAAAAGCTCATCAAGCGTATGATCAAGCTCAGCAACGGCATGTGCAAGGTTGGCATCGACCTCCGCAAGAAGATCTTCGCGCAGGTTCGCGCGGCGTTCGGTGGCGAGATCAAGATGATCATTTCGGGCGGTGCCCCCATCAACCCCGAAATACTCGATTTCTTCAGAGCAATGGGTATCACCACTCTTAACGGCTACGGCATCACCGAGTGCGCTCCCATCGTTGCGGCAAACGTATCGCGCAACGTCGTTCCCGGCAGTATCGGTAACGCCATCGACTGCGACGAGATCATGATCCTTGATCCCAACGAGGACGGCGAGGGAGAGATCTGCGTCAAGGGTCCCAACGTAATGCTCGGATATTATCAGGATGGCGAAGCTACCGCCGAGGCATTCACCGATGACGGCTTCTTCCGCACGGGAGACTACGGCAAGCAGCGCGAGGACGGCACCCTCTTCATCACCGGACGTAAGAAGAATCTCATCATCCTTTCGAACGGCAAAAACGTATATCCCGAGGAGATCGAAAACGCTCTCATCGCGGTTCCCGGTGTCCTTGACATCGTTGTATACGAGGGACAGAGCAAGAGAGGTCTTGCGCACAACGCCATAGTTGCCGAGATCTTCCCCGACGAGGATTACGTCAAGGCAAACGGCATTGAGGACGTAAAGGCTCACATCAAGCCCTACGTTGACGAATACAACAAGACCGCGGTTTCTTACAAGAAGATCGGTGTTCTCAAGATCAGAACCACGCCCTTCCCCAAAAATACTCTGCGCAAAATCACAAGATTCAAAATCGATATGACTATTGATTAATTCGGATAAATATGATATAATAGATGCGGGCAAAACGCTCGCATCTATTTTTATGAGGTAAAAACTATGAAAAAACTCACTTCGATTTTTTTGGCGCTCGTTATGATCGCCGGTACCTTTGCTTTCTGCATCCCCGCAAGTGCCGCGGAGGAGACCTACTACCCCGAGCTTGAGGGACTCGCAATGTACGCGATGGGCGACAGCTATTTCGGCGGAAGCTCGCTCGGCAAGGACGTCACCTGGGTAAACAAGCTTGGTAACAAGTATAAGATGGATTACGTAAACTACGGCATCGGCGGAAGCACTATGTCGGATTTTGTCCTCGACAAGAGCCCCATGGTAGGCCGCGTTTCAAGAATGAGAAAAACCGACGCCAACATCATCCTTCTCGAGGGCGGAAGAAACGACCGCAGTCAGCAAGTTCCTCTCGGCGACCGCGATTCCCGCGACACCAAGACCTTTTACGGCGCGGTCAACTATATGCTCGATTATTTCCTCGAAAAATATCCGAGCGCGCTGATAATTCTCGTCACAGCTTGGAAGCATTCCGGCAAGACCACCAGCGGCTATAATAATATCACATACGCCGACGTAATGAAGGATATTGCGGAATACAGAAATGATCCCCGAATCGTCTGCCTCTACGCCGCAGACCCCGAGCTCACCGGTGTTGATATGGATGACGCCAGATTTCGCGCAAAATACTGCATCACCGCAGATGATGTCAGCCACCTCAATGACGAAGGAATGAATAACGTCCTTCCGAAGATGGAAAAATTCATCGCAGAGGCATACATTGATTACCTCAACTACCTCAATCCCCCCGCAACCACCGAGGAAGAAACAACTGCCGCTCCCGAAACTACCGTTGAGGAAACCGTGGATTGCGGTATGCCTGATTACACCGAACCTGCAACCGAACCCGTTTCCGAAACCGGATGCGGCGGATTCGTCTCTCTCGGGGGCCTCACCGCACTCATCTGTGGCGCGTGCCTTGTAATTTGTAAGAAGAGAAAATAACTTTCCGTTAAACTAAAAGATCACGGATTATTTGAAGCTTCAAATAATCCGTGATCTTTTGTTATCCAAACAGGTCTGTACTTAAATATCTCTCCCCTCCGTCGGGAAGGATGACGGCAATATTTTTGCCTCGATTTTCCTCGAGTTTGGCAAGTTTCAGTGCCGCAGCAAGTGCAGCTCCCGATGAGATACCGACGAGCACGCCCTCTCTTGCCGCAAGATCTCGGCAGGCGATTTTCGCCTCATCGGTCGAGATCGTCATGATCTCATCAATGAGTGAAATATCAAGCACCTCGGGAACGAATCCCGCGCCGATACCCGAAAGTCCGTGCGCCCCCGCAGGCTTACCCGAAAGAACTGCCGACGTATCGGGTTCAACTGCAACGACTTTGAGTTCCGGCTTCATTTCTTTAAGGTAGCGTGCCGAACCCGTCAGCGTTCCGCCCGTGCCGACACCCGCAGCGAAGATATCGATCTCTCCGTCCGTATCATTCCAGATCTCTCTGCCCGTGGTCAGATAATGTGCCTCGGCGTTTGCGGGGTTGTCGAACTGACTCGGAATGAAGGAATTCGGCGTATTTGCCGCAATCTCCTTCGCCCTTGCAATAGAACCGCTCATACCCTCCGCCGCGGGGGTCAGAACGACCTCGGCACCGTATGCGCGCATCAATTTCTGTCTTTCAAGCGACATATTATCGGGCATAACGACTATCACTTTGTATCCTCGGTGAACGCCGACGGCGGCAAGACCGATTCCGGTATTTCCCGAAGTCGGCTCAATGAAAGTCGCACCCGCCTTAATGATTCCGCGTGCCTCGGCATCGTTGATCATTTGAAGCGCCACGCGGTCCTTTGCCGAACCCGCGGGATTGAAATATTCAAGCTTTGCAGTGACCGACGCAAGAGTTCCCTCTGCCGTCTCGGTCTTTTTCAGTCTTAACATCGGTGTGGAACCGATAAGTTTATCAAGATCGTCAAAAATTTTCATAACTGCTCCGTTATTTGCTTGTTTCCGCAATAAATTCGTCGATGCGGTCGGCGATGACCTGAAGACTGGTGCGCCAGAATTCGGGACGGGTCAGGTCGATGCCCGCGATCTTTGCAACGTTTTCAACGCTGTCAACAGTCGTTGCCTTCAGAAGCGCGCGGTACTTGGGCAGGAATTCCTCGCCTTCCTCGAGATATTTCGCGTAAAGTCCGCGCGAGAAAAGTCCGCCAAAGGCATAGGGGAAATTGTAATAGCTGAGACCCGCGCGATAGTAATGGCTCTTACAGCACCACATGTAGGGGTGCAGGTAATTCGGATCAAGTCCGTCGCCGTAAGCTTCTTTCTGTGCATTAAGCATGATCTCTTCAAGCTCGTCGGCAAACATAAACTTATTCTTTCTGCGGCGGATGACCTCGTCTTCAAAGAGAAATCTCGAATAGATATCAACTATGATCTGGTTGCAATCCTGGATCTGGCTTTCGATAAGCGCGATCTTCTCTCCGCCCTCTGCCTTCGAAATTGCATCGTTCACGATGATAAGCTCGTTGAAATTCGACGCGGTCTCGGCAACGGGCATCGTGTAACCCGTGTTGAGCGGGCGGTGATCCTCGATCTGCTGACCGTGGTATGCGTGGCCGAGCTCGTGTGCAAGAGTAACGACCGACCCGAAGCTGCCCGAAAAATTGGTCAGAATTCGGCTCTGTCCGATGAAGGGCAGATTCGAGCAGAATGCGCCGCCGACTTTGCCCGCGCGAGGATAAAAGTCGATCCATTCCTCGCGGAATGCGCGATCGACCATCTCTGCGAGGTCGGGCGCGAAGCTTTCAAAATGCTCGACGAGGTATTTGTGCGCTTCTTCCGCTGTAAAGGTCTGAGCGCTCGCGTCGCCGATCTGCGCATACATCTCATACCAGGGCAGGCCGTTTTCATATCCGAGAAGCTTTGCCTTGTGGCGCATATATTCGCGGAACTTGGGCATATACTCGCGCATTGCCTCGAGCATAGCGTCAAGAGTCGCCTTTTCCATACGCGAATCCTCGAGTGTCATTGCAAGCGGATCGGCATATCCTCGGAGCTCTGCCTCGGTGTTGACCTGCGACTTGATGCTGTTCAGCGCGAAAGCGATCGGATCGCGGATCTTCTTGTAGCAGGCAAGCTCGGCTTCGTATGCCTCGCGGCGTACGGTTGCATCGTCACTCTCGGCAAGACCGCGAATGGCGGAAAGAGTAGTCTTTTCGCCCTTGTAATCAACCTCAACGTTTGCGGTGAGGTAGGAGAAAAGATCGCCCCAAGCTCTGCCGCCGCTGATATTCAGCTTTGCGAATACCTCCTCGGCTTCGTCAGAAAGAGTATGCGAGATCGACTTTCTGATCTCGGCGAAATAAAAGCCGTACTGCGAAAGGACCTCGTCGCCCGCGATAACGGTGTCGATATCTCCGATCGCGCCGACGAATTTATTGAATGCAACGTTTTCCTTTGCAAGAGAAGCCATCATGCCCTGGATCTTGGTCATATAGACCGATCCGGCGCTGTCGGAAGCATTCGCGGAACGTCGAAGACTGAAAAATCCCATAAGACGGCGTGCGAGAAGCCCCATTGATTCCTTCACGTCGATAACACGGCGGAGGCTTTTCGCAGGTTCGGACGCATCGAGTGCGGCAACAGCCGCTTTATACTCGCCAACGCTTTCCTCAAATTTCTTCATATCAAGCGGAAGCGCAGGATCATCCGCACCCTTATAAAATACGTCAAGTGACCATTCGTTATACATTTTGTGTTCTCCTTTTGGAATGTTTTCTTCATTATACAACAAAATTGAGCTAATTACAATAGACAATGATAAAAAATCATCTTTCCTTCTCCGAAAGTCCAATAAAATAATCTGCACTTACATTGTAAAATCTACAAAGTCTGATAAGATCATCAATTTTCAGCTCTGCTCTGCCCTCCTCGATATGGCTATACCCTTGTTGCGATTTATTGATAACTTTTGCGACCTCACTTTGTGTAAGATCTTTGTCTTCCCTCAAATTCCGCATTCTTATCCTATAATTCATCTCAATCCTCCGAGTTTATGATAAAAAAGTTTATCATACTCATAAATTGAGTATTGACTTTTACTCAAAGATTGAGTATAATATTATTATACATTGGAGTTTATGATATATGTCCATAACTTCAATCAATAAACTTTTATTTGGAGGTTAAAAATGTTCTGTACAAAATGTGGAAAAGAAATCGACAATGAAGCAGTAGTATGTGTACATTGCGGGTGCGCAACGGGAAATTTCCAAAAGAGTAATAATCAAGGTAAGGAACAACAACCGATTATTATCAACAACTCCGCCTCAGCATCAGCGGCTACCGCAACAACTGTAGGAGTCAGAGTTAAAAGGAAATACTCTTTGCTTGGAGATTTATTAATGATATGCTTTACAGGTGGTCTTTGGATTATATGGATGATCCTTAGACCCAAATACTATTGATTGGGTTTATACTATTTCACCACGTATAGTAAAAAAGGAGTTACCTCACAAAATGCGAGGCAACTCCTTTTTTGAAGGATGCTTTACTTCAACTAACAACGAGAAGATTTTCTCGCTACGCTCGAAAAATAATAACTAATTAAAACGCCTCATCCGACGCTGCGCGCCATTGAGATATAGTTTTTTGCGAAGGAAAAATTTTCTAAAGCTTACTGAACAATATTTAAATGCTGAGTTTGACTTTGCAGCTTGTTTTTATATCCATTTCAACTTGACTCTCTCATATTTCTATGATATAATTTACTTACGCAAACTCAAAGGAGTCACATCATGAAACTTAAATATCTCGGCACAGCCGCGGCAGAAGGCTTCCCTGCTATATTCTGCAACTGTAAATACTGCAACGAGGCGCGCAAGCTTGGCGGCAAGAATATCCGCACGCGCTCGCAGTCGCTCATAAACGACGATCTGCTCATCGACTTTCCCGCAGACACATACCATCATTTTCTCACCCACGGAATCGAGGGCGACAAGATAAAGTATCTGCTGGTCACCCATTCGCATTCCGACCACCTTTATCCCCGCGATCTTTTCAACCGACACGGCTGTTACGCTCACGATATGCGGTCTCCCGTGCTTGAAGTTTTCTGTTCGTCTGTCAGCGCAGAGCGCATCGGCGGCGGAATGGGGAACGTCAATATCAACGTCATCAAGGCTTTTGACGTCGTTGAGTTCGGCTCCTACCGAGTCACCGCCCTCCCCGCGCGACACGCGGCAGGAACGGAAGCACTCAATTATATCATCGAAAACGATGGCAAAACTCTGCTCTACGCCCACGACACGGGTTATTTCCTTGACGAAACCTTTGATCATATCGAAAAGAGCGGCATACGCTTCGATATGCTCAGCCTTGACTGCACCAACGTCGATATTCCGATCGCTGACACGGGCTCGCATATGGGCTTCCCGAATATAAACCGAGTTGTTGAAAAATTGCATTCTCTCGGCGCAGTAGATAAAGATACCGTTATCTGCGTCAACCACTTCTCGCACAACGGTAACCCCCTGCACTCGCATCTTTGCGAGCGTGCCGCAGAATACGGATATCTCACATCCTACGACGGCTGCGAAATTGAATTTTAGGAGATAATATGGAACCGCTTCACTTTTTATACGTCATTCTCGTCGGCTTCGGCGCGGCGTTCGTTCAGCGCGTCAGCGGATTTGGCCTCGGCATCTTCGCCATGATGTTCCTGCCGCATTTTCTGCCCTCTCACACCGCGGCGGCGACCATCTCCTGCCTCTTTTCCTGCTACACTACCACCTATAATTCGATCAGATACCGCAAAAACGTCGCGTACAAGACCGCGATCCCAATGCTCGCGGCGGCACTGATATCCATTCCTATCGCGGTCTACTTCGCCGCAAAGGTTTCAAAAGATGATTTCGAGATCCTTCTCGGTTCGGTGCTCGTCGTGCTCAGCGTATACTTCCTTTTCTTCAATAAGAAGATCAAGATCAAACCCACCGTACCGAACGGCATCATAGCCGGCACCCTCGGCGGCGCGCTCAACGGACTTTTCTCGACGGGCGGACCTCCCGCGGTTCTCTACCTGACGAGCGCAACGCCCGACAACATCACCTATTTTGCCACGATCCAGTTTTACTTCTGCCTGACTAATTTATATGCAACCGCGAACCGCGCGATAAACGGTCTGATCACCGCCGACCTCCTCATCTACGGCGCAGTCGGCATCCTCGGATGCCTCGCGGGCGACTACCTCGGCAGAAGGATCTTCGATAAGCTCGACGCCGTGAAGCTGAAATACGTCATTTACATAGGAATGATAATCAGCGGAGTGCTGATGCTGTTTTAATAACAAAATATGCCCCGACAAAGCCTGTCGGGGCATATTTTTATTCTGATTTTACTTTATACCCCTGCGATTCGATGAACGCGATATCCTCGGCGGTAATATCTGCGGCAGTGCCGTTTTCAATGAAGATAAGGGCTTCCACGGCGACGGTCGGGTTATCAAGCAATATGTGTGAGCTGTGGTATACCTTTATGACGTCGCCCATTCCCGAGATTCCGGGGAGCGTGGCGTTATCGTCAATAAGTCTGACAAGCAAACGCTTTCCGTTGGCGTTCACCGTGAGAACGAACGGTGATTCATCGCCTTCAACGTAGATCAGTCTGCCCTCCGTGGAAAATCCGGGAGAGACCTTCATCTTCCTGATATCCGTGCTGCCCGAGCGGGTAGTCGTAAGCTGAACGTAATCGCCGACGGAAACCGGAGTTTTCACGGGAGCGATCATTTCGGTATTCGGTTTTATGACAAACTCGGATTCAACGTCATCCGAAATCGTCGCGATGACGGTCTCGCCTTTCGCGTTTTCATATACGTCGGTAACGAATCCTTTATATTCGTAATTTCCGCCACCCGCGTTTGTGCCCGCACAACCCGTCGCAAAAAACGAGACGGTAATAAGAGCTAAAACAGCCAATACGATCTTTTTCATTTTGCTCCTCCGATCAATATTATTACAATTTTATTATAACATAAATACACAGCCAAATCAATAGCTCAATAAACTTTTTTCGGTTACCTATTGAAAAACGCGGGAAATTATGTTAAAATTAAAGTATCCCATAAAGGTAAGGTACAACAAATGAAAAAAGCATTATCTTTAATAATTGCGCTCCTGATGCTGATTGCCCCGCTTACTCTTCCTGCAAGCGCCGCAAACGAGCATTCCGGCATCACTTTTGAAAGAATGAGCACCAACGGTGTGGAACACCCCACAGGATATTACACCACCGAAAAGCGCTATGAAAAAATACCCGTCACATTCGAGGCTTGGGTTTACGTTCCCAAGAGCGTCTACTCCTCGCGTTGCGGTGCCATTCTCGGCAACTATCAGAGTTTCGGAAAAGACGATTACGTCAACTTTGAAATACATTCGAGCGGAATTCCGAGACTTGCGTTTGGTGACACGGCGGGAAATATGTACGATTACAAATTCGCCCGCGCTCCCGTTCCCGCGGATAAATGGACTCACGTTGCAATAGTCTACGGCACGGGCGCCGACGGCAACCAGATATCCTGCTACATCAACGGGCAATTCAAGCAAAGGACTGCTGTCAAGGAATGGTACGCCGCCCCCGACGAGGTGCGCGACAACGTCATCTGCCTTGCGGGCGACTACCGCTCACTCAACGAGCAGGCATTTCGCGGAACGCTCGGCGACGTCTGGGTATATTCCGACGTCCGAAGTGACGCCGAGATACTCGCGGACTATCAAAACGGCCCCGATCTTGCCGACGGCGAGCTTATGATGTTCTTTGAACTCTCGAAAGCCGCGCCGAAGACCGATATCCCCGATGCGAGCGGTCACGGCTACGATATGACTTATTCCCGTTTCTGGCTGACCGAGAAGGAAATGAACGCGATCCGCGCAGAGGATGAGTATGAATACGAATACGCCCTCGCATTTCTCCCCGATATTCAGTATATGACTCAAAGCTATCCCGGCTCGCTCAAAGCAATGATAAACTATCTCGTTAAAAAAGGAAAGACAAAGAACATTCAGTACGTTCTCGGTCTCGGCGACATCACCAACTCAAACAGTGCCAAGGAATGGTCAACCATTCTCCGCGAGACCAACCGCCTCAACGGATATATTCCCTATGCCCTCACACCCGGCAACCACGACGGTATCAACAGCGGCAGCAAAGAGCTTCTCGATAACACTTACGCCAAAAAGACCGGCTTCTACTATCAGCACGTCGAGAAGAACGGAGGATTCTTCAAAGAAGACTCGGTTCGCAACACCTATCTGACCTTCACGGTCGGAGAGGTCGATTACCTTCTGATCGTTCTTGACTTCGGCGCGACCGACGATATCCTCGCCTGGGCAAGTGAACTCCTTGACTCTCATCCCGATCACCGCGCGATCATCACCACTCACGGCTATCTCAACGCCGACGGCACCACCCTCGACTCGAACGACTACGCCTCCCCCGATGAATACGTCAGCTCGCTCAACAGCGGCGAAGCTATCTGGGAAAAGCTCGTCAGCAAACACGAGAACATCGCTATGATCGTAAGCGGACACATGCACCACGACACCATCGTAGTCACTCCCCGTGAGGGCGATGCGGGCAACACAGTCTATCAGATCCTTATGGACCCGCAGTCGACCTGCAAAAAGCTCGGCGGTCTCGGCGCGATCGGTATGATGTATTTCACCGCGGACGGAAAGCACGCGAAGGTTGAATACTATTCCACTGTTTTCGATAAATATTTCTGCGAATCGAACAAAACCATCAAGCTCACATTCGGCGAAGATGAGCCCGAAGAAACGACCGCGCCCGAAACAGAGCCGGAAATTACAACCGCGGCTAATCCGGAACCTACGGATACCGACGCAGTAAACGAAAAATCCGGATGTGCGGGAATCCTTTCCGCCGCATCGGTTACTCTCGTTCTGTTATGTCTTCCCCTCTGTGCCAAGAGCAAAGGAAGAAAACACGAATCTTAAAATTATCTTAAATCCCTTTACAACACGGGAAGATTATGATATAATTAGTTTATCAAACTATTTCGGAAGGCTTTGCTATGAAAGAATTTTTTCACTATTTTTTCGGTGAAGGAACCGAGGTTGAATTTCAAAACTTCACACTCACCCATTTAGCACCCATTCTTGTCGGCGCGGCTGTGATTTTTGCTATTTATTACTTCCGCGACAAAATTGCCGCGTGCAAGAACGAACACCGATTCAGATATGCCATAGCTTTCATTATGATCATTTCCGAAATGGCATACTATTGGCGCCTTGTCGGCATAACCGAGCTCAATCCCAATCCCGTCGATCACCTTCCCATCGCAGTTTGCGGATGGGCAGTCATCTTCGGCTGCTTTATGATAGTAGGCAAAAATCAGTATCTTTTCGATATCTGCTATTTCTGGGCTCTCTGCGGAACTACCTTTGCGCTTATAACCCCCACCGTCCTGACCTATGCAGGACCTACGAGATTCCGCTTCTATCAGTTCTGGACCGAGCATCTTATCGGATACGTCGGAGTATTCTACCTTATCTTCGTGCACAAGATGCGCCCCTATGTAAGATCGATCTTCCGCTCCTATATCTGGCTTGCGATACTTGCCGTTGTTGCCTACGTGGCAAATGTGATCATCGGCCCCGGCGCGAACTATCTCTTCATGGCACGCCCCGAAGCAACGCCCTCGATACTCGACATCCTGCCCTCAAACTTCGCTCTCAGATTGCTCATTATGGCATCTGTTATAACCGCGCTTTACTTCCTTGCGTACCTCCCTTGGTATCTGATCGACAGAAAGGCGGCAAAGAGCAAGCAAATCATTCCGGGTGAAAACAAATGATCGAAGACATTCTTTATTACATAGGACAGTTTCTCGGCATCGTAGCCGTAGTGCTCGGATTCGTGTCCTTCCAGATGAAAACGCCGAAGCGGATACTTGCCTGCCAATCGACTTGTGCCTTAGTTTTTGCGTTGCATTATCTATTGATCGGCGCACCGGGTGCAGCAGCGCTCAATCTCTTGGCTGCCTTCAACGACATTCTCTACTTTTCCGCGCAAAACGCGGCAGCCGCAGCTTTTTTGAGCCTATATTCTACATCACTATGATAACCGTGACAAGCATTCTCACCTGGGAAGCCTGGTACACAGCCATACTGATGTGCGGACTCTACGCCGCCGCGATCGGTCTTTCGCTCTCGAATCCGCAAACCACGCGCAAGGTGATGCTGATAAAAGCCCCTCTCTGCCTCGCCTACAACGCCCTCGTCCTCTCCGTCGGCGGCGTCATTTACGAAGCCGCAGTGCTTGCATCGGCGATTATTGGGCTGATACGGAATCGAACAAAGACATAACCGTGAGGTATGACAATGAAAGCATGCATAAATAAATTCCGAGAAAATTGGTTGACGTTCGACCCCCAATCACTGCGTAAAATAGGAATTCTCAATTTATGCTCTTTTGCTCTTATGTTTTCATTAATGATTGCAATCGGAGCATTGTCAATCTTGATCGTTCTTATCAGCGGTATAGATAATTCACCCGAATTGTTTATTTCGATAGTCGGAATAATCGTCATATCAGTCATTCCGATCCTGAATATCTGCTGCATCATCATAGGAATCATTTATCGCAAGCGACAAAACGGTGTACGTTGCGCTCTGCTGTCCTTTTTGGGCCTTTTGATCAACTTTGTTCTCTTTATGTCGATAGCATACTTGGGGAGTATAGGTTAAATCCGTAAAAAGACAGCATCCCCTTGACACACCTCAAAAATTGTGATATACTAAAATAAAAAAATAATAAACAGGAGGATCTTTCAATGAACCGTTTGGAAGGAAAAGTTGCCATTATCACGGGCGGTAACTCGGGTGTAGGAGCCGCTACCGCACAGAAATTTGCCGCCGAGGGCGCACGCGTCGTCATCACGGCGCGCCGCGAAGCACAGCTCGAAGAGGTAGCCGCAAAGATCCGCGAAGCGGGCGGCGAGGTTCTTCCCGTCGTCAGCGATATTTCCAAGCCCGAGGACGCAAAGAGAGTCGTTGCCGAGACTATGGCTAAATTCGGCAAGGTCGACATTCTCATCAACAACGCAGGCGTTCTTGATAACGGACTTAAGGCTATCGACAGCGTAGACGATGACGACATAAACCGCGTTATCGACATCAACACCAAGGGTACGATCTGCATGACCCGTGAGGCTGCTGTTGAGATGGCAAAGACGGGCTACGGCTCGATCGTAAACGTAGCGTCTGTTGCAGGCGTTATGGGTTGCGGAGGCGCGGCATACGTTGCATCGAAGGCTGCCGTTATCGGTCTTACAAGACACACCGCTCTCCGTTTTGCGGGCACAAACGTACGTTGCAACGCCATCTGCCCCGGCACCATCGTCACACCCATGGTTGCGGGAATGAATCCCGCAAATATGGATATGAACATCTTCGGTCAGATGATGAAGCACAACGACCTCAAGGTTCAGCCCTGTATGCCCGAGGACGTTGCAAATATGCTCCTCTTCTTCGCGTCCGACGAATCAAGAGCCATCACCGGACAGACGATCGTCACCGACTTCGGTTCTACTCTTTAATTAAGAAAACTGCTCCATTCAAGCGATGGAGCAGTCATTTTTTATTTCTTTCTTAAATATTCCTCATAAGCCGTGTGCCTTGCATGGATACTGCTGACGTCGGCTTCAGTCAGCAGACCGTTTGCGTAAGCTTCGTCAATTTCGATCATCCCCTTTTCTGCGCTGTAAATCCACATTTGAGCGCCGTGGCTGAACTTGATCTCATATTCGCCCAATTTGTAGACCTTTACGTTATCGGTTGGTTCAACCTCTGCCAAAATAACGTATCCGCCGATGATTCCGTAATATCTCCAGCCCATACTGTGACTGTTGGGATATCTGAAAAAGGAATACTCTGCCGCACGCTCTTGCTTTTCGGCATTGAAAGCAGCCTGCGCCTCCATCTTTTCCTCAGATATATTATCACCGTAAGTTGTCTTCAGGTAGCTTACCATCGAAGAATAAGATTCTTCCCAAATATCAGAATACAGATAATCATAAATCTCTGCTATCATTTCATCCGAAAGATCTTCAAGCTCGGGAATATACTTTACATAGGTACGTTCCGACAGATCGCGAGTACCATTCTCCTTCCACCACGCATTGAAATCCCGATTTCTTTTCGATATCAACAAAATATCAATCGGAGCAAGCCATTCTTTTTCGTAAGCCTCCTCCAGGGAGATCATTTCTTTTTCTTTACATGCAAAAAGATAAATGGGATTGGGGCTTTCGATCTTTACACCGCCGATCTCGTATAGCGTGCTTCTGTCTATAAAAGAGGCAAGACATACGATCTCACAGCCATTGACCGTGCCGTAATATCGCGCGGCATAATTGCAAATCAAATAAAACCAATCTTCGTGTGGCTGATTATTCGGGTTCAACAGAATCGCCTCATATAGCGACACGTACTGCTGATACAGTTGGCCGATCTTTTGAAGCATAGCCTCTCTATCCAGTCCCGAATCCTTTAAAACTTCGGACAGAAAATCAATATCACTTTGATAAAGCATATTATAAAGCGACCGCCTTACCTTTTCAAAACGTTCCTCGGAAATCGGTTCAAGGTCGGAAGAAAATACAATGTAAGGCGCGTCCTCCGCATGGGCACCCGAATAGTCGGGAAGCTCACCGAGGGTCAGTTCGGGTTCGGTGGTGACAATCTCACCCACAGTTTCTCCCGAACAGGAAAGAAGAGTGCAAGTGATGACGGTCATAACGGCTAAGATCAGTGTCATTTTGATCGTTTTCATTTTGTATCTCCTTTTCTCAAATCATTTTATTTTCCACGCCCGCGCTCTTCCCTTTTTCTCGGCTTCTTCGATGATCCCGATATTTGCAAGTGCGGCGAGAGCCATATATGCGTGCTTTGAGTGAGGGATTTTTGCCGCCTTGCGGTATTCCTCGGTTGTGAAACTTTCGCCGAGTCCCTCGGGGATCAGAGCGAGATAGTCGCTTTTTTCGGCAAACACGACCTCGTCGAGGATATCGACGGGCAGGCGTTCGAAGCGTGAGGAACGAATCTTTCTGTCCTTTCCCCTACCGTCAAGAAAACGATATTCCTCTTCCTCAATAAAGAGAAACCACACGGCGACTCGCCCCGATGCAAGAGCCTCCGAGATATATACAAGTTCGTGCACACCGCCGAAAACGCTCGAAATGCCCGCAACGCGCCGCCGCGGCTGCGATTCGCCGGTTTCAGGATCGATCCACACACGGTACTTCTTCATCGGCAGGGGATGTACGACCGTGACGTGGCAATCCGAGGTTTCAAGATAGTGCTCAAGCTTCGCCTTAAGGGGATAGAGCGAACCCGTTTGTATCTCAAAAATTTCCTCGTCGTGCTTTACGTCGGCGACAAAACGCTTGCCCATGTCGATCTCGTATTTCGATTCATCTGCGCAGACAAAGCGTTTTAGCGCGATGTGCATCCTTTTTTCATTGAGAGTTCCGATCCCGCCGCCCTCCGCCGCCGTCCTCTCGGTAAGGACGGCGCGGCAGATGGAGCGGAATTTTTCTCTTTCAAGCTCGCTTATCACGTTGCAATACCCGCAAACTGGTTCGAATAGAGCTTATGATACTCGCCTCCAAGGGCAAGGAGCTCCTCGTGGCTGCCCGTCTCAACTATCCTTCCGTGATTGAGAACTACGATCATATCGGCATCGCGGATGGTCGAAAGTCTGTGCGCGATAATAAGCGAGGTGCGGTTCTTCATCAGCGCGACCATTGCTTTCTGGATGTGCATTTCGGTTCTCGTATCGACCGAGGAAGTCGCCTCGTCAAGAATGAGGATTCTGGGATCGGCAAGAACGGCGCGGGAGATCGAAAGAAGCTGGCGCTGTCCCTGCGAGAGGTTGCTTCCCGACTCGGCAAGCTCGGTTGCGTAGCCTTCGGGCAAACGGTCAATGAAGAAATCGGCATACGAGGTGTGCGCCGCGCGCTTCATATCCTCGTCGGTCGCATCCTCGCGGCCGTATTTGATATTCTTCTCGATAGTGTCCGAGAATAGAACGGTATCCTGAAGAACTATCGCGATCGCGTGTCGGAGATCCGCCTTCGGAATAGTTGTGATATCAACGCCGTCAACCGTGATCAAACCGCTGTCGGGCTCGTAGAATCGGGTCAGGAGATTTACGATGGTCGTCTTGCCCGAACCCGTTGCGCCGACGATGGCAACCTTCTGTCCCGCCTTTACGCTGAGGTTGAGATTTTTGAGAACCTTTTCTCCTTCGACGTATGAAAAATCAATATCCTTGAACTCGATATCTCCGCGGAGTGCGGCGATATCGACTTTTTCTTTGCCCTCGTCGATCTCGGGGTCGCTGTCAAGGATCTGAAAGATTCTCTCCGCGCCCGCAAGTGCGGTAAGGATAGTCGAATACTGATTTGCGATCATATTGATCGGGTGCGAGAATTTCTTTGAATACTGAAGCATCGCCTGCACCGAGCCGATGGTGAACGCCGCGCCCGTGATAGGATCGGCATTCAGAATAAGATATCCGCCCACTGCGGCAATAAGAACGTACTGCAGGTTTCCGATGAAGTTCATCACGGGTCCCATGATAGATCCCCAAACGCGCGCCGAGATCGAGCAGCTTCGGAAATTATCCGAGATCTCGCCGAATTTCTCGATGGCATCGGGCTCCTTACCGTAAGCCATAACGGTTTTGTAACCCGTGACCATTTCCTCGATCTGTCCGTTGAGCTGACCGAGAAGTTTCTGGCGTCTGATAAAGTATTTGCGCATAAATTTCGCAAGAGTTGACGATACTAAAATGGTTATCGGTATCGTCACGACCGCAACGAGCGTGACGATCCAGCTGTAATAAAGCATCATGCAAAGCGCGCCGATGAGAGTCAGCACGCCCGAGAAGAGCGCGGTCAGCGACTGCGACATAGCGGTCGACACGTTTTCGGCGTCGTTGGTCAGTCGGCTCATGATGTCGCCGTGACGGTGGCGGTCGGTGTAGCTTATAGGAAGCTTCGAGATCTTGTTGAACAGATCGCGGCGGATATGGTAAACGGTATTCTGCGCAAGCTTTGCGGCAACGCGAGCCTGGATAAGCTGGCTTCCCGCGCGGATGATGTATGCGCAGAACATAACGATAAGCACGCCGCCGAGCGCCTTCATATCAACGTGCAGTCTACCCGCTCCGTCAAGATAAAATTCATCGATGGCAAGCTGTTGGAACATCGGCGCAAGGACGTCGGAAGTTGTAACTATAACGGTTGCGACGATAAGGAAAATGAGGATGAATGCACTCTTGCCCGAGTACCTGAGCAGGCGCGAGATGGTTTTGCCGAGATCCTTCGGCTTTTCGCGGTTGATACGCGCGTTCATTCCTCCGGGACCGCCGGGTCCACCGCCGGGTCGGAGATTCATTCTTACTTCCTGTCTTTCGGGAGTTCTCTGTTCAGCCATCAGTTTGCACCTCCTTCAAGATTCTGTCTCTGCGAAGCACAGATATCGCGGTAAGTTTCGCTGATCTTAAGCAGTTCTTCGTGCGGCGCGCAATGAAGTATGCGTCCGTCCGATTCGATAACGGCAATTCTGTCCGCATGGCGAACGCTTGCAATTCTCTGCGCTACCATAACGACTGTCGTATCCTTCATAGCCTCGCGGAGCGCGGTCTGCAGCTTTGCCTCAGTTGCAAGGTCGAGAGCGGAGGTCGCGTCATCGAGAATGAGGATCTCGGGACGTCTTACGATAGCGCGGGCGATCGAAAGACGCTGCTTCTGTCCGCCGGAGAGCGACGCGCCCTTTTCTGCGATAAAGGTATCGTAGCCCTCGGTAAATTCGCTGACAAAGGAATCCGCCTGCGCGATGGATGCAGCCGCGAGGACTTCTTCCTCTGTGGCGTCATCCTTACCCCACTTGATATTATTTGCGATAGTATCCGAGAAGAGCTCGCTCTTCTGCATAACGTAGCCGATCTTCTTTCGGAGCGAGGGCAGATCGTATTCGGAAATATCTCTTCCTTCAATATATACCTTGCCTTTTGCAGCATCATAATATCTCGGGATCAGCGAGATAAGCGATGATTTACCCGAGCCGGTCGCGCCGATTACGGCAAGAGTTTCGCCCTTCTTGACGGTCAAACTAATATCCGAAAGCACGTTTTTGCCGGTTGTATTCGGATACTTGAAATCAACGCCCTTGAATTCGATCGCGATCTCGGAATTTCTTCCTTCTTTCTCGTTTCCGCCCTTGATAACGGGATCGGATTCAAGCACTTCAATGATTCTCTTAGAAGACGCGCCCGCGCGCGAAATCGTCTGGAAGATCATTGTCAGCATCATAAGTGAGTTGACGACCTGCGTTACGTAGGTAATAGCCGCCATAACGGTACCCGTCGTCATACCCGAAGCCTCTATCTGTGTCTGCAGACCGCCGATGTAGATGATGGCAACCGTCGCAAACGCAAGAGAAACGATGAGGATCGGGTTAATGAAGGTCAGAAGGAGCTGAACCTTGAGGTTGGTATCGCGCATTTCGCTGTTTGCACCTTCAAAGCGCTCGCATTCGTAGTCCTCGCGGACGTAAGCCTTGATAACTCTCGCGCCGGTGATGTTTTCACGCGCCACGGAGTTGATGCGGTCAAGCTTTTTCTGTACCTCGGAGAAAAGCGGAACAGCCTTGCGAATAACGAATACCATTGCAAAAAGCTGGATCGGAAGCGTGCAAAGAAGCACAAGTCCAAATTTGACGTTGAGCGAGAGAAGCATGATCGTGCCGCCAATGAAGAACATTGGCGAACGAACGACCATTCGGAGCATATGCTCGACGAATTCGACGAGAATGGTGATATCGTTCGTCATTCTGGTAACGAGCGATCCTGTGGTGAACTTATCGGTCTGCTCGATCGAAAGCGACATCACGCGCGAATATGCATCGCGGCGAAGGTCGTTGCCGAATCCCTGCGAAGCCTTTGCGGCGGTATAAGCGCAGAAGGTTCCGAAAAATCCGCCGACGAGGGTGACGCAAAGCATCAGAATACCGAAAAGGATGATTATCTCCATTCTCGTCGCATCCGCGCCAAGGAAGATATCAATAAGCTTTGCGGCAAGGGGCGAACCGTGCTTGGGGTCGATCGGAGAATAACCCTCGACACCGTAATTGACTATGTACGACATAAGGTAGGGCAGGCAGAGATCGCCAAGCACCTCACCGATCATCATCAGCGGTGAGATGAGTGCCACGAACCAATAGGGTTTAAGGTATGGAAGCAGTTTTTTCATTCTTCTCTTCCTTTCGGTTTTTCAAGATTATCGCGGATGCGCAGAAGCATCGAACGCAAAAGCTCGGTCTCCTCGGCGGTAAATCCCGCCATCATTTCGTTGTCAACCGCAACGAAGCGGTCGTGATTGTCCTTTTCAAGGGCATGACCCTTTTCGGAAAGATAAACGCGTGCGGCGCGTTTGTCGTCATCGTCCGCCACGCGGATGACGTAACCTTCGTCCTCGAGGTGCTTCAGTGCCACGCTGACGGTCGGCGGTTTAAGTCCCGCGCGGTGCGAAAGCTCAAGCTGTGTAATACCTTCCTCGCGCGACAGACAGAAAAGAATTGCGCGCGAGCTGTTCTGGGTCATTATCGGATCATTTTCGCGCGAGCGCAGAGTGCATCTTTGCGCGCGCGAAATATGCCCTATCAGCATCGCAGGCGTCAGCATATCATCTGTAATAGGTGCCTTTTTCATTTTCTACTCCCTTAAATTAATTTATTAGTAAACTAACCAATATTATAGCAGATTTTGGCGAAAAGTCAAGATGATAATTAGTTTATTAACAAATTATTTTTAGTGCAACAAATGGAATGAGGGTCGAATTTTTCTACACATTATTTTTGAGTCGGGGGGCAAATTATTATTGCGGAAAAGTTGCGGCAAGCGCATCTTGACCGCAACAAAAGAAACCGGTGGATCTTATGCAAATTAGAAAGAAAATAAGCAGACTGACGGCATTTGTCTGCATGCTTGCGGCTTTGTTTCTCTTTACCTCAAGCGGGAAGGATGCGGCGTGTGTCGCCGTTCCCGCCTCCGCAAGCGAGGAGAAGACGGAAATTATGCTGATTCCCGGGGGAATGGTCTTCGGGGTCAGATTTTTCACGGAGGGTGTGCTCGTCGTCGGCATACCCGAAAGCTCGGGCAGTCCCGCATACGCGGCGGGAATACGCGTGAACGACGTAATATTAAAAGTAGGCGGCGAGAAGATAAGCGACGCGGAAGGCTTAAGCCGCGCGGTCAACTCAAGCGAGGGCAAACCGATAGAATTCCTCTGCCGCCGCGACGGACGTGAATTTCGGACGAACGTCACGCCGAGGCTTGAAGAGAGCGGTTATAAGACGGGTATCTGGGTGCGCGACAGCGGCGCAGGTATCGGCACCGTAACCTTCATTGACCCGAAAACGGGGCTATTCGGCGGACTCGGGCACGGAATATGCGACGCTGACACGGGCAAACCGATGCCCCTCGGCCGCGGTGTTCTTCTTGGGGTAAACATCGGCGGCATAACGAAAGGCGCGGCTGGTGATCCCGGCGAAATACGCGGCAGTTTCAGGCAGGAAAAGCTCGGTGCGGTGACGGGGAACACCGACCGGGGCATATTCGGTATCTATTCAAAAATTCCCGATTCCCTCTACGGCGCAATTCCGGTTGCGCATAAAGACGAAGTCAGAGGCGGCACGGCAACGATTCTCTGCACTCTTGAGGACGGCAAAATATGCGAATACAAGGTCGAACTGTCTTCGATCGATCCAAGCGCGGATGGCGGACGCTGTTTTACCGTCAAGGTCACAGATCCCACTCTGATAGCGCAAACCGGCGGAATCGTTCAGGGAATGTCGGGAAGCCCGATAATTCAGAACGGCAAACTCGTCGGCGCAGTAACTCACGTCCTCGTCGGCGACCCCACACGCGGCTACGGCATATTTATCGAAAATATGCTCGCGGCGGCGAAGTAAAAGCAAGGCAATATCATTCCCCTAGGGGTTTGATATTGCCTTTTGTCTTTAAGAAAGTGTCAGAACGACCTTTCCTATATTTTTATTCTGATACAAAACCTCCTGCGCCGCCTCGGCATCCTGCATCGGATAGCTTGCGTACACGGTAGGTTTTATCAATCCCGCCTCGATCTTGGGATATACGTCGCGGACGATCCCCGCAAGGATCTGTGCCTTCACCTCGGGAGCTCTTGATCTGAGAGTGCTTCCGATGATACGCACGTTTCTGACATATATATTTTTGAGGTCGATCTCGGTATGGGTTCCCGCCAAAGACGCGATCATGATCCATCTCGCACCGTGGCTGAGATAATGAATACATTTTCCCATGATCTCTCCGCCGAGACAGTCGATGGCAACGGTGACGGGATGCCCGTTTTCCATTTCCTCCTTGAGCACCTCCGATATATCCTCGCGGCTCTTTACCACCACTCTGTCCGCACCGAGATGCCTGATGCCATATGCCTTTTCATCGGTGGAAACGGTGGTAATAACTCTGATGCCGAATGCTTTCGCCATGGGGATCACAACGCTCGCAAGCCCCGAAGCCCCTGCGTTCATAAGAAGTGTATCACCTTCTTTGATGTTACCTTCTATAAACAGATTGAGATAAGCCGTGGCAAATGCCTCGGGGATAGCAGCCGCTTCTATCATGGAGCAATTCTTCGGCACGGGCATCATCATATCGTATTTTACGGCTACGTATTCCGCATAACCTCCTCCGCCGAGGAGCGCGCATACCTTATCGCCGACCTTCCAATCAGATGCCGCGCGAGCGCCCTCTCCAATTTCAACTATCTCACCCGCGATCTCAAGTCCCATCCATTCGGGACAACCGGGCGGGGGAGGATAATCTCCCTCTCGCTGCATAAGATCCGCGCGATTGAGCGCCGCGGCTTCGATCTTAACAAGCGCCTCGTCGCTCTTTATCACAGGATCGGGAACGTTATCCCATCTTAAACTTTTATCTTCATTCACAAGTATCGCTTTCATTAAGTATACCTCAAATTATATCCTGCCCCAATCAAACAACACGCCTATGGGGAAATTCTTCTCTGTTGCAAGTCTGGTGAAAATTGTCTGTGCCTCTTCCGGAGAATGGATCTCACCTATCATATCCTTTAAGTTCAGGCGTTTTCCTTTTACGAGATTGAGAATTGCTCTGAGATCGTCCTCATCAGTCCAGAGTCCCGCCGAAGATTCAAACTTTGGGCGAGCCCTGGTATGAGCGCCGATGAGTGAGATACCCTGGCCGTGCACCTTACCGTAATAGTCGATCTCAAACTTGGAGCTCCTGGTGCAGCCGAGAAGAGCCACTCTTCCCATTTTGCGCATACAGTCAAGCGCCTGGATCAAGCCGATTCCGAGTCCCGTTACCTCAATACATACGCTCACTCCACCGTCGCTCAGATGCTTGACGTCTTTGACAAAATTTTCGCTTGTGGGATCCAGAGCAAAATCGGCACCCAATTTCAACGCAAGATCGCGGCGCTCCTTTACGGGGTCAACGGCTATGATCGGATAAGCCCCGGACGCCTTCAGCAGCTGAACGGCAAATATTCCAAGGATACCAAGTCCCATGACCATAGCAGACTCACCGATCTCAAGCCCCGTTTTTCTGATCGCGGCAAGAGGGAACGTGGAAATAAATGCAATGGCAGCTTCAGTGGATGAAACCTCATCGGGGATCTTAATGACTTTATTTCTGCTTACGGTAATATTCTTTCTGTGATTTCCCCAATATACGACAACTCTGTCGCCGATCTTAATATCTTTTATAGCAGATCCGATATCTGTAACGATACCCGCGGCACTGTATCCGACTCTTCTCGGAAAAATCGCTTCATCCTCCTCACCGGCATGGATGCTGTTTCTCATGCCGATAAAATTGGCCTTTTCGGTTCCCGCGCTGATAGCGGAATATTCAAGCTCTACCGTAACCTCGTTTTCTTTAGGCGGTAAGCATTCGGTCTCCAGAAGCTCTGCCGTATACGGCTTTGTAAAAACTATCTCTTTCGTTTTCATATTTATATCTTCCTTCCGCAGGATCTCAATACAAGCTCGTAGAGTGCAAGCTCATAATCGTAAGAATAGGGATTTTCCTTACCTCTGACCATTTCCGCAAAGTTGCGTATCATTCCGTCATAACGGTCGTATTCCTCGCTATTGCTTATCTCCCAAGGCTTTGACCAGTTCTTTCCGCTTGTATCATAGCATTCGGCAGAAACGGTGTATTGACCCTTTCCGGTCGAAGCCTCAAAGGGCTTTATCTCGATCGTTCCCTTCTCTCCGCAAATAACCAACTGTCTTCTCAAAAATCCACCGCATTCCATATCACAGGTCTTGGCAAAGGACAAGCCGTTCGGATATTTGAACACTACCATTCCGTAATCCTCGGTATGCACACCGCCGATGCCCGTAGAACAATTCAAAGGAATGATCTCGATAGGTTCGCCTTGGATCTGATAAATAAGATCCACAAGATGGCATCCAAGGAAAAACATCATACCGCCGGGAAAATTGCCAAGCCATTCTCTTACATCGGGTGCGTGTTTGCAGTCCATATGAGCTTCAACGCAATAGATCTCACCGAGGTCGCCTCTCTTCACCTTTTCAAGTGCCTCTATGACTTTAGGATTGAATCTATACATATATCCGGTGGAGAAGGTCAGCTTTTTTGATTTCAATATTTCGATAAGCTTCTTGAAATCCGCAAGCTCGAGCCCTCCCGGCTTTTCCATATGCAGATGCTTTCCCGCGTTTGCTGCCATAATAGCGTATTTTGTAAGATACATCTCCTCGACCTCAACGGTTACCGCCTCGATATCGGGATCGGCAAGTATCTCCTCAACAGTCATCTCGCGGTATCCCTCGAAGGCTTCAGCCTGCTTCGGAAATCTTTCACATTCCTTTTCGGGAAAAGCATATCCGACAACCTCAAATATATCCGATTGCTTGAGCAGACTCTTCCATATTTGATTGCCGTGGCTGTTTTTGCTCGTTCCTATCTGCGCGATTTTAATTTTTTTCATGTGGAAAATATTCCTTTCCGTAAGGATTATATATTTATTTTAACATCTTGCAAAGTCAATGTCAATATGGTATAATGTAAAAAAGCAACTATTCTGCAAAAAAGTCGGAATGGAGATAGAAATATGAAATACGAAATCGACATCGAAAGCAAAAAATCTTACGACGTGATCGTCGTCGGATCGGGTCCCGCAGGCATCGCGGCGGCTGTTACTTCGGGCAGAAACGGCGCAAAAACGCTGCTGATAGAAAGCTGTGGCCGCGTGGGCGGCATTTCCACATCGGGAATGATGAGTCACTTTACCGGCAGATGCGGGAGCAAGCTCTATCACGAGATCCTTGAAAAATCGGCGCAAAAGAATTTCTTTGATCAGGGAAAAGTCACAAAATACATCGACCCCGAGCTTCTGACACTCACTTACATCGAAATGCTCGAGGAAGCAAAAGTAGATATCCTGCTCTACACCACCTTCTGCGACGTTATAATGAAAGAAGACAAGGTTACGGGAATAATCTGCCACAGCAAAAGCGGATTTTACGCCTACGATGCAAAGGTCGTCATTGACGCAAGCGGCGACGGAGACGTTGCCGAGAAAAGCGGTGCGGAATATATCAAAGGCAGAGAATCCGACGGCAGGATGCAGCCCGCTACGCTGATGTTCAAGATCGGCGGCGTGGATACCGAGCGGGCAGTATTCCCGGGCTCATTTGAAACTCTGGTTCCAACCCCAAAGGGAGAACTGCAGGCGCTTGCGAAAGAAAAACTTCCCTCTCCCGCAGGGCACGTTTTGCTGTATAGATCCACCATTCCCGGCATCGTCACCTGCAATATGACCAATGCGATCGGTATCGACGGTACCCGCGCCGAGGATCTGACAAAAGCCGAGATCCTCTGTCGCAAGCAGATCCCATTTATCATTGATTTTCTGCGCGAGTACGCTCCCGGTTACGAAAACTGCTACGTCATCGGAAGCGCATCCCTGATCGGCATACGTGAGACCCGACACTTCAAAGGGGTCAAAACGCTCACCGAACAGGAGATTGCCGATGCGGTACAGCACGAGGATCACGTGGTATACGACGCCCACTTCAATTTTGACGTACACAACATCACGGGTCCGGGACTTGATAAGACCGGCTGTCAACATCACTTCAAGCAAAAGAACGGCTACACAATTCCCTACGGATGTATGGTGCCCGAGAAGATCGATGGACTTCTGCTTTCGGGCAGAAATATTTCGGGAACTCATATGGCACATTCCAACTACCGAGTTATGCCGATCTGCATCGGAATCGGCGAGGCTTGCGGAGCCGCGGCGGCTCTCGCGGCAAAACGTGATATCCAACCCAGAGAAATTCGCGCCGAAGAGATCCGCGAGATCACAGGAGGCATATCCGACTAATAAGGAAGGAATAAACATGAAAATACATCAGAATTTTGTTGGCGGCAATATCCGTGTCAAGGAAATATCGGGCGATACCGTGATCCTCGAAAACGAACTCCGCGACACCGAGGGCGATTGGTTTTATTGGGCGTTTTGCGCGGAGGATGCCGAAAATCAAGAGATCACCTTCCGATTCGAAAACAAACGCCTTGGTTATTGGGGCCCCGCCGTCAGCCACGATCTGAAAAATTGGCATTGGCTCGACAGAGTCGACGGCGAGAGCTTCACCTACCGTTTCGGAAGTGATGAGCACCGAGTCTATTTCGCGCACAATATGCTCTATCACCCCGACCGATTTATCGCTTTCGCCGAAAGCCGAGGACTCGAGATATCCGAGCTTTGCAGAAGCAGAAAAGGACGAAGTGTTCCCTGCCTGCATATCGGCGAGGGCGAGAGAAACATCATAATCACCGCACGCCACCACGCCTGTGAATCCACGGGAACCTACGTCATGGAGGGAGTTTTAGAGGAGCTCACCTCGTCTCCGATACCGAACACACGTATCCTTGTCGTTCCCTTTGTGGATTACGACGGAGTGGTTGACGGCGATCAAGGCAAATCCCGCGCGCTCCACGACCACAACAGAGACTACACGGACGCTCCGATATATCCCGAAGTCGCCGCTATCCTCGACTATGCCGACAAATACGGTTGCAATTTTGGCTTTGACCTTCATTCCCCCTATCACAAGGGCGGCAACAACGACCGCATCTTCATCGTCCGCAACAAGGTTGAAAAGCTGGATAAATTTGACCGCTTCTCAACCCTTCTCGAATCCGAGATCACCCCGAGCTCGATGCAATACCAAAAGGAAAACGATCATCCGCCCCTCACGGGCTGGAATCAGCCGAGTCCGAACTTTGCCTTTACAATGAACAGCCGCCCCGAATGCGACCTTGCCTTTACCCTCGAGTCCGCATATTTCGGAACTAAGGAGAACAAGGTTTCTGCAGAAAGATTGATCTCTCTCGGAAAATGCTTGGCGAAAGTGATCAGGAAATATATCGGTGAATAAAAAACGATCCCCGAGGCTCATTCGAGTCTCGGGGATCGCAATTATTCCCACATTCCCGCAAAGGGTGTGAGCTTTTCTTCGATCGCGGTAAATCTTTCATCGGTGCGGATGAAGTCGTATTTTTCAGATTTTAATTCATTGATAAAAGCCGATGCACTGTTTTCGTTGCTCTGGTAACGCCACCAGCGTGTAACGCCTGCTTCATAGTTCTTAAAAAGCAATGAGGTATGCTTATATTTCTTTTGATAGTACTCGCGCATAAAAGATACGGTCGCATCAGCAGCGTGCTCCAGATGATCGAGCGTGCGTTCTGCCTCCTCCGATTCCGCATAATAGCTTGCCGCATCAAGATGCGCAGATCTCAGATCCTCATTGAATTCACCGAAATCACCGTTTTCAAAGATAAGCTCCAAAAGTGCTATCTGTTTTTCGTAAAGCTTGCACATTTCCGCATCAGAATAACATTTTTCACCCGCATCGCCCTTGTAATTGTGGTCCCAATACATAACAAGGTTGCGGATAAGACCGTGGAACAGAAGATCACGGTGAGCCTTGATCTTATCATCACCCTTGCAGGTGCGTATCCAATAAAATTCTCTGGCTTGCACAAGTGACGGGAAGATGCCTGCGATCTCTTTTGCTTTTTCAATCTGTCCGTTATCCATATAAAAATCAACTATATTGTTTTTCGCATGACTGCGGATTATTTCATCAGTGCACCCCGAAATGATATTTTCGAGTGCCTTGATCGACTTTGCAAGATACAGCTTCTGCTCTTTCTCCGAGAAAAAGCCATCTTGACGATTCACCGCAAACGCCGTTGCAAATTCAAGCATGGTGCGGTAGCTGTCGGGATATTTTTCGTAAGCTTCACGAGCCACTTCAAAGGCTTCTTTCTTCTTACCTATCCTCAAAAGATCGTTTATCTGTTCTCTGTAATCCTCGATCTCTTTTTCCTTGTTAATAGCCTCGATCCCAAGCAACTCATCCGAGCTAACCCCGAAAATGCGCACAAGCAAAGGTATCTGAGAAATATCGGGCGCAGTACGGTCGCATTCCCACTGCGAGACCGCGCACGCAGAAATACCAAGATACTCCGCAAGCTGCTCCTGCGTCATATCACGCTCGCGGCGAAGCTTTTTTATTGTTGTTCCGATAGACATTTTCGTGTCCTCCAAAAATTATTCAAAAGCGCTTTTGTGATTATATTATAGCATATTTTCCGGGATTTTCAAGTAAGAGAATTGATATATTAACTAAAGCAACACTTATTTTTCATTAACAATACTTTTTCTGATTACAACAACTATGAGCAGAAAGCATAACCAAAGGTCCGCGCTCTCCGGCTCCCCTCCCGGTTTACGGCAATGCTGTCAACTTAAGGATTTTTAATAAAAATGAAATTTGCCTCGGGCGAATTTCTACCTTAACCTTTCGCCCCAAGCGAAAGATTTCACCCGCACAAAGTGCGGATTTCACTTGCGAAGCAAATTTCACTTCGCCGAAGGCGAAATATCACAGCGACCAACGGGAGCTTGCGGGAGGAGAGTCAGCAGCGCGCGAAGGTTTCGCACAACTTCAAAAGCCGAGGCACAGGACCTCGGCTTTTCGTATATCATATAATTTCAAGCCCATTAACGTCGGGTAACGGAGGGTATTCGTCCTCAAGATTATCCGAATACCAATAAGCAACCGATGAAATATCATCCTGAAGCGGCAGGTACCTCTTCTCGCTTCTCCATCCGAGCGCTTGGATGGTGACCTTCAGATCTTCCTTAAAATATATAGGATCTGTAATGTGCCAGCGGTACATATTGAAATAGCGCGTTGCAAGATAAGTTTCATCTGTCGCTCTCACCTTTGAAAGTCCCGAATAGGGCGTCGAGAATTCAACGTATTTTCCGTTGACGTCAAAATTATACGCGCCGCAGAAATAATCCTCGGTTCCGGTTCCGCAGATCGTGGGGAATTCGCCGTCGCCGTCGATGAAGAACTTGATCTCGCCCTCGCCCCACCAGCCGTTCGATTTTACGCCCCAATGCATATAGGTGCCGACGTAGTGTCCGTTACCCTTGATACCGTCGAGGATAACGTAATTCTCCATATATGGCAGAGGATTGGTGCGGCGGAAAGAAGCGTGGAAATAAAGGCTGTCCTCGGAGATCTCCTTCTCCTCGCAGTCGATCTGATAATATACGTTGCAGGGATTGACGCCGAGATTTTCGATCTCGAAGCGGAAGGATCTGCGATAAGGCATCTCAAAATAAGAGTTGAGTCCGCGTTTGGGGTTGACGCAGATGGGGAGGCTCGAGATCTGTCTGTACTCGCGGTAATCGGCATTCGCAAAGAAATCAGAAAGCGGGGCCTCGACCGCGGGATTTTTCTGTCCGTCAAAGAAGATGCGGAGGATGAGAAGTCTGCCCGCCTTCGCGTTATCCGTTATCCAGAAATGCTTGATCGCGCCCATGCCCTTGATATCGGCAAAGACGATCGTCTCACCCGGCTGAACGACGAGATAAGGATTGACCTTCCAGCCCTGTCCGAGCTCGCGCGCGGCGTGGGACGCACTGCCCTCGACTGCCATTCCGCCCTTACCCTTCTCTCCCGTAAGATTCTCGGGAGAAACAGAAAAGGTGCGGTAATTCTTCTTTTGAGTCAAACTGCTGAGCATTCTTTATTCCTCCTACTATTAACCGATCGAAAGGATCAGCTTTCGGTTGCGAACGAGATCAAGATACTGCTCGATGCTTTCGATCTTTTCCTCGCTGAGGGTCGCAGAAACACCTGCGTCCTCGGGGCGGTGAGCATCCGAGCCGATGGTGAGCGGCAGACCGTATTCCTTTGCGACCTGCATAGTTCTTTCGTTGTAATTGTCCTTTCGCAGACAGCAGTTGATCTCAAAGCCGTCAACGTGGTGCGGATGCGGTACGCACTTCTCCGCGCGGTGCGAGTGCGCCTGAATGATCGTTACGCCGTGCGCCTTGAGATGCGCGTAAAGCTCGTCGATGTCGATATCGAAAATATCCTCGCGCAGCTTGAGGAATTCGCGCGTCACGCCGTAAAGCAGATAGTGATTCTTGTGAAAGCTGAGCTCGACCGAGAAAAGAACGGTAAGCCCAATGCGGTCACCCTCTGCCTTTGCTTCAAGATAAGCGTCGCAGAGCTTGTCGACTTTCTGCGCAAAGGTGAGATCCTCGCCAAGCTTCTTGAAGTGATGGGGCGAGAAATGGTCGGAAATAATGATCGTATCGTAGCCCGCCTCCTTGAAAAGTCTGACTTGCTCGACGGGTGTCAGCTTCGCGCAGGAAGATACGGGATATGTATGAAGATGTGCTTCGGTCTTGAACAAAATAACGTCCTCTTTTCTTTATATTTCAATTTCCGCATGAACGATCTTTTTGCGGTTGTAGGTATAAACTATATGCAGCCGTCCGCCGCTTTCAACGACGGAAGGATAAGCAAATCCGCCCTCTTCGGTTTCAAGATCAAGCTCCTTTTTGAAGCTCTGTCCGTTATCCTCCGAAATAAAGAGCGAAAGGGGTGTGCGCGGTCCCCAGTTCTTTTCAACGGGGTTGCAAAGGAGCGCGATCCTGCCGTCGGGGAGTTTGACGCAGTCAATGCCGCTGTTATTATTTGGCATACCGGTCGGATAGATCGGCGACCAGGTTTCTCCGTGGTCTTCCGAGTCCGAGCGGTAGATCCTGCCGATGTTCGAGCGTACGAGCGCGTGTATTTTTCCTGCATCGCTTTCCCACAAGGTCGGCTGAATGACGTTGACCTTTTCGGCGTTTTCAAGCTCGACGGGAATATCGCGCTTGCGCCATTCCTTGCCGTCAAAAATATCAATAAAGCATCGCCAAGGCCCCTTTTCGGTCGAGCCGGGAGCAAGTATATTGCCGTTCGAGATGCGGATCGGCTTGTTCTTGACGGGTCCTCTGCCGCCGCTTACGTCACCTTCGACAAGCTCGCGCGGCTCCGACCAGCTTTCGCCGAAATCCTTTGAGGTTATAAATCTTGTGTGCCAATCGGCGATCGGATAACCCATTTTGTAAAAGAGGACGACCTCTCCGTTCATTTCAAAAAGAACGGGATTCCAATGCTGAATGCCGACCTCGGGCGTCACGGCGCGAGGCGCGCTCCAGCTCTCGCCGTCAAATCGGCTGACGAAGATGAGAACGTCCTCGTTTGCCTCCTTCGTTCCCGCAAACCAAGCCGCGAGCTTCGTTCCGTCCTCGCGGACAAGGATCGTGGACGCGTGGCATTCGGGTGTCGGAAGCGGCTCGCCGAATATGAACTCCTGCTTTACGAGCTTCATCTTACGCCTCCATATGGTATTGCTGAAGCAATTTTCTTGTGTTCTTCGCGGCATCGAAAACGAAATTCCAATCGGCGCCGACGGTCATCATATCGATTCCGAGTTCGGACCAGAATTTGAGTGTTTCGGGGCGGAGGTCACCGGTTGCAAGTCCGACGTATTTTCCGTTTTCCTTGACGATCTTCAGCGCGCGGCGGATCTGCTCCATAGTCTTCTCACCGAACACGTTGCCAAGCTCACCGAGCGAGCCCGAAAGATCGTTCGGGCCGAAGATAAAGCCGTCGATATAGGGGATCTTGACGATCTCTTCAAGATTTTCAACGCACTCCACGTGCTCGATCTGCATAAAACGGCAAAGTTCGAAGCTTTCCTCGTCGGTGTAGTACTTACAATCTGTTTCACCGTAGCGGATAGCTCTCATCGGACCGAATCCTCGCGTGCCGTGGGGCGGATAAAGAGTCGCGCCGATCATCTCGCGAACCTCCTCGGGAGTACGCATCATCGGGAAAATAATGCCTTCGGGACCCATTTCGAGGATCTTTTTGGTGACGGTAAGGTCGTTTTGCGGCAGTCTTACGACAGAAGCTGCATGGGCAGAACGCGCCGCGTTGAGGTGGCAGAGCACCTCCTTATACGACATATAAGTGTGCTCCATATCTATCCAAATGTAGTCATATCCGACGATGCCCATGATCTCGCAAAGCGCGGGATCGGTGAGGCTGACGAGCGTACCGCAGGTCCGCTCACCCTTTTTGATCTTTTCACGAAGAATATTCATAGCAATCTCCTAAAAATTTTATATGATAATAATATCACAAAAGGCAGAAAAAATCAAGTGTTTCCTTGACAAACTTTCTTCCTTTTGATATAATAAAGGTAAATGGAGGTGATGATTTGAAACGCATTATGATAATCGGCTGTCCCGGAAGCGGAAAGAGCACTTTTGCGCGCGCCCTTGCGGCAAAAACGGGTCTGCCGCTTCACTACCTCGATATGATGTATTGGAACCCCGACCGCACGACCAAGCCGAAAGAGGAATTCCGCGCCGCGCTCCGCGAAACGGTAAAGCTTCCCGAGTGGATAATCGACGGCAACTACGGCTCAACGCTTGAGCTGCGAATGGAAGCCTGCGACACCGTCATCTTCCTCGATTTTCCCGTGGAGGTATGCATCTCAGGGGTCGAAGAACGCCGCGGCAAGCCCCGCGCCGATATGCCGTGGGTGGAAACCGAACCCGATCTTGAATTTATTGAATTTATCAAGAAATACAACGAAGAAAGCCGCCCGAAGGTCATCCTGCTGCTTGAAAAATATAAGGAAAAGAATATTATAGTTTTCAAATCGAGAGCCGAGGCGGATGAGTATTTAAGGAGCCTGACATGTTAAAACGGTTTATTTGCGCTCTGCTCGGTCTTGTGATGCTTTTCTGCACAGTTGCTTGCTCTCCCAATACAGGCGAAACAGTTACCGATGAAGTCACAACAGGACCAAATATAACCGCCCCCGAAACCACAGAAGAACCCGAAGAAACCGAAGAACCTTTTATAATCAAGGAGGATACTCTCGTGTTTGTACAGAATAATATTTCCGAATATACCATCATCCGCCCCGAAAACTCGACCGATGCGAATATGAAAGCCGCATCTGAGCTGAGAAGCTACATCAACAAAATTTCCGGCGTTCAAATTCCCGTGAAGACCGACTCCGAGCCCGAAGGCGAATATGAGATCCTCGTCGGCTATACCAACCGCTCGGCGGAGGGTCAGTTTGACACCGAAAAGCTCGGCGACGAAGGATTCGTTATCGAAACCGTCGGCAAGAAGCTCTTTATCGCGGGAAGCGGTGTGCGCGGCGCACTTTACGGCGTTTACACCTTCCTCGAGGAATACCTCGGCTGCCGTTTTTACGCATCGGATTTTGAAAAGATCCCGCAGCGCGACGTTCTCGGCGTTCAGCCGATCGAGCGCGACGAGCAGATCCCCGTTTTTGAATACCGCGACATTGATTTCGTAACCTCAAGACAGAATAATTTCCAAGCCAAGCTCAAGGCAAACGGCGTCTACAACAACACCCCCGCGGAATACGGCGGAAAAATTGAGTATATCGGCGGATTTGTACATACTTTGGAGAACTGGATCTCCGTAAAAGAATATTTTGCCGATCATCCCGAATATTTTGCCCTCAATGAGGACGGCACGCGCCAGAACGGCTGGGGCGCACAGCCCTGTCTTTCCAACCCCGACGTTCTGAATCTAGTTAAAGAAAAGGTTCGTTCCCTGCTCAAAGACCGCCCCGACGCCAAGATCATCTCGATCTCCCAGCCCGATAACGGCACGGCGCAGAAGCCTTGTATGTGCCACGAATGCCGGAAGATCTACGAAGAAGAAGGCGCATTTTCGGGCGCGCAGATACGATTTGTCAATGCCGTTGCCGAAGAATTTGCCGCAGATTATCCCGATCTTAAATTCGATACGCTTGCATATCATCACACCCGAAGCATATGCAAGACACCGCCCGCGGATAATGTGATCATCCGTTTCTGCACCATCGAATGCTGTTTCTCGCATCCTCTCGGCACCTGCAAGGACGTTTACGCTATGGCGGGAAGCGAGAAGACGATCTCCGAGGATATTTCCGACTGGGCAAAGGTCTGCGACAAGCTCTACGTCTGGGACTACACCACTAACTACGTTGAATCCGTTGCTTTCTTCCCCAACTTCAAAGTTCTTCTGCAGAACGCAAAATTCTTCGCCGACAACCACGTCATCGGCGTTTACGAGGAAGGCAACTTCTTCTCCGAAACCTGCGACTTCCCCGAGCTCCGCTCCTACATCATGGCAAAGATCCTTTGGAATCCCTACATGTCCGAGGAAGAATATTGGAACTACATCGACGAATTCCTCAAAGATTATTACGGCAAGGGATGGAAATACATCCGCGAATACATAGACCTCGGTCAGAAGCTCGTCGAGGATAAGCATTTCGGCATCCACGACAGATTCGCACAGACTATCTTCGCTCACAAGGTCGAGCGCGTAAACCGCAAGCTCCCTAAAGAGCTTACCCTTGATATGATAAAAAATTACAAGGACGTCGACTGGTCGAAATATCTCGATTACGGCGCAAAGGTTGAGGAATGCGAGCTTGTCACGCGCGGATTCGAACTTTTCGACGCAGCGCTTGAAAAAGCGACACCCGAACAGGCAGAACGCATCAAAAAGCTTCGTCTTATTCCCGAGTTTGCTCACTCCTACGCGCTCAACGAAGTATACGGAAGCACGGCATTGCGAGATAATATCATTAACCTTCTTTATGATTTCTTCAAGACCGAGGCAGGAGATAAACTGCCTATGTCCGAGAGGACCGCGCTGACCTTCGCCATCCGAGACCACGTTGAGGAAAAGTACGGCAACGTTTACGAAAACTACAACCGCGATCTCTACGAGCGAGCTCTCGAATACGGCCTGTACCAGATCTACGAGGGTATGCCCTACGTCGCCGATATCAACGATCCCAATCTCAATCTTAAAACGACTCCCGATAAGTGGAGACCGAGAAATTAAGTACGCCAAGCTTCTTTCAAAAATTCAAAATTTGTTCAAATCGACAAAATATTTTTCTAAAAACCTATTGACTTGTCCGTGTTAATGTGCTATAATATTCCCATCAAATGCGAAGAGCAAAAAGTAGTAGGTTGGAAAGAACCTTCAGAGAGTTGTCGGTCGGTGCAAGACAATGGTGGCGTCCTTCTCGAATTCATTTTGTTAGCAGTGCGCTGAATCGGAGAGATCCGTAGTAGGATGCAACGGGTGTTCCCGTCACAGAACTAAGGTATGCAAGTACCTGAAAAGGTCGTTACCGTGAGATAACGGCGAACTGAGGTGGTACCACGGGATAAAATTTCTCGTCCTCTGTATTCTTTTCGGATGCAGAGGACGTTTTTGTTTGTCCTTTACTCCGAGCCCAAAAACGAGCCCAAAGCTCAGAAAGAAAGGAAACCACAAAAATGGCAGAACAAAAATACTACCAAAAAGAAATTGAAACTATGCCGCGCGAGGAAATGCGGGCGCTTCAATCAGAAAAGCTTGTCAAACAGGTCAAGCACGTTTATGAGAACGTGAAATACTATCGCGACCTGATGGACGAAAAGGGCGTTACACCCGACGATATAAAGAGCATCGACGATCTTCACAAGCTCCCCTTCCTCACCAAATCCGATCTCCGCGACGCCTACCCCTACGGTCTCCTCGGCACAGATCTCAAGAACTGCGTCCGCATCCACTCCACCTCGGGTACGACGGGCAAACGCGTCGTTGCATTCTACACCCAGAACGACGTTGATATGTGGGAAGATTGCTGTGCCCGCGCGCTGACCGCCGCAGGTGCGACCAACGAGGACGTTTGTCAGGTCGCATACGGATACGGACTCTTCACCGGCGGCTCGGGTATGCACGGCGGATCGCACAAGGTCGGCTGTCTGACTCTTCCGATGTCCTCGGGCAACACAGACCGTCAGATCCAGTTCATGCAGGATCTTCACTCAACGATCATCTGCTGTACCCCCTCATATGCCGCATATATCGGCGAAACTCTCAAGGAAATGGGTATCTCCCCCGACGATCTCGACCTCAAGGCAGGCATCTTCGGCGCTGAACCCTGGACAGAGGAGATGCGCCGCGATATCGAAAAGTCGCTCGGCATCAAGGCATACGATATTTACGGTCTCACCGAGACCTCCGGCCCCGGTGTCGCTTTCGAATGCGAGGCGCAGAAGGGTATGCATATCAACGAAGACCATTTCTACGCCGAGAACATCGACCCCGAAACAGGAGAGGTCCTTCCCGAGGGCTCGAAGGGCGAGCTCGTTTTCACCAGCCTTGATAAGGAAGGCTTCCCGCTTCTCCGCTACCGTACCCGCGATATCTGCGTGCTCTCGCGCGCGGAATGCTCCTGCGGCAGAACTCTCATTAAGATGAGCAAGCCCATGGGCAGAAGCGACGATATGCTCATCATCCGCGGCGTAAACGTATTCCCCTCGCAGATCGAGACCGTCCTCATCAAGGAAGGCTATTCGCCCAACTACCTCATCGAGGTCGACCGCGTCAAGAACAACGACACCCTCGACGTTTACGTTGAGCTCAATCCCGAACAGTTCTCGGATACCGTCAAGGATCTTGCCATTATGGAAAGATCTCTCGCCGAGGCGATCAAAACAATGCTCGGCATCAACCCGAAGGTACACCTCGTCGCGCCCAAATCGATCACGAGAAGCGAAGGTAAAGCTGTCCGCGTGATCGACAAGAGAAAGCTTCACGATTAACCAATTGTAAAACTGCGTTTACAATTGAAGGCGCGCGGGCTCGCACCGCTCGCCTGACAGGTGTTTTTTCGGAGGCAAAGCCCCCGAAAAAACGGATTTTATTAAAAATTGCGTAATTATACAATTTGTCATAAACTTCACGATTGAAAGGAGTTTCAAAAATGAGCGTAAAACAGATTTCCGTATTTATTGAAAACAAAAAAGGCGCGCTTGCAACCTGCACGCGCTATATCGCCGACCACGGCATCAACATCCGCGCCCTCTCGATCGCCGACACGCAGGATTTCGGAATCCTCCGCATCATCTGCGACGACCCCAAGGAGACGGAAAGCGTCCTCAAAAAGGGTGGATTCATCTCGACCGTCACCGACGTTCTCGCAACCGAGATCGAGGACAGACCCGGCAGTATGGCAACCATCCTCGAGGTGCTTGCCGACGCACACGTTATCGTTGAATATACCTATGCATTCCTCGCCCCCGACGGACACGCATATATGATCTTCCGCGTTGACGACAACGCCGTAGCCTCCGCCGCCCTTGCAGGCGCGGGAATCAAGACCGCAAATCAGGAAGATCTGTTCTGATATCATAAAGCTGCTCTCCAAAAGGGAGCAGCTTTTTTGTATAAAAAATTATTGCATTTTTATTTCGCATATGATATAATAAAATCAGAAAAAGACCGAAAGGAGACCGAAATGAAAAGGATATTTTTACTGATCGCGCTCACACTCTTGCTATTTGTTTCCTGTAGCGAGACCGGGCTTGCGGAAGATTCGACATCGAATATTATCGAAAATACCATAGAAAAAAGTGAACCTACGGTGAGTTCCGAGATAACCACTGTCGTATCCTTACCGAGCAGTGTGTCTGCCGATGAAATATTCGCGCAGATAGACCATGATGAATATGTCGCGCTCTATTGCGGTGATCTCTTATCGGGAGGCGAGATTTGGTATGATTTTTTGGATAACGCTTCGCGCGGCGAACAAGCCTCGGTGCTTATTGTCAATTATTATCCCCCGCAAGGTCAATATGACGAATCTTCTTCAATTTTTCTGGAAGAAGTCCGCTTCAACGGAAGCACTTACGATCATGTTTTGTCCATATATCCGCAGGACGGCGACCCATCCGTGAGTGAATACAAGTATATAGTAAAATACGAGCTTGAAAATGAAGATGTTTACATTCTGGTAAACAAAGACAGCTATACCTACGAGGAGATAGAAAGAGCTTATTCCACATCAATCTCCACCGAGTTGATCGACTTTCAATGGCTGGTAAAAATACCAAAATAATCTATCCGCCGCCCGATTTTTTCGGGCGGCGTTTTTTCTTGACACGAACATCAAAATATGATATTATAATATCGAAAAAACTTTGAAAACGTTGTAACCTTTTCGCGCGCTTTACTACTAATTAGGTGAAAGGACATTTGCCGATTGTAAGAATTTGCAATTTTATTAAATCCGTTTTTTCGAGGGCTTTGCCTCCGAAAAAACACCGATAAGACGAGCAAAGCGAGTCCGCGCGCCGAGGGGAGCTGTCAAAATCGAAGATTTTGGCAAGCGGCGATAAGCGCGCGTATCCCCGCCGCGCGGGTCTCAATTGTAAAACGCAGTTTTACAATTGGCTATGAAAGGAGGAAGGTCTATGCAGGACGAAAGAATAATCGAGCTCTTTTTCGCGCGGGATGAAAGCGCGATCAAGGAAACCGAAATCAAATACCGCAATCTGTGCCTTTACGTAGCCTCGAATTTTCTGAACGCCAAAGAAGACCGCGAGGAAACACTGAACGATTCGCTCCTCGCGCTTTGGAACTCGATACCGCCCGAAAAGCCGGATAACTTCCCCGCCTATCTCACCGAGGTGGTGCGGCGGCAGGCGATCAACAAATCGCGCTCAAACAACGCCTGGAAGCGGGGCAAAAACGTTCAGGTCGTCGGCGAGGAATTTCTATCGCTGATCGAGGACGGCACCGACCTCGCCGCGCAGTTTGACGCGCGCCGCGCGGGCGAGATCATCAACGGATTTTTGCGCGCATCGTCAAAGACGGACCGAAAGATATTCATCATGCGCTATTGGCTTGATATGAGCATCGCGCAGATCTCGTCGCAGACGGGCTGCGGCGAGAGCAAGATCAAGGTCACACTTCACCGCATGCGCAAAAAGCTTGCGGCAGAGCTCGGAAAGGAGGGCATCACGGTATGAGAGAAATACCCGTTTTCAAAGATGCAAGATTGCTTGAAGCACTCGATTACATCGACCGCGACCTCATCGCGGAGGTCGTAAACGACATCAAAGCCCCCGACGCGGATGAGATCCCGGGGCAGAACAAAAAAGCCGTTTGGCGTTCGGTAAAGCACGCGCTCCTGCTCGCCGCAAGTCTTGTGCTGATCAGCGCATTTATCCCCATCGTAACGTATATCAGTCAGCACACAGAGTTCTTCCCCGGGTCAAATCCTTCGGGATCAAATACTGATAATTCCAACATCGCCGAAGCAACCGCCGCAATTCACGAAGGCAACGAGACCTATCCCTTATTTACTCCCGACCTCGAACCAATTTCGGACAGAACGATATCGCTGGTCAAGGGCGCTTTATATGATCTGATCAATAATTACGAGCGAGAGGCACTTCGCACATTGAAAGAAAACGACCCAAGCTATAAGGGCAAAGAAAATCGCATTTGGGTAGAAGCATGCAATCAAGCTGACCAACTCGCCTACGAGATAAGTTCATATCTCTTCAGCGCAAACAAGAAGGATCACTTTATCGGCAGATACTACGGCACGATCAACGGCTGCGTCATTTTTGCGCTCAATACCCATCTCGAGGGTGAAAACAATATGATCACTATCAACGGCATACCGATTAAAAATGACAATTCCTTCTATCTCTTCGCTTACCGCGACAGTAAAGTTGAAGAGCTTGCGACCGCTTACGACGAAGGATGGCTACGTGACGAAGATATCAAAAAGATCAAAGAGCGTCACGATCAATTCAACGCCTACGCTTACTGGGAGGATAGCTCAAGATATTATACCTATGCGAAATTCACCGACGATCTTGAAGAATTATCGGACGATATGATCGACGAAATACGCGCTGACGTCTTTGCGCAAAGATACTCTGAATACTTTGCGGTGCTTTTTGAAAAGAATCAGACCTATAAAGATGTCTACACCGATCGCAGAATCAGAGAAATGTCCGCAAACTCGGCTTATCTGAATGCCGAAGAGGACAGCCAAATGTTTATCAAAAAGGAAAAAGCCACTATCCGCACTTACGAAGATTATTTCAGATACTACGGAATCTTCGGAGACAATGTGATCTGGGCAAACGTCGGACTCTCTGTCGGAAACAATATGACCAAGTATTATTTTTACGGTCACGAACTGTCTTTCGACGAAATCTCGAGAATCTACGTTTACAACAACGGCAGAATCCTCGACCTTGCCGACGCAAATCTTGAAGGACTTCTCACAAAGGCTGACTTTGAGAAGCTTTATGAAAGATACGTTGCATATAACGAGTATCTTGATTCTCCACGAGCTTCCGAAAGCGAAACAGATATCCCGACGATCTCCTTCCCTGACAATATGAGGGCAGCGGATTTGTATACCGAGGTCATGAACGGAAATTGGCTTGTGCGTGACGGTAGTTCTGTAATATCGGGCGAAGGGCTGGACAAGGAATTTTACGAAAAAGCAACAAAGGGCGAACCCGCTTCTCTCAATATTGCAATATATAACGAGAATTCCCCATCTGAGATTCATTTGGAAGCTATCGTATACAATGGCGAATACTACGAATTGTTGTATCAATACAGACAAAACGGTAAGCCCATTGAAATATTCCGCAAGAGATTCAAATATATTATCAGATACGAAGGAGAGGAAATCAATCAAGGTATCTATCTCAACAGATTCATAGAATCATATCTTCTTGTCAATGATAATACACTCACTTATGAAAAAGTCATGAGTCAAATGGATCTGTATGATTTCTATCACTTCTATATTAGTATCACCCCAATTACAAACGAAACAACCAACTGAACACCCAAGAATAAATCTCCTGCCGCCCGAAAATTTCGGGCGGCTATTGATTTCGGGGCGAAAGTATAGTATAATAATAAGGTAGTAATTACGAAAGGGGAAAATGCAATGATAATCGATCTTCTCTGCAATATGCGCCCGATATTTCCCGAGGAGCTTCGCGACTTCGAGGACCTGCGCGCCGAGCTGAATGTTGACGACGCCTTCGTCGCGCTCATGCCTGCCATAACGTTCGACCTGTTCCCCGTCTACGCCCTCGGATGCACGCACGCCTCGAGATTCACGGGCTCAAACGCCCTGGCGAAAATATATTTTATGCCCATCGACGTCGCCGATTGCGCTATTTACAGGGAGCTTTGCGAGAGGATCCGCGAATACTACACGGGATTTGACCACTCCGATAAAAAGGAAACCGAAGAAAAACGATCCTTGTTTTCAAGATTCAAGAAAAAGAAGACCGAGGAAAAGCATGACAGCCTTTACGGCATCGAGATCGAGGAAATGATGCTTCTCGATTCGCCCGATCTGAATATTTCGACTCCGCTCCGTCTTTCGCGAAACTGCGAATGCAGCGCGGTCTATTTCCGACTTATCCTTCCGAACCAAAGCACAGCGCATCTTTTCGCTCTTTGCGGCACTCCCGAGCGAGTTTGGACTGATATCATCGAAAAATTCAACATCCGCACTGAAATGATCATCCACTCGCACAAGGGATTCGGTCATTGGTTCACCTCGACCCCGCTATACGATCATCTTTGCCAAACCAGAATGCCGCACCTCCTCCCGCGCTTTTATTTCCGCGGGAAATTCATCACTCTCGACGATTCTCCCGCGGGTTCTTCTCTTCAGGAAGAGATCGAGGACGAGCTTCGCGGCGGGATAAGCTACGTCTACCGCTTGCCGGATAAATTATAAAAGGAAAAAACTATGGGAAAATTTGACGGATATCTTATCTGCTCCGACTTTGACGGAACTCTTTACGTAAATCAGCAGATCTCAAAGGAAAATATTGCCGCGATCGAGTATTTTCAGTCCGAGGGCGGATACTTCACCTTCGCCAGCGGCCGCAATTATGAAATGTTCACCGAGGGTCCCGCAAGCGTCATCACGCCTAACGCGCCCATCCTCTCATATAACGGAGCGGTCATCATCTCGATCGACGGAAAAAAGATCTATTATCAAGGTCTTGTCACCAAAGATCAGATGTTCAGAGCCTTTTCCGCATACGACACATGCAAGGGCATCAAGTGCTTTCACGTCAACACCATCGGTCGCTCGGGCGTTTATACATTTGATGAAAACGATTCCCCCGAAGCGCGCCGCAAATTCATTGACTCCTTCACCGCTCCCTTCGTCAAGATGATAGCGGTAATGCACGACGGAAACACCGACGAGACCTACGCCGAGGTGAAAAAGCTTTTCACGGGTGAATTCAACATCACAAGGAGCTGGAAATTCGGCATTGAGTTCAACGATCCCGCCGACAGCAAGGGCAGAGCCGCGCGATGGCTCAAGGAAAAGCTCGGCTGCCACACCCTCATCTGCGTGGGCGATTACGACAACGACATCGATATGGTCGAAGCCGCCGATATCGGCTACGCCGTCGGCAACGCGACAGATTCCCTCAAAGCCGTCGCTGACCGCATCACGGTGCACGCTAAAGACAGCGCAATTGCGAAAATAATTGAAGAATTACAATGAAAAATCCCCGCATAGCGGGGATTTTTCTATTGACATTTGGCAAAAATATGGTATAATATTAATATAGTTGCGTGCGCAACCATTTTGAAGTAAGGAGAACAGATATGCCGTCATTAATGCGTTATATAAATATCGTCAGCCGGTGCGCCGCCATCTGGCGTGCGGATAAGCTTGAGGGCACCGAGCTTGGCGATCAGCATCATTCTTATATCTTTGTAGTTTGCAGACATCCGGGCATTTCGCAAGATACCATCGCGCGAAGGCTTTTTTTGAATAAAAGCAACGTAACGCGCAGTCTTGCCTATCTTGAAGAGCACGGTTTCGTCACCCGCAAGCGCGACCCCGAGGACCGCCGACAAACGCTCGTCTACCCCACCGAAAAGGCTCTCGAAATTCTGCCTAAAGTGCGCGAAATAATCAAGGGCTGGAATTCCTACATCACCGAGGGATTTACCGAGGAGGAAATGGAAATGTACCTCTCGATGACCGAGCGTATTGCCGCCCGCGCCGCGGATTACGCAAAGCTTTCAAGCGATGCATACACCGATCTTGACAGCATGTCAAAACCGAAAAAGGAGGAAGGTCAATGAAACGAATTCTCGCCTACCTTAAACCGTACACCCGATTCATGACCTTCACACTCACGGTCAAGGTCTTCGCAACTCTCATCGAGCTTGCGCTTCCCTACATCCTCAAACACATCATCGACAACGTCATCCGCCCCGTGGCGGACATCCCGGATCCCGACGTCAAGGCAAAGATCACGGAGATCTGCTTCTGGGCAGTCATAATGATCGTTTGCGCGGCGCTCGGCGTTATCGGAAGTGTCTGGGCAAACCGAATGGCGGCAAAATTTGCGCGTAACGTCGCAGAGGACGTGCGAAGCGATCTCTTCCGCCGCACGATGACCCTCTCGCCCGCGCAGACCGATGCCTTCACCGTCCCCAGCCTTGAAGCACGACTGACAACAGACACATACAACATACATAATTTCATCAACACGATGCAAAGAATGGGTGTCCGCGCACCGATACTGCTCATAGGCGGTCTTGCGATCACGGCGACCCTCGACGGTGCATTGACACTCGTTATGATCGCAATTCTTCCCTTCCTCTTCATCGCAGTTTATTCGCTGACAGCGAAGGGTCTTCCTCTTTACACCAAGGTTCAGCAGGCGGTTGACGGAATGATCCGCGTTGTCCGAGAAGACGCGCAGGGCATCCGCGTCATCAAGGCGCTGACAAAACAGGATTACGAATACCGCCGTTACGACGCGGTCAACAAGAGTCTTTGCGATATCGAACGAAAGACCAATTCGATCATGTCCTCTGCGAATCCCGTCATGAACTTCTTCATGAACCTCGGACTCGTCTGCGTCGTATTCGTCGGCGCATACCGCGTCAACGACGGCATGAGCGAGCCCGGTAACATCATCGCGTTCATTCAGTATTTCACCCTCATTTCGATGGCTATGACCTCGATCACGAGGATCTTCGTTATTTGGTCAAAGGCAAACGCGTCGGCAAAGCGTATTGCGGAAGTTCTTGACACCGAGGAAGGTCTCCCTGTTTCATCCGGCTCCGACTACCCCACCCGCGCAGGCGAACGCGGAATCGTTTTCGACAAGGTAAACTTCGCTTACAATAACACCAAAGATATACTTCACGACATATCCTTCGAGCTGAAATCGGGGCAGAAACTCGGCATCATCGGCGCGACGGGAAGCGGAAAAACGACTCTTACCGCGCTTCTTATGCGTTTTTACGACGTTTCTTCGGGCGCGATCCGAATCGACGGCCGCGACCTTCGTACGATCCCGGAAGACGAGCTCCACTCGATGTTTGGCGTTGCAATGCAGCACGACTTCATCGTTGCCGACACGATCCGCGAGAATATCCGCTTCGGACGTGAGATCTCGGATGAACAGATCGCTCGCGCGGCAAAGATCGCGCAGGCGGCTCCCTTCATCGAGGCTTACGACGACGGCTACGACCATCCGCTTGACGCCAAGGGCGCGAACGTTTCGGGCGGTCAGAAACAGAGGCTTCTCATCGCGCGTGCCGTCGCGGGTCAGCCGAAGATCCTCATCCTCGACGACTCCTCTTCGGCTCTTGACTACAAAACCGACGCAGAGCTTCGAAAAGCTATCGCATCGGAGCTTGCAGACACAACGACCGTTATCGTTGCGCAGCGCGTAAGTTCGGTCATGTCCTGCGATCTCATTCTCGTTATCGACGAAGGACGCATCATCGGCGCGGGTGACCACGACACGCTGATGCAGACCTGCTCCGTTTACAGCGAGATCAGCAATTCACAGATGGGAGGTGCTATCCTTGAATAGAGGCGGCTTTGGCGGCGGACCCGGCAGTATGATGATGGGCGATCCGCGCGCAAATAAAAATCCGAATAACACAACCCGTCGCGGTCAGAAGCTTGACCCCAAGACCCGCAAGAGAGTGCTCTCTCGCCTTGCAAAATACCTTTTCAAGCATATCGGAACGGTTATTATAGCCTTCATCTTTATGCTTTCGGCTAACCTTCTCGCGCTCGTCGGACCCAAGCTTTCGGGCGAGGCGATCAATGCCATCACGGGCAAGGGCGCCGTTGATTTCGACGTGATTTTCAACAGAGTTTCGCTTCTCATCCTCTGCTATGTGGGATCTGCGATCCTCTCCCTCGGCCTTGCGCTGACGCTCGTCAGGCTCGGTCAGAAGATAACCTACACCCTCCGCAAGGATATCTTCAATCACCTCTTGACCCTCCCCGTCGGATATTTCGACACCCACCAGACGGGCGATATCATCAGCCACATTTCCTATGACGTTGACACCGTCAACACCTCGCTTTCGCACGACCTTCTCCAGATCTGCGCAAGCATCGTCACCGTCGTCGGCTCAGTCGTAATGATGCTTTCGATCTCACCGATGCTCCTTCTCGTCTTCTGCGTCACCGTGCCGATCTCACTGTGGCTGACGAAGAAACGAACCACTTTCGTCCGTCCGCTTTTCAGAAAGCGTTCGGCAAAACTCGGCGAGCTTAACGGATATGCCGAGGAAATGCTTTCGGGACAGAAGACTATCCGCGCTTACGGACGTCAGGCTCACATCTGCGACCGCTTCGACGAGCGCAACAAGGACGCCTGCGACGCTTACTACGATGCCGATTACCACGGTGCCGTCATCGGTCCCTCCACCAACTTTATCAACAACCTCTCGCTCTCGCTGATCATAATGTTCGGCGGAATCTTCTTTCTGCTTTCGATCACGGGAGCAGTCGGACCCGCATCGCTTTTCTTCATCGAGATCGGATACCTTTCCTCCTTCGTTCAGTACTCGCGCCGTTTCGCGGGACCGATCAACGAGTTTGCAAACATTCTCGCCGATCTGCAGTCCGCCCTCTCCGCGGCTGAGCGAATCTTCAGGATCATCGACGAAGACCCCGAGACCCCCGATATCGAAAATGCTATCGAAACCGACGATATCAAGGGCGAGGTAAAGATCGATCACGTCCGATTCGGCTACGTACCCGAGCGAGTTATCATCAAAGACCTTAATCTCGATGTTCCGCAGGGAAGCACCGTTGCCATAGTCGGACCGACGGGCGCGGGCAAGACCACGATCATCAATCTGCTTATGCGTTTCTACGACGTAAACGCGGGAACTATCGACCTTGACGGTCACGAGATCCGCGAATACACGCGCCACAGCCTCCGCTCCGCTTACACGATGGTTCTCCAGGAGACCTGGCTCTTCGGCGGTACTATTGCCGAAAACATCGCGTACGGCAAGGAAGGCGCGACGATGGACGAGATCGTCGAGGCGGCGAAAGCGGCAAAGATCGACTCCTTCATCCGCACGCTTCCCGAAGGCTACGATACCGTTATGACAGACAACGGCGTCAATATCTCAAAGGGACAAAAGCAGCTTATCACCATTGCGCGCGCAATGCTTGCCGATTCGCCGATGCTCATCCTCGACGAGGCGACCTCGAACGTCGACTCGCGAACCGAGATCATGATCCAGGAAGCAATGCTGAGGCTGATGCAGGGCAGAACCTGCTTCGTCATCGCGCACCGCCTTTCCACCGTTCAGAACGCCGACACTATCCTCGTCGTCAAGGACGGAAACGTAATCGAGCAGGGCAACCACGAAGCTCTCATGCGCCTCGGCGGAACCTACGCAGGACTTTACAATTCGCAGTTTTCATAATATAGAAACCGACCGGTTCGCCCAACGTATCCGTCGGTTTTTATATATTTCAGCTTAGCGGGATGGGG
>JAZSLM010000035.1:0-49605 GCA_045535375.1 Eubacteriales bacterium
CGCTTGGCCTCCGACTTGCTCGGTAGTTTCGGGCTCAGGCTCGGTAGTTTCGGGCTCGGGCTCGGTAGTTTCGGGCTCAGGCTCGGTGGTTTCGGGCTCAGGCTCGGTAGTTTCGGGCTCGGGCTCAGTGGTTTCGGGAGCGGGCTCGGTAGTTTCGGGAGCGGGCTCGGTAGTTTCGGGAGCGGGCTCGGTAGTTTCGGGCTCAGGCTCGGTAGTCTCGGGAATGGTCGAGTTGTAGAACGTGATCTTGGAGACGCCTATAATGGAAACGGATGCATTGTATCCGTTTGCCTTTTCGGTTACAACGATCTTAACGTCGAATTCGTTGGTATCGTATTCGATGGAAGCATCGCTACCCTGAAGTTCGGAGATGGTGTATTCGTATGCGCCTTCTGCGTCAAACTCGAGCGAGAAGCTAAAGTTACCATTTTCGCTTACTGCGTAGCTTACAATATTACCGAGTTCATCTTTGAGAATGAAAGTAAATCCACTGGCAAGCTTGCCGTCGAGATACTTGGTGCCGCTGATGGTTGCCTTTGCAGGAGAAGAGGTCTTGGTCCATACGCCGAGGATCTCAACGTCTTCAGCAGGCATTGTGAAATCAACGTGATCCCAACCGGAGAAGGTGTAGGTTGCACGGCCGATCTTGATGGTGTCACCCTTTACGTATTCGGTGTCAACCGAAACGCGGTCACCTGCATAGTAGGTTCCGCCTGCGGGAAGAGTTGCGTTAGCCTCTGCGGGAAGTCCGGACCAATCGTAGGTTACGTTGTACTGAGGATCGGAATTGGTCTTTCTCCAACTACCTGCGATGATAACGTTCTGTGCGGGCATTGTGAAGTTGCCTCTGTCCCAACCGGAGAAGGTGTAGTAATCGTGGCCTACCTTAACGACAGTGCCTTGAACGAAGGTGGAGTTAACGACTACGGAATCGCCTTCGAAGTAGTTGTTGATATCGGTGGGAATAACAGCTGCACCCTCGGGAAGTCCGGTCCAGATGTAAATTACGTTGAATGTGGGATCGGAGCTGGACTTGGTCCAGATACCGACGATGGTAACGTTTTCGGCGGGCATTGTGAAGTTGCCTCTGTCCCAACCGGAGAAGGTGTAGTAATCGTGGCCTACCTTAACGGTCATACCCTTGTAGTAGACGGTGTCTACGGTAACGGGAGTGCCTGCGTAGTAGAGATTCATATCGGTGGGGATAACCGCATCAGCGTTTGTGGGGAGACCCGACCAGGTATAAAATACCTTGAACTGAGGATCGGAACCGGTCTTGACCCATGTACCCTTGACGATCACGTCGTGATTCGGCATCTGGAAGTCTGCGGTGTCCCAACCGGAGAAGGTGTAGTAATCATGGCCGATCTTAACGATGGTGCCGTTCTTGTAATTGGTGTCAACGGTAACAGCATCGCCTTCGTAGTACTTGTTCGAGTCAACGGGAAGAACCTCAACGTTGCCCTCGGGAAGTCCTGACCAAACGTAGGTTACTTTGAAGGTGGGATCGGAGCTGGACTTGGTCCAGGTACCGTAGATGGTAACGTTCTCGGCAGGCATCTGGAAGTTGCCTCTGTCCCAACCGGAGAAGGTGTAGTAATCGTGGCCGATCTTAACGGTGGTGGAAGTGATGTACTTGGTGTCAACGGTGACTGCATCGCCCTCGTAGTAGCGATTTGTGTCAGTGGGAAGAACTTCAACATGGCCCTCGGGAAGTCCGGTCCAAACATAGGTTACGTTGAACTGGGGATCTTCACCGGTTTTGATCCATGTGCCCTTGATGGTAACATCGTGATTGGGCATTGCGAAATCTGTATAATCCCAACCGGAGAAGGTGTAGTAATCGTGACCGATCTTAACGGTGGTGGAGGTGATGTACTTGGTGTCGACGGTGACTGCATCGCCTTCGTAGTAGAGGTTGGAGTCGGTGGGGAGGACCTCAACGTTGCCCTCGGGAAGTCCGGTCCATTCGTAGGTTACCTTGAACTGAGGATCTTCGCCGGTCTTGGTCCAGACACCAATGATTACAACGTCGTGGTCGGGCATCTGGAAGTCATTCTTGTTCCATCCGGAGAATTCGTAGTAATCGTGGCCGATCTTGACCTTGCTTGCGCTTGTGTAGTTAGTATCAACGGTAACTGCATCGCCCTCGTAGTAGAGGTTGGAGTCGGTGGGGAGGACCTCAACGTTGCCCTCGGGAAGTCCGGTCCATTCGTAGGTTACCTTGAACTGAGGATCTTCGTCGGTCTTAGCCCATGTACCCTTGATGGTAACGTTCTTTGCAGGCATCTGGGAATCGGTGGTGTCCCAGCCGGAGAAGGTGTAGTAATCGTGGCCGATCTTAACGGTGGTGCCGTTCTTGTAATTGGTGTCAACGGTAACTGCATCGCCTTCGTAGTAGAGGTTGGAATCGGTGGGGAGGACCTCAACGTTGCCCTCGGGGAGTCCGGTCCACTCGTAGGTTACCTTGAACTGAGGATCGGAACCGGTCTTGGTCCATGTACCCTTGATGGTAACATTGTGATTGGGCATTTCGAAATCTGTATAATCCCAACCGGAGAAGGTGTAGTAATCGTGGCCGATCTTAACTTCGGTACCGTTCTTGTAATTGGTGTCAACGGTAACTGCATCGCCCTCGTAGTAGAGGTTGGAGTCGGTGGGGAGGACTTCAACGTTGCCCTCGGGGAGTCCGGTCCATTCGTAGGTTACTTTGAACTGGGGATCGGAACCGGTCTTGGTCCATGTACCTGCAACGATAACGTTGTGACCGGGCATCTGGAAATCGGGGGTGTCCCAACCGGAGAAGGTGTAATAGTCGTGACCGATCTTAACAACGGTCTTGTTGGTGTAATTATCGTCTACGTTGACTGCATCGCCCTCGTAATAAAGGTTGGAGTCAGTGGGGAGAACTTCTACATGGCCCTCGGGAAGTCCGGACCAAACGTATGTTACGTTGAACTGAGGATCGGAACCGGTCTTGGTCCATTCACCCTTGATTACAACGTTATTTGCGGGCATTTCGAAGTCTGCCTTGTCCCAACCGGAGAAGGTGTAGTAATCGTGACCGATCTTAATTTCGGTGCCGTTTGCATACTCGGTGTCAACGGTGACTGCATCGTTCTCGTAGTACTTGTTGGAGTCAGTGGGAAGAACTTCGGTGTGACCCTCGGGAAGTCCGGTCCACTCGTAGGTTACGTTGAACTGAGGATCGGAATGATCGTAATTCCATTCGCCGTGGATGATAACGTCCTGACCGGGCATATTGAAATTGCTTCTGTCCCAACCGGAGAAGATGTAGTAATTGTGACCGATCTTAACGGTGGTGCCGGTTGCATACTTGGTGTCAACGCTTACGGGTGCGCCTTCGCGGTATTCATTACCATCGGTAGGAAGAACCTCGGAGTGACCCTCGGGAAGTCCCTTCCATTCGTAAGTTACTTTGTAGGTGGGGAAAGGAACGGTGTACTCAACCGTGGGAATGGGGAATTCTTCGGGAGTGCCCTCTTTACCGTCGCTGTTTATGGGATAAAGGGTTGCGTAGCTGACGTCTGCCTCGTAAGGAGTATCACTGGGAACGGTGCTTCTGTCAACAAGATCTGCGGTATAAGTAAGGGAAAGAGGAGAATAGAAGGAGATATTTTCGTTGATATTAAGAACGTATCTTTCGGTATCCTTCTTGTTACCCTCATAGTAGTCAAGGGTGAAGGTGGGCTCTGCCGCACCGGGAGCGGTGAAGGAGTAGGAGCTGGTAGCACCTTCCTTGGTTTCGATCTTTGCGGTGGTGTAAACGGTATTGCCGACTTTGAGGACGAGCTTGGAGGCATCGTCAACGAAGTCAAAGTTGTAGTTATCGGGAGCGGTTTCGTCGTAAGCAAGGAAATCCTCGATTACCGAGCCTGAGGAAACGGCGTAGAGGATGCTCGCTTTAATGGGATCGAAGAAAGCCTTGTCGCCCTGCTTGTCGTACTTGACAGCCTTGCCTTCGCCGCCTGCAAGCATATCAACGAAGCTGTGACCGATGTACTGGTTGGTCCAGGTAACGTTGTAATTGTACTTTTGTCCGTTTTCATTTACACGGCCGTCGGACCAAACGCCGTTGGTGTACTGATAGCTAAGTGCATTGTAGATGGGATAGAAGTTGATACCTGCACCGGTGATGTTTGCCTTGGTATACTCATAAGCTTCCCACATTGCGCGTTCATACAGGATAGCGTGAGCAGCGGCAGTATTTGTAACGGGGTTTGCACCGGGAGTAAAGGTTACGGTGTTTGCAACATCCTCGTCAGTGGTTCCGGAAACGACTGCACCATAACCGGAATATTTGAAATAAGTCTGATCGCTGTGGTACATACCGGAATTATACCACTTAAGGAAATTTGCGGATTCAATAGTAGCAGCCTCGTATACGACGCTGTCGCCTGCAGCAATATCAGCTTTTGCCCAGGTATCGATGTAAGTCCAGTAACAATCCCAAACATTCTCATACTTGTCAGGATTTGCGTTATATTCTTTTACAATTCCCTCGGGGATCGCATAGGTGTTGGTCTGGTTAAGGCGAGCACGCTGCCATGCCTTATTCATATAGAAAAGAGCCTTGGCGTTTTTGCCCGAATTAATAAAGTTTACAGGAACAGTAGAAACGTACTCATTGTTCTTGCCGGAGTTAAAGAAGTAGGTGAATCCTGAAGAGATCATAACGAGGTGCTGACGCTCGGGATGATCTGCAAGCTCAGATTCGCTAAACATCTTCTTGCACTTAATAAGTGCATTCTCCATGTTTACGCCATCATAGAGCGCTTCGCATGTTGCAAGAGCTTCAGCAATCATATTGGGGAGCTCAACCAATTTATCCTCTGTGATTGTGGTGAGCGGCATTGCGATGACAGGGTCGCTGGAGAAAGGTACCATACCGAAATTGACGGGAACTCCCATAGCTACGATCTCGGTTATGGTTTCGACCAAGCTGCTGAGAAGTACGTCGCCTTCAACATTAGGTGTGCCGTCATTGTTTGTTGCGAAGCTACCAACAATGTAGATAATATCTGTACCAAGATTGGTATCGTCTCCGCCAATAGTAAGTGTGACATCAGTTTGTCCTACACTATTCAAACCGTTTGCGGTTTTGCCCAGCACGTATTTAGTAGCCTTCGCGAGAGAATCGGAAGACGCTTCTGCTGCAACTGCGTTAGTCGGAATTACGCAGAACATACTAAGCAGCATGCTGATTACAAGAATAAGAGAAAGTGTTCTTTTCATTGATTTTTTATCCTTTCATATTGTATTAAAATCTTGTGCGCTTATTATACAATATTTCGGTTACAAAATCGGTTATATTTTTATTTGAGTTTCAAAAAATCGAAAAAAATTTCAAAAAAATAAAAAAGTAACGGACGGGCCGTTACTTTTTATTCGAGAGTTATACTGTCGCAGTTGAGAAAATCGTGGGCGGAGATGAGGGAGTTGGTGGGGATCACCTTTTGTGCGCCGCATTTTTTGCAATAGACGCGCATGCCGTCCGCGGTGAGCTCGGCGGCGTAATCTCCGTCGTAGGGGGCGGCGAGGTTGAAGGTATCTTCGCTTTCCTCGGGTTCCGAGCCCTCGGGGTGGCACTTGCAGTATATTTTGCCCTCGGCGTCGAGGTCGTGGATGACGAAGGTAACGATCTCCATGATCTGCGGGTCGGGAAGTGCGGCTTCGTCGGCGTCAAGATCGCGGAAGCTTTCGATACCGTTTTCCTCAAGCATATCGAGAAGCTCGAGCTCGTTGCGCGCGAGCTCTGCTTTGACGTGGTTTGCCTCGCCCATAAAGCAGATATTGATTCCCGAATAGGGGCAGGGAAGCATAAAGATATCCTTGCCGTAAAAGAGGTTCGGATTGACGTTGAAAACGTGCGGCTTGCCGCAGAAGATGCAGGGGACGCTGATACGTACAGTGCCGTCCGAGGCAAGGGTTATGTCAAGCGCGGCGTTATCGCGGGCGCTCTTTTTTTCATCTTCGCTTTTTTTGACCGAAGTGCATTCGGGGTTGGTGCATTTCAGTCTGACTCTGTCCGCCGACAGCTTGAAAACGTCGACGGCGCTTATGATGCCGCTTCCGCAAGAGGGGCAGCGGTAAGCGATCGAGGTGGATTTAGGTTCTAAAATCATTTATAAATGATCCTCCGGATTGTTGTCTTTACAGTATATGTTTTCCTGCAGACATCTGTTATATACAAAAAGATATCCGCACTGCACCGCGTGCAGTGCGGATATGTAAGTAATATTACTTAATGGAGTTTACTACGGATTCCTTAGCGGAGTAGTTGTAGGTGGTAGCGTTTGCCTCGACCCAATCGGTGAAGAGGTCGTTAAGAACGCCGTTGTGAGCGGTGTTCTCCCAAGCGAGCTTTCCGTCGCCGATGAAGTACATGATGTGGTAACCGTACTGGGTCTCAACGATACCGGTCTCACCAACGGTACGAGCCTCGTCGAAGAGCCAGTTTTCGAATTCCTCAACCATATCGCCTTCCTTTACGCCCTCATAAACGACGTTCGAGTCAGCGGTCTTCTGCTCGCCGAGCTTAACGAATGCGTCCTTGGACTGCTCGCCTGCGAGGTACTCGTCAAGGATCTTCTGAGCCTCAGCCTTAGCGGTTGCCTTCTGCTCGTCGGTGGGGTTGGTAGCCGCGAACTGAACGAGGATGTGTGCAACGTCACGGGTCTTGGACTCGTCGAGATGAGATTCGTTCTCAAGGAAGTAAACTACGTAGGTAGACTTCTTGTCGCCCTCGGTGGTAACGGTCTTGGTGTCGCCTGCCTTAGCTTCGTCAAAGAGCCACTTGTCAATGTCGGAAACAGTCTCTGCTTCGGGATCGTAGTGAGTGATGTCTTCCTTTACGATAGCATCGTAAGCCTTTGCAGCCTCGTCACAGAGGGTGTCAAAGATCTCGGAGAGTGCGTTCTGGTATGCGGTGTCGTCAGCCTTCTCATACTTTACTTCTTCCTCAGAGGTGAGGGACTTGAGTACGAGAGAGAGAACGTTTTCCTTGTCAGCTGCGACAACTTCTGCAGCGAGTGCTTCAGCGAGAGCTTCCTTTGCGTAAAGGGTGTCGAAGGACTCGGAGCATACGGTATTTACGATGTGGTCTGCAGCAAGAGCCTTGAATTCGTCAGCGGTCTTAACAGCAGCGAGCTTTTCTGCGAGAGCCGCCATAGCTGCCTTGTCTGCGGTGTAAGCTGCATTTTCTTCCTCGGTAGCCTCTGCGCCTGCGGGAAGGAGCTCTGCGGTGTAGGTATAGCTGAGGTAGTCAACCATGTAGAAGAGGTCAACGTTTTCCTCAACGTACTTATTGACGGATTCCTCGGTGATCTCTGCCTCAAGCTTAGCTTCGAGAGCCTTGTAGGCTGCGTTGGAGAGATAGTTGAGTTCGAGCGACTTGCGGATATCGCTTGCGTTTACGCCGTTGCCGTACATAAGCTTGATGTAGCTTGCGGTGCTGTAGAAGTTGGAGGCTGCTGCTTCGTCGATGGATGCCATATAAGTATCGATCGCCTCTTCGTCCTCAGCCGAAAGCTCGATTCCGTTTGCCTTTGCATACTCGCAAAGAACGAGCATCTGCTTTACCTGCTCAAGAGTGCTTGCGGAGATCGAATCGAAGGAATCGTTGAGAACTTCCGCAATGGTGTACTCTATGCCGTACTGCTGATAGAGGGCTACCATCTGCTGAGCCTGAGAGTAGATGAGGTAGGACATTATTGTACCGCTTACGTTGTAGTTATCGGTCTTTGCGGCAGTCTGGGTACGAAGTACGATACCGGTGTTTACAATTACCGAAAGAAGGAGGCATCCTACAAGAAGGAGCGATACCGCGATAGTAGCGATAGTTGTGATAAGTTTGGTGTTCTTAGGAGTTTCTTCCTGAATGTTCTGGACAGTCTCAAAAGCTCTGTCCTGTCTGCTTCTGTTTCCTTTTCCCATGTTATTAACCTTTCCGGCGCGTTCGGCTTGACATAGGGCTGCCGCCGCGCAAATTGTTTTTCCGCTTACAGCGGATTGAATTTTTTATTCTCTTGTCGAGAAATAGACCAAGCTATATTATACTATTTTTTAGAACGCGATATATTAATAAACCGTAAATTTGAGTAAAATTTTTGCTTAAAGATCGGTAATGAAGGGCACGATCATCGGATTTCTGCCCGTTTCGCTTGAAAGCATTCTTGCAAGCTCGCGGCGGACCCGTTCCTTGATCGCCTCGAGATTGGGCTTCTTCGAGCGGTCGAGCATATCGCAGATGATCTCCGCGGCACGCATTTTCGCCTCGTAGAGAAGATCTTCCGAATCGGGAACGTAGACGAATCCCTTGGTGATGATCTCGGGGGGATTGACGACGAAGCGCGCTGTCAGGTCGACCGAAGCGAAGACGATGAGGATACCGTCCTCCGAAAGATGGAGTCTGTCGCGGAGCACGGCACCGCCGACGTCGCCGACACCGTAGCCGTCAACGAGCGTTCTTCCCGCGCTGACGGTATCGGTGAATGCCGCGCGGTGGCGGCTGACCGAAAGCACCTGCCCGATGTCACCGACAAATATATTTTCGGGATCGGTTCCGAGGAAGGTCGCAATATTTCTGTTTGCCGCAAGATGGCGGTATTCGCCGTGAATGGGCATATAGAATCTCGGCTTGACGAGCTGGTAAAGGAGCTTGATCTCCTCTGCCGATGCGTGTCCCGAAGCGTGCAGACCGAGCTGGACCGAGCCTTCAATGACCTTGATGCCGTTGTGCGAGAGCTCGTTGATTATCCTGCCGATCAGCTTTTCGTTGCCGGGGATCGCGCTTGAAGAGAAGATGACGACGTCGTTTGCACCGAGGGTGATATCGCGGTGGTCGCCGAAAGCCATGCGGTAAAGCGCAGACATAGGTTCACCCTGGCTGCCCGTCGAGATGACGGTGATGTCGCCGGGGGCGTATCCTTTAGCTTCCGATATATCTATAATAGCGCCCGCGGGGGGAGTCATATATCCGAGCTCGATCGCGGCGGATACGACGTTCTGCATACTTCTGCCCGAAAGCGCGATGCGTCTGCCGTGGCGGAGAGAAACGTCGATGATTTGCTGAACGCGGTGAACGTTTGAGGAGAATGTGGAAATGATTATGCGCTTGCCCTCGTTGGCGGTGAAGATGTCTTCAAGCGTGCCGCCAACGCTCTTTTCGGAGGGGGTAAAGCCGGGACGCTCGGAATTCGTCGATTCGCAAAGCATGAGGGTAACACCCTTCTTGCCGAGCTCGCCGAAGCGCGCGAGGTCGATCATTTCGCCCTCAATGGGGGAGACGTCGATCTTGAAGTCGCCCGTGTGGATGATGTATCCGCAGGGGGTGTTGATCGCAAGTGCGCAGGCATCCGCGATCGAGTGGTTGACGTGGATGAATTCCGCGGCGAAAACGCCGAGCTTGACCGTATCGCCGGCATTGACGACGTTGAATTGGGGAGTGAAGGGCATTCTGTGTTCTTTGAGCTTACCCTTGACGATGCCGATAGTCAGCGCGGTGCCGTATATCGGAACGTTGAAATGGCGGAGAAGGTATGGGATTCCGCCGATATGGTCCTCGTGACCGTGGGTGAGAAGCACGCCGCGGATCTTCGTGCGGTGTTCTTCGAGGTATGCGAAGTTCGGGATCACAAGATCGACGCCGGGCATATCTTCCTCGGGGAATCCGATGCCGCAGTCAATGATGATGATATCTTCTTCGAATTCAAGCAGGGTCATGTTCTTGCCGATCTCGCCGAGTCCGCCGAGAGGGATGACCTTTACGCTCTTTTCATTCTTTCGCGGAGCCGAGTTCTTCTGGTTTTTCGGCTTTCTGACGTGAGTCTTTCGCTCGCTCTGGGGCTTTTCGGGAGCTTTTTTCTCATTTTGGGGAGCAGTTTTCTGTTCCTGCTTGGGTGCGGGTTTCTTTGTCTGCTTCTTTTTCGTTTCGGGCGCGGTGTTTTCGGGTGCGCCGTTCTGCTGGTTGTTTTTCTTTTTAGCCATATATACTCCTTTTTGGCAAAACCCATCAAAACCTCACCGAAAAATCGGCGAGGCGCAGGTCTTCTTCATTTTTATTTATATATACCGCCTTATTTCCTTGGGGCGGTCAACAGCCGAGATATATTATACTACATTTTGAGGTGTTTGTCAACTGTATTATTCCCGCAATAGGGATAACAATATGCATATTAAAGGCGAATTGTAAATTTCTTACTGTAAATTTTTAGAAATATCATCAAAATCTGTTGACAAGAGTCGAAAATTGTGGTATAATAGAGATACAGAACACAATATATGGAAATTTGGAGGATTCAAAAATGAAATCTACCGGAGTAGTACGCCGTATCGACGAGCTTGGCAGAATCGTTCTTCCCATCGAGATCCGCCGTTCGCTTGATATCAACGTGAAAGACCCTGTTGAAATTTTTATTGATAACGAGAGGATCGTTCTTCAGAAGTATTCTCCCGCGTGCATTTTCTGCGGCGACGCGGATAATATCGTTTTCTTCAACGGCAAGAGAATTTGTCAGAACTGCCTTGAAGAGATCAAGAATAAGCTTTAATGTTAATATTATAAAAGGCAAGAGTAGGGACGCTTTTGCCTTTTTTAAGTATCTTTAAGGAGTTTTTATTATGAAAAGAATTATTTGTGCAGTCATCTCGGTTTTGTTGATAATTTCTTCTTTCACTTTTTTCGCGGCGGCGGCAGAGAAGAGCGGTGCGACCTTTGCGGTTGATGAGTTTTACAGATCCGCAAAGACTCTACCGAAGCATCCGCACACCTTTGAGGCGTGGATCAAGGTAGCAAAGGGAGCTTCCGCCTCCGAGCTTGGAGTTATAGCGGGTAATTACAAGGATTCCAAGACTCCCAGCTACGGCTTTGAGGTCCGCAAGAACGGTAACCCTTTCCTTTGGCTCGGCTACGGCGGAAATGGCACCGACAAGCGGCTTTCCTTCGATAAGGTCGATCTCCGCACGGGCGAGTGGACGCACGTTGCGATCACCTTTGACAGCTCTAATGCATATTGCTACGTAAACGGTGAGCTCAAGCAGACCGTCCCCGGAAGCTATCCCGACACCCACTTTGCCGGTGCGGGTTCTCTCTGCCTCGGCGGCGACCTTCGCGGCGATAATGCGAGATATCTCAAGCAGTCTGAGCTTGCATCGGTTGCGGTATATGCTGATATGCGTACCGCCGACGAGATAAAGGCGGATATGGATAAGGTCGATACCGCAGACGCAGAGCTTCTTGTGTCTTACGATCTTTCGAAGACCGATGAGAGCCGTCTTGCGGATGCTTCCGCGAACAAGAACGATCTCACCTACAGCGGCAAGCTCTGGCAGGGCGGTGCTGTCGAAGATACCGAAAAGGGCGGTATGGAGTTTACCGCAGAGGTCTATAAGCTCGCAAAGAAGATCGAACAGCCGCTCAATACCTTTGAGGCAACCGTCTACTTCCCGAAGACTTATATTTCGACCCAGCGCGGCGGAGTTATCGTAGGCAACTACGGCAACAGCTCCGCAAATGTAAACTTCGAGATCTATTCAAACGGCTCGCCCAGACTTTACATTACAGATAAGGCAGGCACCGTATATAATTTCGTGTTCGATAAGGTGAACGTATACACCGGCGAGTGGACGCATATTGCCATCGTTCGCGAAAATTCGTCTACGGTGAAGTGTTACGTCAACGGCGCACTTGCTCAGACGATAAGCAAATCCTCGCCGAATCCCACTACGTCCGATTTCCATATTCTCGGCGGCGATCTCAGAAGCGGCAACGAGCAGTATTTCAAGGGAAGGATCAAGAACGTCGCGATCTATTCCGATGCCCGCACGGCTGATGAGATCAAGGCGGACGTGACTGCTCCCACAAAGGACGGACTTATCTGCAGCTACGATCTTGAAGGTCTCACCGCGCCCGAAAGTATTGCAGACAAGAGCGGAAACGGCTTTGACGCGAAGCTGAAGAAGACGTATTTTACCGAAAAGGCACCCCTTGAAGAGTATGCGTATTCTTTTGCGGTTCTCGGTGATACACAGATACTTGCGGAGAGCTATCCCGAAAAGTACACCGCTCTTTACGACTGGATCCTCGGAAACGTTGAGTCGAAGAAGATCAAATTCGTTCTCGGTCTTGGCGACATTACCAACAGCAGTACCAACGACGAATTTGCGCTGGCAAAAAAGAATATCGAAAGAATGAATGGCGTCGTACCCTATTCTCTCGTCCGCGGAAATCACGATACCGTCAATCAGATGAAGAAGTATTTCCCCATCAGTGCTTATAAGGATAAGCTCGGCGGTTATTACGGCAACGACATCTGCAACAGCTGGCAGGAGCTTACCGTCGGCGAGATCAAGTACCTGATCTTCACGCTCGATTACGGAGCATACGACGAGGTGCTCGATTGGGCGAGCGAGATCATCGCCGCGCATCCCGAGCATAACGTCATTATCACCACCCACGCGTACCTCTTCCGCGACGGCACCACACTCGACGCGGGCGACGTCGTTCCTCCCTCGAACAAGGGCTCACAGTACAACAACGGCGACCATATGTGGGATAAGCTGATCAAAAAGCATGAAAACATAGTTCTCGTCCTTTCGGGACACGACCCCTGCGACTACGTAGTATACGCGCAGGATAAGGGCACAAACGGCAACGTGGTCACCCAGATGCTCATCGACCCGCAGGGCGTTGATAAGGCGCAGGGCGGCGTCGGACTTGTCACGATGCTCTATTTCTCGGCAGACGGCAAGACCATGCAGGTAGAGACCTATTCGACTGACCGTAAGGCTTTCTTCCTTGAGGAAAATCAGTTCACCCTGACCCTCGACCTTACCGAAGGAGAGGCAACGGAAACCACCGCGGAGGAAACCGAATGCGGACTGACCGAGGAAACCACCGCAGAAGTAACCACAGCTCCCGAAACAACTCCCGAGACCGAACCCGCCCCCGAAAAGAGCGGATGCGGCGCAAGCGCAGCGTTTGCGATCCTTCCTATGATCTTCCTTGCAATTCCTTTTGTCTTCAAAAAGGAGAGGGAAGAGTAAAGATTAAGCAAAGAAAAGAGGCTGAGTCATTAGGTTGACTCAGCCTCTTTATTGAATTGTAAAATGCAGTGCTTATTTGGCTTGCTTACTTTCATACATCATCCGAGTCAGTTCCTTTGAAACTTCCTCGCAATCATCGACGTAATCGAATTTGAAGCTTTCGATGTGGGTGATGATTATAACTTCACCCCAATCATAAGTAATGCTCTTGCCTCGCGCACGGCGGTAGGAAACGTCAATAATATCCTTCGGGTCGAGCACAATATCTTTTGGGAGATGCAAAATGCCTTTGTTATCCACCGTGATGATCTCTTCGGGAGTACGTACATACTTGAAGACTATTCGGCAGGCAAGCACGCAGGTTATTGCGCCCATAATCATCAGCAATACGTTAACAACCTCAAACCGAGCAAAGCCTATGCCGATCATCAAAAGACCTACGAAGAACATCACTCCGTACGCTAAAAGGAGTCCTTCTTTTTTCTTTGCTACTACCATCATATAAACCTGTTGAACCACATCGCGATCTCGGTTCTCATAACGTCGTTGATCTTATGTCCCACGCCCTCCATAAGGTGGAACTCGATGTAGCTTCCCGAGCGGCGGACCGATTCAACGAATTCTGTGACCATGACGGGATCAACGGTTGTGTCCGCGGTTCCTTGCCAGACCTTGATGGGGCAGGGAGGAATGACGACACGCTTGCCGTCCGCGCCTATATAGGAACGTGTAAGGTATGGGTTGAAGCCGATGGTGTTCGGCGCGAACCATTCGTCCTCGGGGAAGCGGTAGATCTGAACGATGCGGTCGTGGGTGCTGTAACCCGTGGTCTCGCTCTTCTTTGTCTTGTCCCAAGTTCCGATGCAGTAATGACCGTCTATCTCAACGCCGTCCATATTAAGACGGGGATAGATGAGTCCGAGCGCAACGACGATGCCGGGGAATGTATGCGCGAAGTTCATTGCCGTGTGACCGCCCATAGAAGCACCCGCCACTAAAACTCTCTTTGTGAGATTATAATGCTTGGTAGCGTAGAGATAAGCTTTATGAAGCGCGAAGATATGCTCGGGACATCCCATGGTAAGTCCGTGAGGCTGTGAGCCGCAAACGTCGAGCACGGCATATCCCTGCTTTAAGCACTCGCGGCAGTAAGCGATTCCGCCCGTCTTGTTCTCGGCTTCGCAAACGCGGCTTCCCGCGCCGTGAACCGAGAGGATAAGGGGCGTTTCGTCGCCGTCATCGGTATAGTTATCGGGCAGACAGAGAACGCATTCGCACTCGTCCCATTCCTCTTTGTCAAGAACCTCGTTTGCGGTCGAATAGCTGACGTCGCGGAAGTTGTTGAATTTTACCTTGAAAAAGATGCAATCGATCTCTCTGTCTTCGTCAATTTTGCTCTGTATCTTCTTTCTGATCTCCATCTTTCTTCTCCTCTATTTCAAGATATTCGTCCCTCTCCTCCGGAGTGGGCTCGTATTTCGGTTTTTCGTAGAAATAATCGAGTTTATCGCATTCCCAATCGGGAAGATCTTCGTTTTCGGTGTCATCTTCGGCGTCGGTGGCGGGGATCTCCTCGGGCAGAGGATCATCCTCGTCTTCGATCTCGATCTCGTCGCCGTTTCCGTCAACGAGTGCGGGCATGCCCTCACGCTGATACGCCGCAAATGCACCGATCGCTCCGAAGGTCGTCAGCGTCATCAGAATGAGAGTTGCGGTTGACATTCTGTCGTACATCATATGGCTGAAAATGCAGATCGGAGGTATGACGGAAAGCAGAGCGCCGACAAAGGCACGGCGTCTGAAGACGAGCGAAAGAATAACTATGCCGAAGATGAGTATGGCGAGTTTGATGTAAACGGACATTTCCTCGGCGACATAAGTTCCGGCGAAGGCGGCCTCGATGCCGTCTCCCTCATACTGTCTTGTGATCGTTGTGAGCGCCGTGCGTGCCTGTTCGGCACCGTGGTTCTCAAAAGCGCGCCAGATCATGTCAACGACGTCCGGGATGGCAGCGATCTTGGTGCTTATGATAAGATTGTTTTCTTTAAGTATCGCTATCTTTTCTTCGAGTTCGGCAAGTCTTGAAAGAATGGGGCAGATATAGGCGCAAAGTCCGATTGCGGCGATATTGCATATCAGACCGCCCGAAGCGGCGCTGTTGAGTCCGAGAAGTGACTTTTTACCTCTTTCGGAGGTCGCGGCGAAGAAGAGCGCGCCCGCCGCGTGAACGAGGCAGAGAGAGACGACCGACATCGGGAATTTCGGCAGGGCATCGAAGCGGAGCATCGTCAGCGCGTATGAAAGTGCAAGTGCAGATGTGACCATTCCGAATGCGGGCATTTTTTCAAGTATAAATCCCGCGGCGGCGGAAACTGCGAGAAGAATGACCAGATTCAAATGCTCTTTTATGTTGACGTCAGAATCGATAAACTGCTTGATCTTGCCGTCGATCTCCTCGTAAGTGCCGTCCTCGAGAAGCTCGGGCTCTTCGGGGGTGAACTTCAGATAAAGTGTCAAAAGATATATACAAATGAAGATGCAGAGAAGTATCGCCACGCCGGCTGTAATATTTTTTACGTTTCTCATCTTATTTTCCTTTCTTCTGCTCCTTGTTCTGCGGCAGACGGCGACATTTCCCGCCCGCGATCGGTGCACCCGAAGACGCAGACGCAAGTATTGCATCGACTTCGCGCGGAGTTTCTACGGTAAAGATATAGTGCCTTCTCGTGATAAAACCGTCCGAAAGATCGCGCGGGCGGTCGAGGATATAGGTCGGGAGCGAATTTACTATCATCGAGCGGTGCTCCGCGATCTTGAGTACGGGAAAGGAAATTCCCATACGGTCGGTAAGCTTTGCCTGTCCGCGCTCGCAGACCGAGCAGCCGCCGATCTCCTTGCCGACGCATTTTTCGGTTACCATCAGTGGCAGTCTGCCGTAAACGACGACGGAAGTGCATCCCGAAATATCGCGGATCCTCGGCAGAGTCAGCTCGGGCGAGAGGATGACGTCCTCAAATCCGAGGGATTCAAGCGCCGCGGTCGTTTCGTTGTTGGTGATATTGAGGCGAAGGTCGCCGTGAATTTTCAGTCCGAATTCACGCGCAAGCTCGATATGACCGAGATTGCCGACGAGGGCATCGGTCGCACCGAGTTTTTTGGCTTCCTCAAGCTGACGGCGTACGCAGGGAAGCTCCGAATCGAAGATGACGGGCGGGAAGAGCACTCCGCGCGCGCCGCGTGCCTTCGGGAATTCCTCGAGCGGCAGATATGCGATATCAAAGAACTTTGATGCTTTCTGCGTGTACTGCGCGGCGTTATGGAAGACCGCGGTGTTGACGGTCTGCTTTCCGCGCTTGCCCGATGCTCTTTGTGATTTATAATCGGAGGCACGGGCGTTTCTGTTTTCGTATGCCGGTATGGGTTCGCGTTCGTTTTTATATTCTATGCGCGTTTTCTGCGAAGCCGAGCGTGCCTTGTCGCCCTCGGTGCGGATTCCGAGCATATTTTTGCCAATGTTTTTGGCGTAATAGCCGTCGGTAAAGCCCTGGCGCGAGAAGATCTCGGCAAGGCGGCGCATTTCCTCGGCAGTTGCACCTCTGCCCTCGTCGAGCAGTCTGCGCCAGATCGAAATGACTCCCGCAACGTACTCGGGCGGCTTCATTCTTCCCTCGACCTTGAGCGAGGAAACGCCCATTTCGATAAGCTCGGGCAGATGGGGCGCAAGCGAGAGGTCTTTAAGGCTCAAAGGATAGGACTTTCCGCCCCTTCCGTCCGAATAGGGCAGACGGCAGGGCTGCGCACAGAGGCCTCGGTTGCCCGAACGTCCGCCGACGATCGAGGAAAACAGACACTGTCCGGAATGGCACACGCAGAGCGCGCCGTGGACGAAGGCTTCGATCTCGATGGGCGACTCGCGGCAAACGAGTGTAAGATCTTCCTTCGAGGTTTCGCGCGCGATGACCATTCTCTCAAATCCGAGTCCGGCAAGCAGTTTTGCCTGCTCGAGATTGTGTCCCGACATCTGTGTTGACGCGTGAAGCGGAAGATCGGGGAAGGTGCGGCGTAGGATCGAAGCGACTCCGAGGTCGGCAACGATGAGCGCGTCCGCGCCCGCAAGATACGCGGCTTCCGCGGTTTTCAGCATTTCGCCGATCTCGCGGTCGTAAACGAGGGTGTTGAGCGTCAGATAAATCCGCACGCCCGAGGCATGGGCGCGTGCAATTTCATATTTAAGGCTTTCGGGCGTGAAATTCGCCGCGCCTATTCGAGCGTTGAAGCCGGATGCTCCCATATAAACCGCATCCGCGCCCGCGCGGATCGCGGCGGTAAGCGCTTCGGGTGATCCCGCGGGAGCAAGAAGCTCGGGCAATTTTATTTTATTTTCCATATTTCCGAACCTCCCGAAGTAAGTTTTTTGTTAAAATCGCGCCTCGGTACTTGACCTGCGCTAAATAGTGTTGTATAATGATATTTGAATTATGTGCATAATTGTTTCGCCTTTGAAGCAAGTGCGAACACAGCTTTCTCGGTGTCCTCTCATCACCCTCTGCGGAGGGAGCTTCTTCCGGGAGAAGCCTGGGGATTAGTTTGCGTGAATATAACAAATAGTGGCGTAGTTTGCGTTTATGGGACAACGAAGTGTTTTTTCAAACATTCCCTCATTCTATTCAAGATTTGATTTCAATATCAAATAGAAGCACTAATAAAGTAATCGCACTTAAAACTTAGGCTTCTCCCGGGAGAAGCTCCCGCCGCAGCGGGTGATGAGGGGACACCGTCTGTACTGAATAAACGACAAGCATACAAATAACAGATTAATTATAATAATTATACTACAAATTCATCAATAAATAAAGAGCTTTTTTCAAAAAAGAATAAAAAGAGGCAAAAAATATGGAACTTGAGAATAAAAGATTTGCAAAAAACGATTCGGGATTCATCTGCGGCCATTGCGGACGCGAGGTAAAGCCGCTCGGCTCCTCGTCGCGCAACCATTGCCCGTTCTGTCTTTGGTCAATACATATCGACGAAAACCCCGGCGACCGCGCCTGCGAGTGCCTTGGTCTTATGGAGCCCATCCTCGTTGAGCCCGACCCGAAGAAGGGCTATATCATCACGCACAAATGCACCAAATGCGGCGCCGAAAAACGCTGCCGCGCCGCGCACGAGGCAAGAGTTCAGCCGGATGACATCGATCTGCTGATCAAGCTCACGGCTGGAAAGGATAGATAAATTTTTTCGTTTTTTCCAAACCTTTTCGGGTAACTGCACACTATATTGATGAGTGTTCAACTCCTCTTTTCCCGACTCAACAATAAGTTGAGCTGTCATTTTGCCATAAAGTATTGACAAACGCCGCGCGAAGTGGTAAAATTAGGGCAATAAATCAAAGGAAAGGAGGAATTGAATATGACCGCCAAGTCAGCACGTGCTCTTGCCCGTTTCGTCACTTCCTCCGGGTATATATGCGTATAGTATAACTGCGCCATATAAAAGAGCACACAAATCACTGTCTGTGTGCTCTTTTTTCGTGAGCGCACGAAAGGAGTAAAATGGAAAAAGAAAAGAAATCGAAAAAAGAGCTCCGCGCAGAGCGGCGCGCGGAGCGGCAAAAGGAAAAAGAAGAAAAGAAGAAAAAGAAGCTCCCCCTCAAGCGGAGTCTTGATAACAATATCTTCGCACTGGCACAGGTCTGGGGAACGTCAAAAACCTACTTCATTATATATTATCTTGTCACATTCCTCAACGCGCCGCTCAACTTCCTGCTTTATACCTATCTTATCCGCCTGATCGTTGACAGCGTTGAGGGCGACGGCTGGTCCACCGAGGCAATATTTGCCTACATCTTCATTGTGGGCGGCGGTGCGATACTTATCTGGGTGATCTCGAACTACTATTGGAACACGGTGGCACCGATGTATTCCGAGAAGATCAACCACACCCTGCGCCGCAAGATATACAAAAAATCCACCGAGGTCGATCTTGCCTGCTATGAAACGCCCGAGTTCTACGACAAATACGTCAAGGCTATGGATGAAACGCAGGACCGAGTATGGAAGGTAATGCAGACGCTCGATAACCTCATCTGGAATATCATTTCACTGGCACTTACCTCGCTGCTGATATTTACCATCGACCCATTTCTGATCGTTTTTGCACTGATCCCGCTCGCTTTGGGATTTATCCGAAAGCGCAGGAATGCGATCCTGCACGATCAGAATACCGCTCGCAAGCCGATCAACCGCAAATTCTCCTATGTCCGCCGAACCTTCTATCTCGGCGAATATTCAAAGGAAATGCGCATGGGCGGTTTCTTTTCGCATCAGCTCGAAATGCTCAATGAGGTCCGCAGAAATTACAACGAGCTGACGATGAAGTACGGTCCGCGGATCGCAATTCTCGATTGCATTCTCAACTTCGGTATGGAGGGTATCACGGTCCTCGGCGCGACTGTATACGCAGTATGGCGCACGATCGGTCCGGGTCAAGGCTCGATGACCATGGGCGACTGCCTCGTCGTCCTCAACTCGATCGGCACGATCTCGCATACTCTCTCGCAGATGGTTCAGTACCTCGCCGAGTTCAACGAGCACGCGCTCTATATCGAGGACGTCCGCTACTTCCTCGACTACGAGCCGAAGATCAGAGAGAGCGCGGACGCGCCCGAGGCGGACGCGGGCGAGATCGTATTCAAGGACGTTCATTTCAAATATGAGGGCGCAGATAAGGAATCTCTCCGCGGGATCAATTTCAAGATCCGCGAGGGTGAGCGCGTTGCCATTGTCGGCAGAAACGGAAGCGGCAAGACAACGCTCGTCAAGCTCCTCCTCCGACTTTACGACCCGAGCGAGGGCGAAGTCGTTCTGAACGGTAAAAGCGCACGGGAATATCGGCTGTCAAGCTGGCGCAGGCTTTTCGGCTGTGTATTTCAGGATTTTAAGCTCTTCTCGCTCTCGGTGAAAGAGAACGTCACGCTCCGTCTCCCCCGCGACGGCGACGGTGAGCTTGTGACCGAAGCACTTAAGGAAAGCGGTGCTTGGCAGAAGATCGAAGGGCTTGAGCGTGGCATCGAATCAACGATGACGCGCGAATTCGACGATGAGGGCGTCAACTTATCGATCGGAGAACAGCAGAAGGTGTCGCTTGCCCGCATCTTTGCCGAAAAGCCGTCGTTCGTGATCCTCGACGAGCCTTCAAGCGCGCTCGACCCGATCGCCGAGCACAGGATGTTCGAGAATATGATCCGTGCGACCGAGGGAAGAAGCGTCATCTTCATCTCGCACAGACTTTCCTCCGCAACGCTTGCCGACCGCGTCTATATGATGGAGGACGGTGAGATCATCGAGGAGGGAACGCACGCCGAGCTTATGGAGCGTGACGGCAAATACGCCGAAATGTTCCGTCTGCAGGCGAAAAATTATACGTCGGGAGGTGAGAGCAATGAGTAAGAAGACCAAAGACAAAAAGCCGCGCGAGCCGAAGCAGTCGCTCCGACGCGTGCTTCGCAATAATCTCGTCATCTTCGGCAAGGTGTGCAAATATGCCCCCGAACTTGTGATCGCCGCTTTTCTTGAAGAGGGTGTGCTCCAGGGCGTACACAACTCTATCTATGCCGTATTCACTCTTTATCTGTTCAATGCTCTCGATCTCGGCGAGTCCTTCGGTACCGTTGCGAAGATCATCGGGCTCATGGCACTCTGGTATGCGGTCTTTTTTGTCATCGACCGCTCGTGGCACCGCGTGATCAAGCCAAACCTCCACCACAAGCTCAACAATGCCATCCACACCGAGCTTTTCCGAAAAACGCGCGAGATCGACGTTGCCTGCTATGACGATCCCGAGTTCTATAACGATTTCGTCTGGGCAATGGATGAGGCGTCCTCTCGCTCGATCAAGATACTCGAGGATCTGACCCGCCTTGCAGCCCGTCTGATATCGCTCGTCACGATCCTCGGAACGCTTATCGCGGCAAAGCTTGACGCCGTTATCATAATCATCGTTTGCGGTATCGGCGTGCTCAGCTGTATTGTGAACCATTTCGGCAACAAGACCTCATACGCGCAGGAAAAGGAGCGCAAGCCGCTTTCGCGCAAGCAAAACTATATAAACCGCGTTTACCATCTTCCCGATTATGCAAAAGAAATACGCCTGAGCCGCGTTGACGATCTTCTCACGCGCGAGGCTGACGAAAACTCGGAAAAGAAGGTAAAGGTCGCAAAGAAATACGGTATCCGTTACTTCTTCATTTACGGTCTCTTCTACGAAGTACTGATGGAGGCTGTCAGCCTCGGAATCATATTTTATATGTTCACCCGCCTGCTTTCGGGCGCAATGCTCGTTGGCGTTTTTGCGGCAAGCACGGGACTTATCTGGCGCGTGCGCTGGAATATTGCCGATTTCGTCGAAAGACTCGCAAAATTCCCCGAGCATTCGCTTTTCCTTGAAAAATACTACGGTTTTCTCGATTATAAACCGAAGGTTGTCAGTGGAGAGGCGGAGGTGCCCGAATTTGAGTCGCTCGAGCTGCGAAACGTCAACTTCACATACGATTTTTCCGATAAGCCGAAATACGAATGGCACAAATCGGACCACAAGAAGCCGAAAAATGAAAATTCGGGAAGCGCCGATGCTCTGCGCGGAGTTGATCTTGAGATCAAAAAGGGCGAAAAGATCGCCATCGTCGGCTACAACGGCGCGGGCAAAACGACGCTGATCAAGCTTCTGATGCGCCTTTACGACCCCACCTCGGGCGAGGTGCTTTATAACGGCAGAAGCGCGAAGGAATACGACCTTTCTGCATACCGGAACAAGATCGGCTGCGTCTTTCAGGATTTCAAGATCTTCTCGTCAACTATCGCGGAAAACGTAATGTCGGGCGCATACGATGAGGAAAACGATGCCGAAACGGTTGCCGGGGCTCTTGAAGCTTCGGGATTCACCGAAAAGCTCGAGTCGCTTTCGCTCGGTACGCAGACGATGCTCACCCGCGAATTTGACAAGAAGGGAACCAATCTTTCGGGCGGCGAGAGCCAAAAAGTCGCGATCGCCCGCGTATTTGCCCGCCCATACGAGCTTTGGATCATGGACGAGCCCTCAAGCGCTCTCGACCCGGTTGCCGAATATGAGCTGAATCAATCCATTCTCAAATACGCCGAGGGTAAGACCGTAATCTTTATCTCCCACCGCCTTTCGACCACCCGCATGGCTGACAGGATCTATATGTTCGATTCCGGCAATCTTTGTGAGGTCGGTTCGCATGACGAGCTGATGGAGAAGAACGGAAAATATGCCGAGATGTTTAATATCCAGGCGGAGAAATACATTTCGGAATAATAAAAAAGGTGCTGCTTCACTGTTTTGTCAATGAAGCAGCACCTTTTTGCTATGCTTGAATTATGCATCGGGATGCTCGTCGAGGTATTTCATATATGCGAAATAGTTTTCACGCGTTTCTTCGGGGAGTTCCTCCGGGGCGACAACCCTGATGATCGAGTGCGCGTAAGGATGATCGTGGTCGCGCCACGCCTCGGCAAAGTTGTGAGTCAGCATATATTTGGAATCAAGAGGCACGGCATAAAGATAATTGCTGAACGGCTCGGGTCTGTGTTCCAAAATAACTCCGTAACGCTCGGCTTTATTGCCAATTTCGTACAATACTATGTCGCGGTTGCAAAGACAATCGGGGACCTCAAGTTCGTATGCGTTGTAGGGAGAAATTGAATCGTTATCATTTGAAAACTCATACGGAACGCTCTCGTCATCAACTTCAAACAAGACCTTTCCCGCGCCGAGCCAACATTCGCCCAGATAGTCGATGAATTCGTAATCTTTGCCCTCATTACCCATGAAAAGATGGGTTTTGATTATTTTGTATCTTGCTTTTTCGGTTTCGATTTCTTCATATTCGGGATAATATTTGTCGATTCCCGCAAGGGCGGCTTCAAAGGAAGCGGCTATAAAATCAAAATCCGGTTCGAATTTCCCCGGGATATTATCACGCCAGATCTTTACTTTGTAAACCGCACCATTGTTTTTTGTGAAAAATGCATCGTAATGCGCTTTGTAAAATTTGATGAAGCGCATTGCTGCATCTGCGACCTCGGGTGATGCGGTTTCGGCAAAGCGTGAGAGTATTTCGATCTTTTTATCGAAAGTCGGGGCGTAGAGTGATATAATGTAGAGAAGCTCCGTTTCGGTGAAAATATGTCCCGTTTCGCGGATCTTGTCCTTCAGCTTCTCAGATGGAAGGAGATTGATGATTTCGTTGGTCATTGGATTATTATCAGTAATTTTGTGTAAATGGGTGACAGAGCGCAATACTTCCCTACATTCGGGAAGTATTGACTCTGTCCAAAATGGCGAAGCGGAGCTTCGTCATTTTGGAGCGCGGTGGCGAAAGCTGAAGCTTTCGCATTAGTTCGGGGCTCTGCCTCGTGCTCCGTTTAAGAAACTTTTCGAGAAAAGTTTCTTAAAAATCTTCAAAAGCTTTCAGTGATTTATCGTTTTGAATTATATTGCTGCCTCAATCATATCCGCAAGCTTCTTGAGTCTTTCGTGGAGTCTTACCATATAATTCGCGTATGAGAGCGAGGTGTAGGACTTCATAACGCCGTCCTTGATGATGTAAAGCTCGGGTTCGGCGGAGATGGGAAGTTTGTTTACGATCTCGGTGATCTCGTTGTCGGTCAGGTCCTTGATCTTCTTTTGCGAGCCGTAAGAGGTCTCGGCGCAGATGCGGGTGCGGGCAAACTCGGTCTTTGCAAGCGCGCGGGCGTCGCGTTCCCAGTCGATGTTGCCGTCGAAGGGCATCAGATGCAGGTCGTGTTCGGCGTCGTTATCGTCGATGTGGAGCGCCGCGAGCCTGTCGCCGAATTTGCCGAGAAGATCGAAATCGTGCGCAAATGCGTTGCGGTGACCGCTGTCGTAGGTGAAGCGGACGGCGGGATGATCCTTGAACTTTTCCATAGTCGCGTAAAGATGCTCGATGAACACCGAGTTTTCAAGGCAGAGAAGGAAGCCGTTCTCAAGTGCGCAATCTGCCATCTTTGTAAGGCGCGAAATGCCTAATTCATTTACAGCGCCGGGGTCGGTGTGTCCCCAGGTGATGTGTGCAACGCCCTTCTTGATGCCCGCTGCAGCGGCACGCTTGATCTCGCGGCAGTAACGGGCGCAAACTTTGTCGCCAAGCTCGCCATCGAACCATATCTCTGTCGTCTTGCCGCCAGTAAGATGGATATTGTCGATCGGGAGGCCGTATTTTTTGCAGAGCTCGACCTGATATTCAAGATTATCATCCGAAAACGCGCTCATTCCGATGGCGACGAAGTCGAAGCCCGCATTTTTGACGGCAACGATCTTTTCCTCAATATTGCCGCCGCCGTGAACGTATGTACCTATCTGGATCATTTGATTTTTCCTCCGATTTTAATAAGTGTATTTGGTTTCATTGTGATTTCGATCGCTGTGCCCGTGAATGCGCCGATCTTCTCGCCGTCGTGCTCCTCATCGATCGCATAGAGCTTGTAATCTCCCGCGCGGTCAAAGCATACGGTAAAGGTCTTGTCGGTTGCATCGGGATCGTTGGTGTAATAGGAAATTACAGCCGCTCCGCACTCGCCATCGGTTGCCGCGAGGGCGTAGATATCCGTGTCCTCGCACTCAAGCTTCACCTGCGCGCCGAGCTGATAGAGGGCAGAGAAGAAGTCGAAGGCGTAATATCCTTTGAGCGGGAGCATAAAATGGCTGTCCCAAAGGCCGTTGTATTCTTTGTCGGGGCGAGCGTCGTAGTACATCATCATATCGATGTCGGGGCTGTTCTGACCCGCGACCATAAAGGCAAAGTCGTAAGCCGCGCCCTTGAGACCCTTGATAACGCGCACGCTGTCAATGAATCCCGTGGTCCAGCTTTCTATGTAGTTCCACTCGTTGAGGTGCTTTTCGATGTGACCGTAGCCGAATTCGTCGAGCAGATCCGCAACCTTCTTCGCACGGTCGAGCATCTTTTCGGCGTGGATCGTGTAGATATGCCAGGAGAAGAAGTCGAGCTCGGCTCTTTCCCCCTCGGTCATTTTTTCAAGGAAACTGCGTGCCCAGGGCAGATTGTTTGCAAGCGCGGGACCGCCGAGCTTGATCTCGGGGAATCGCTTGCGGAGGTAGAGGAACGCGGTCTTGAAGAACTCGAAGAATTCCTCCGCTGTGCCGCTCCAGCAGCGCTTATTTTCGGTTTCGTTGACGTCAAGGTCAGCCTCGTTCCAGATCTCCCAATACTTGATGGGGTAGTGGAATCCGTTTGCCCAGCCCTCGGTGTAGTGCATAATGATATGTTCGCAGATCTTTGCCCACTTGAGCGGGTCCGCGGGCTTGATCGAGCCGTATTTGCCGGGTAAATGCTCGATCGAGGTTCCGAGTCGGTAATAGATCTCGCAATCTGCGTCAAAGCAGGTGGTGACGTATTGGTCGGTGTTGCGGAAATCGTAAGCCGTGGGATCGTCGGGGTCGCGCGAGAAATCGGCGAAGATGCAATGGACGTCCATTACGTGCTGTGAGCCGTAGATCTCGGAGAGGGAGGCGTCGTGGGTGCGCGCGTATGGGATCCCCAGCGCCCTGAATGTGTCAAAATTGCTGCGCCACTGGGATTTCATCCGGCGCACGGGGGCATTGTTGACGGCGTGCATCGGCTTAATTTTGCCGACTGTTTCTGAGAATTTGACGTTGAGATTCATTTTTATCACCTGTCCATTTTATAATTTACATATTCAAAATGTTCAAAGCCGTGGCGGCGGTAGAGCGCGGCGGCGCGAGTGTTTTCGGGTTCTGTTTCAAGGCGATAGCGTTTTGCGGGGACGTTGTTCTTAACGTATTCCAAGAATTTTGACCCGTGACCGCCACCGCGGTATTCTTTTTTGACGTATATTTCCTCGATCCAGACGACCTTGCCACCCGCTTCCTGTGAGTGAGTGTAGGCAAGAACGCCGTAGCCGAGGATATTTCCGTCCTCCTCAAATATGAAAGCATCGCCGTAAGGCGTGCCCGCGAGGAAAAGATCGAAGGAAGAGGTTATATTTTCTTCTGGAATATTCTCAAGCACCGCAGGAGAGGAGTAAAAATCCTTCGCCATTTCGGTGTAAATTTGTTTGTCTTCTTTTGTGATTTTTCTGATTGTCATTGTATTTCTTAATAGTTAATGTCGGCGGAGCCGAGTTAAGGTTGCTTTCAGCAAGTTAATGTCGCCTTCGGCGAGTTAATGTTAGCCCCTTCGGGGCGAAGTTTAAGGTGAATTTCCGCAAGCGGAAATTTTCTTTCCAGCTTCGCCCGAAGGGCGAACGTTAACTCGCGCAACGCGCGACATTAACTCGGCGAAGCCGACCTTAACTTGCCGCAGGCAACATTAACTTAGCAAATTCTGTTGTGAACGTTACCCGCAAAAAATTCGGTTATGTTTTCTGCCATGCGGCGGACGCAGCGGTTGCGGGCTTCGTAGGAGCCCCAAGCCATGTGGGGCGTCAGGCAGACGTTCGGGCGGTCGAGGAGGGCGGAGAAGGGATGGTCCTCTTCGAAGGGTTCCTTTGAGTAAACGTCGCATCCGAGTGCGCCGATCTTGCCCGAAAGGACTGCGTCGGCGATCGCTTGTTCGTCGCAAACGGCACCGCGGGCGGTGTTGACGATGACGACGCCGTCCTTCATAGAGGCGATGCGCTCGCGCGAGATCATACCGCGCGTTCCGTCATTAAGCGGCACGTGGAGCGAGATTATGTCGCATTCACGGCAGATGCGGTCGATATCGGCGGCTTCGTAGCGAGTTTCGGGCTGACGGCGGCAGAGAAGCACGCGGCAGCCGAGTGCCTGCGCGATCTCGGCAACCTTCGAGCCGATCCCGCCGCCTCCGACAACGCCCCATGTCTGCCCCGCGATCTCGTGATAAACCGGCTCGAGGCGGTTAGCACTTCCCGAATGCGAATATTCGCCCGAGTGGACGAAGCTTCTGAATTCATCAAGGTGTGTGACGAGCGAGAGCGCCATCGCGACGGAAAGCTGCGCGACGTTGTTGGTCGAGTAACCGGGCACGTTGCAGACGGCGATGCCGTTTGCGCGGCAGAATCCGACGTCGATATTATCGTATCCCGTCGCGGCAACGCAGATGAGTTTCAGATTCTTTGCTCCCGAAAGGTTGTCCCGGTTCAGCCTGACCTTGTTGAGCACGGCGACGTCGGCATCCGCAAGATTTCCCGCAACCTCATCGGGCGCGGTAGCCTTATGCTCGATGACCTCGCCGAGCGCTTTGATGGGATCAAGGTCGATGTCGGCACCCAAAGTGCCCGAGTCGAGTATAACTATTTTCATATTAAACCTCGTTGTTCATTCCGTTGGTAAAGATGACGCCGCTCTTGATTTCAATGGTCAGCTTTCGTCCGCTGACGTTTGCGGTGATTATCATCGTATAATCGTATGCCTTGAGAACACCGTTTTCATAATCAACACCGACGCTTGCCGTTGCCTGAATATTTCCTGCTCCCATCGAGGCAAGCGAGGCTTCAAACGCGCTGTGATCGGGATCTGCAAGCGTGAAAACGTAAGTGAGTCCGCTTGTGTTCTTCGAGATATCCGAGATCTGTGCGCTCGAAAGTCCTGCGGGATCGTAAAGACGGGAAATATAAGCTCTTGCCTCGGAATCGGACATTTCGTAATTCTGAGTCGAAATGTTGTTTCCGCTCATGTTGAACCGTCCGTTCTTGTAGGTGATCTTTGCATTTGTGGCACCGACGATCCCGGGCATGAATATCTCGGACTCAATGTCAAAGGTATAGTTGCCGTTCTCGGTCTTGACCGTGACGATATCTGTTTCCTCGGTGTGCTGCGTGGTGGAATTGTATTCTACCTTCTGGTCGCTTATGGCGGTGAAAGAATCGTGATCGACAAGCAGTTTGTCGGAAAGGATCTTTCTTATCTGCTGCAGTTGTGCAAGTCCTTCGACTTCGGTGCAGGAGGAAAGATCGATCTCGGGTGCCTCGGCGGTGCCGACGTCATGGAATTCGATCTCGGATCTCGCTTCGGGCTTGGGCAGATCGCCCTTGGTCTTCTCGAATACTATTTCGTATTCCCACTCTGTGGGAAGCAATTCGGCATCGGCTTCGACCGTGAAGACGATATCCTTTACGCCCCAGCCGTCAAGAATGAGCACGGTGGGGTCGAAGGCGTAGTCGATGAGCGCGCGAACGCTTTCTTCGGGATAGCCGGAGTAGGATGCCGACCAGGTGCCGTCGTCGTTTCTCAGACATTCCTTCACAGTCGCACTCTTGTGGATGGCGGAAAGCGCTTCATCGCTGTAGCTGACAAGCGATTCTTTGTGAGCTTTGTAATCATCGGCGGTGATAGAGGAAACGAGTGCTGTCTTGACCCCGTCCCGTTCGGTCATCTCGTAAAGCTTGCCGTCGCGGTAACCGTTTACGGATTTGGTGATCTGAACGGTCTCGGAAAGATCTGGGCCCACGGAGATCTCCGATCTGCTCTCGGTGTGCAGAATGGGGGTGTTACCGTTATATCCGATATAAGTCGTGTCGCTTTCGATCTCAGCCTCGAGTTCAACGCCGTAAAGCGAGCCCGTGATCTCCATTTTTAGCTCGCAAGCGTAAGAATCCGCGGGGTCTTCGTTTACTATATCAAAGAAAGCATCGGCACGCTCGTCACCTTTGAGGCGAAGGAGTTTTGCTTTATCGGAACATGAGCAAAGCGGGCATAGAAGAGCAATGCAAATAATGAAGGCAATTATTCTTTTTTTCATTTTCCTGTTCCTTTCTTATTCAAATATTCTTGTATTTGTCTGTACGATCCTTACTCTATAGTTATAGTATTCCGCATTTATCGTGAGATAATAGCGGTATTCGGATATTTCACCGCCCTTGAGGGTCAGCACGATCTTTGCGGAGGTCTTGATCGCATCGATCGGATAACCGCCGATGAGATGATAATATTTGTCTATCGAAGGGCTTTCGATATAAAGGGTGTATTGATTCGGGTCTTTTTCGTCGGGCTCAAAGCTCGATACGGGCGCGCTCGCAAGATTTCCGGGGTCGATCAGTGAGAGCAGGTAACTGCGTGCTTCGTACTCGTTCATCTTCGAATTGGACAGCAGGGTTTCGGAATTGTCGATCGTGTCATAAAGCACGCCGTCGCGGTACTGAGTTTTGTAGGTGATCTCCGGCATATCGGAATTTACGCACGTATAAACAAAAGTAATTCCGCCGTCCTTGGCAGAAAAATCGAGAAGACCGTCGGCTTCTGTGATGGATGCTCCAAGTCCGCTTTGGGTCACTGTGATAATATCGTTCGTTGAAAGATCAAAGGAATCCGAGGAGAGCTTTTCGTTTATCTTTCCTTGAAGCTCGCCGAGGAAGCGGAGATCGGGAACTTCTTTGAATTTATAAAAACTGATCTTCGGCAGGTCGTCTTTATCGGCTTCGAGCAGGGTGATCGTTGTTTGCGCAGATGCGTTTTTATCGAAAACGAGAGTGAACTGCATTTCCTTCAGCTCAAGCTTTTTGTCAGCTTCTATATGAACGATCATGTCTTCAATATGAGCATCCTTGAAGCTGAAAACGGCGGGATCGAAGTATGCCGAAACGATAAGGTTCAGTGCGTCTTGGGGAAAATGATCGAACGCCGCGTGCCACGAGCCGTCTCCGTTTCTTTGACAGGTCTGTGTCGCGGCACTTTTAAGTGAGGATGTGATGCTTTCTTCCGCAGCGGAGTTTCTTGTCAGATAAGCAAAATAATCCTCGGCAGAGACGTTTGAATACATCGAGGAGGTTGGCGAATTCTGCACGTACATCTTGCCGTCACGGTATCCTGATCTGTTGCGGATGCTTGTGGTGTAAGGCTCGGATAAAACGTATACAGTTGTGTCTGCGGAGGTTTCGAAATGAACCGTCGGCTCGTCGGTGTCAAGATCGAAGAAATATGAATCGTAGGTGATCGTTGCTTCCGCATTCATGCCCTCGATCACTCCCGAAAGCTTCGTTTCGCGTCTTAAAAGGTAGGATTCGCGTTTTATGATGTTTGCGGCGTCAAAAAGAGCTGCCGCGCGGTCTTTTTCATCAAGCTTCATTATAGCCCCGCCGTAAGAACAGGAAGATAGAGAGGGGAGGATCAGAAAGAAAACGAGAAGCAGAATGGTCAAGCTTTTTTTCACGGTCGCACTCCTTTCAATTATTCAGTATAATTATATCATACTTATATTGTCAAGTCAATCAATATAATTCAATTTGGATCAATAAATTCATACATATTTGTTCAAAAGCTCTTGAAATTCGGTGTGTTTTATTGTATAATATTATTATCAATTCGGAAAAATCCGAAAATATGTGAGGTAAAAAATGAAAAAGACACTTGCAATCATTCTGGCTCTTGTGATGTCGCTTTCTCTCCTCGGAGCATTCTCTGTTTCCGCGGCTGAGGTTTATGACGGCACAAGCGTATCGGCTTCTCTCGCGGGCGCGGGAACCGAGGCGGATCCCTATCTTATCGCAAACGGTGCGGATCTTGCATACTTTGCCGCAAACGCAGTAGCGGGCGCTTCCTACAAGCTCACCACTGATATCGTTTGGGCAAATGCTCCCACAGCAAACAACTGGACTCCCATCCCCGCTTTCAGCGGAACTTTTGACGGTAACGGCTACTCGATCTCGGGTATTTACTGCGTAGGCGACGAAAAGGTCGCTATCTTCGCTACCACCGAGGCTACCGCCGTTATCAAGAATCTTACCGTTAAGGATTCTTACTTCGAGGGCAACTCTTCCGTTGCCGGCATCGTCGGCTTCGTAACTCCCGGCACTCCCGATGCTCCCGCTTACCTTACCGTTGAAAATTGCGTAAACTACGCGGATATCGTCGTCAACAAGAAGGACGGCAACTCCGGCGGTCTTATCGGCGAGATCATCGCTACCTCCGGCAAGGGCACTCAGATCGTAACGAGCGTTTCGAAGTGCGTAAACTACGGTTCCGTAACCAGCAAGACCGGTAACGGCTATATCGGCGGCGTTATCGGCCGTCTTTGCGGTCAGTCCACCGTTTACGAGTGCGCTAACTTCGGTACCATCACCGGTTCCTCCGCTATCGTTGGCGGTGTTATCGGTCAGGTAAGCGCAAACGGCGCGGATGATCCCAACTATGCTGTTACCATCACCGACTGTCTCAACGCAGGCGCAGTAAACGGAACTCACGTTTCGGGCGGCGTTCTTGCAAGAGCATATGAGCTTACCACCATCAAGAACTGTGTAAACATCGGTCAGCTTACCGTTACCAAGGATGATTCCAACAAGGATCGCTTTGGTGCGATCGACAGCCATACCGTATCGATTCTCGAGAATAACTACTATCTCGCAGGAAGCGCGGTCAACTCCTCTGTTGCGGACGTTGTTCCTCTTGGCAACCGCGAAGGCGCGACCGAGAAGACCGCTGATGAGCTTGCAGGTCTTGCAAGTGTTCTCGGCGATGCTTGGACCGTTGTTGACGGCTCTCTCACCCTCAAGTTCATTGCAAACGCAGGTAAGGTCGAGTCTGCAGAGCCCGAAGTAACCGAACCCGAGGTTACCGAGCCCGCTCCCGAAGAGACCAAACCCGCAGATCCCGTTCCCACCGGCGACTCTGCCGTTATTCTTGCAGTGATCGCAGTTATCTCCGTCCTCGGAGTTGCAACCCTTGCAAAGAGAAGAGAAAACTAAGATAAAAAAGAAAAACCCGCGCAAAAGCGCGGGTTTTTCTGTGCCTGGTTCGATTATTCAACGATGAGGTACATTACAAGAACGATGATAGCAAAAGTTCCTGCGATGATGGGAGTAAGCTTGTTGAGAAGCTTATCAAGGCGGGAGTTTCTGTCCTTGCCGAGGAAGGACTCAGCCGCGCCTCCGATAACGCCGATTCCCTGGTCCTTAGAGGACTGAAGAAGAACAGCCGCTACAAGGAAAACAGCAAACACGATGAGAATGATACCAAGGGTAATCTCAAGACCTGTCATTGATGCAAACCTCCTTACAGAATTATATTTGCCTATCGGATAAAAAGCAAAAAATGGCGGAGAGAAAGGGATTCGAACCCTTGTGGGCGTGAGCCCAAACGGTTTTCAAGACCGCCTCGTTATGACCACTTCGATATCTCTCCGTGCGGGAGAATCCGATACGCAAAAATGCATATTATATAATATCATACATTTTGAGATTTGTCAAGACCTATTTGTTAAATTATTTCGTTATATTGGCAAAATGGCACGTTTTTGGTTGACAAAGGGACGCGTCTGTGTTATAATATGTAGGCAACTCTGCCGGACGGCCGCGCGGTATTGCGCCGAAAGGTATTACCGTGAGGAAAGTCCGGGCTTCGCAGGGCAGGATAGCTGATAACGTCAGCCGCAGGTGACTGCCGGGAAAGTGCAACAGAAATAAACCGCCCGCTATAGCGGGTAAGGATGGAAAGGCGAGGTAAGAGCTCACCAGTTCCTATGGTAACATAGGTCCGCTGTAAACCCTATCCGAAGCAACACCGCATGGGAGTCGTTTGCCCGACATATACTCCCGGGTGGCATAAGGGAAACCTTAGAGCTGTATGGCGACATACAGCAAAGACAGATGGTCGTCCACGACAGAACCCGGCTTACAGGCAGAGTTGCGCACCCGCTTGCGGGTGCGCAGTTATGATCGCCTTCGGCGATCATATCATAACGCTTGCGCAGCAAGCTCATAACTGCGAGCGAGCGCGAGCATTATAACTGTAAACTTATAAACAGGACAGAGAACGTCAAAGGTCTTTGTCCTTTTTGCTTTTATAAAAAAGAACAAAAATGTAGAAAGAGGTTGACTTTTCGGCGACTTTGTAGTATAATATTAAAGATATAATATTAATAGGAAGAAACATAGCGAATATTTCGCAGAAAGCAGGTAAAAATGAACATTTTTCTCGCCATCTTGGCACTCGTCGGCGGTTTCGTGCTCCTAATTAAGGGCGCGGACTGGTTCGTTGAGGGATCATCGAGCGTAGCAAAGCTTCTCAAGGTTCCCACTATCATCATCGGTCTTACAGTTGTTGCACTCGGCACCAGCCTGCCCGAGGCGTCGGTCTCTATCAGCTCGGCTCTCAAGGGACAGAATGCTCTGGCGGTAAGTAATGTCGTTGGCTCCAATCTTTTCAATACTCTTGTTGTTCTCGGCGCGAGTGCGCTTATCAAGCCCGTTGCAGTGCAGAAGAATTCGATCAAGAAGGAGATCCCATTCTCGATCCTTTGTACAGTTGCACTTCTCGGATGCCTTTTCCTCGGAATGAATGAGGGTGTTCCCGTACAGGTTGAAAAAGACGGAGTATTTGCAACGGTTGTTGAGCATACATACACTCTCGGTTGGATCGCAGGACTGATCCTTGTCGCTTTCTTCGCATTCTATATGTATTGGCAGATCAGCGCGGCTCTCAAGGCACGCAAGGCAGGAGAGCTTGAAGAGGAAGAAGATGTTAAGGTAATGTCTCCTCTGAAGTCGATCCTGGCAATAGTTATCGGCGCTGTTTGCATCATTTTCGGCGGTGATTTCGTTGTTGACGGTGCTTCCGCTATCGCGGCAAAATTCGGTATGAGCGAAACTCTCATCGGTATGACGATCGTGGCTCTTGGCACGAGCCTTCCCGAGCTGGTGACCTCTATGGTTGCGGCAAAGAAGGGCGAGAGCGATCTTGCGCTTGGCAATGTCATTGGATCCAATATCTTCAATGTCGTCTTCATTCTCGGATCAAGCGCGCTTATTTCCCCGATAACCGTCGGCTTGCTTGCTGTTATCGATACCGTTGCGGTCATTGCTATTACCGTCCTTGTACTCGTGTTTGCTGTTGCAACCAAGAATAAGATCTCTCGCGCGGAAGGTGCAGTCCTGCTTTCTTGCTACGCCGGATATTTCGTCTATATGTTCTTGAGATAAAATGGCATTTCAACAGGTAAATTTAACCGATTGCAATATGACCGCCTACCGTGCGGTCGAAGACCGCGCTCCGAGCGTTCTTCCGGCTGATAAGAAGTGGAAGCTCATCTGGAACGATGAATTTGACGGTACCTCTCTTGACGAGAGCAAGTGGAACTACCGCCTCAATTTCTGGGGCTACCGTTCTCCCGCCTTCACGACGGAGGGAGTCGAGGTCGAGGGCGGAACGCTGAAGATCAATCTTCTGCGCAAGGGCGACGATTTCTGCTCCGCACATCTGCAGACGGGCGGACTCACCTTTGACAATCCCCGCGATGAAACTTCAAAAAACTTCTGGTCCTTCGGCAAGAAGGATCCCGCGAAGTTTATGCATAAGTACGGTTTTTATGAGATCAGATGCCGTCTGCCGAAGTGCGACGGCTGGCATGCCGCTTTCTGGCTTCAGGCTCCCGGCATCGGCTCTCATCCCGACCCCGAGGTCGCGGGTGTTGAGTGCGATATTATGGAAAACTACCGTCAGTACAAGTACGGCACGATGATCTGCGGCAACGGTTGGGGTGGCTACGGCGCGGAGAGCGAATGGGCGGGTCATTTCGAGTTTCCGCTAGAGGAGACCGAGGACGGCTGGCACCGCTACGCCGTCGATTGGACGCCCGAGGGATATACTTTTTACGCCGACGGCAAGCTCGTCGGACGTCAGATGGCTCCCGAATGCCCCGTTTCGCGCGTCGAGCAGTTCATCCTCGTTTCGTCCGAGTGCCACGGCTATAACCGCGTTTTCAAGAAGAGCGGTGAAGCGGGCGAGGCGACCGACAAGGGCTGTTGCGCAGGCGATCCCGTCCCCGAGCTCTTTGACGCGATCCTCCCTGACGTCTTCGAGGTCGATTACGTAAGAGTTTTTGATTCGATATAATACAAAAGACTGCTTCACTAAAATGAGGCAGTCTGTTTTTGTATTTATATTAGTATGGTTTTTGCAAAATATTATCCGGATAGTATTTATTAATCATCATCTTTTGGAAGATTTTCGCTTCGCGAAAAACAGTATCTTATCAGGCGCCTCATCCGTCAGCCTGCGGCTGCCACCTTCCCCCACCGGGGAAGGCATAGTTCGCCTTCGGCGAACAGCCGGGTCTCACGACCCGCTTTATAGCTGCCGATTATTCGTCAAATGTATTATGATACCGTTTTCAATGAATTTGAAGTATTAAAGATAGCACATAAACGATATTTAGAAGATTTGAGCGAGACTCAAAGTAAGCCTTCCCCGGTGGGGGAAGGTGGCAGCCGCAGGCTGACGGATGAGGCGTTTTAATAAGATACTGTTTTTCGAGCGTAGCGAGAAAATCTTCCAAAACTTACTGAACAATTAATCAACAGTTATACTTGATTATGCAAAAAATGATTAAATATTTGTATTAAATAAAAGCTGCCTCATTTTGTATGAAGCAGCTTTTTTCGTTATTTGTAAACTCTTCTTCCGATCTCATCGAGATACGCGATAAGGTCGTGCGGGTCGTTGGCGGTGATGTTGGTGAATTCGAACTTCATACAACGCTCTGCCGCCTCGCGGCTGTCTGCGTGATAGCCCCAAGCCTCGATGCCCTTTTCGTCGAGCATTTTGACGAGAGCTTCGATGTCCTCGTCGGGCAGGCTCATTGGCACGCCCATTCCGTACATCTTATCGAGCACGCGGGGGTCGTATCTCTTCATCTTGACGGGAGGCTGACCCTGCGTTTTAACGTGCGGGTAGTGATCTTGGACGTAGAGAAGTGTCTGCGCGTCGAAACTTGCGATCACGGAGCGATCGAGCAGACCGTATTTTTCGAGCAGCTCGATAGCAACGTCAGCCACGCGGGGACGCTGCTCCTTGATCTCAACGTTGAGTACCATGTGCGCGGGAGCTTCATTTTTTATGCACTCGAGAGCCTCCTCGAAGGTGGGAACGCGCTCGCCGGGGAAGCCGAATTTCACGCCCGCGTCGAGAGCCTTTATTTCCTCGAGGGTCTTGAACCATACCGCGCCCGTTCCGTCAGTGGTGCGGTCGACCATTTCGTCGTGCATAACGATCATAACGTCGTCGCGGGTGAGCTGGATATCAAATTCAAGCACGTCAACGCCGAGCTTGAACGCCTCGCGGAAAGAGATGAGGGTGTTTTCGGGCATATATGCTTTACAGCCGCGGTGCCCCGTTACACCGAGCTTTTCTTTGTTCTGATCCCACATAGTTTGTTCCTCCTGAGGTGTAGGTTTGAGATAATTATAGCATAAATTGCATTGAAAGTAAAGAAAATGTTTTTTATTTTATTTCCTGTTCAAGTGCATCAAATTCGGGAGTGCCGAAAAACTCCGCAAGTGTGATGCCGAAGCCGTCGCAGAGCATTTTGATCGTCACGATGCCGGGATTCTGACTTTTGCCGTAAAGAATGTTTTTGAGCGTGGAAGGCGGAATTGCGGATACGGTCGCAAGGTTGTTCAGAGTCAGTTTTCTTTCGTTACATAAATACAAAATTCGATTTTTAACCGCTGTGTAAGTGTCCATTGGCAGCCTCCATAGAATATTTGTATTAATTATAGCCTATTTCTCTTGACAAAGTAGGCTATATATGATACAATATAGTCTATAAATAGCTTCTTGCTGCGAAACAAAAACTGCCGACTCGATTTTGAGTCGGCAGTTCGAATTTTGCAACTTAATCTTTGTGCAGTATTAAAGGCAATTGTATGCACGTTTTTAATAATAATCCGAAAATTTCCGAGCAAAGCGAGGAAATTTACCTTACTTATTCACTATTCACTATTACCTATTACTTCAATCTGTCGTGTTTGATCCCCGAATTGATGAATCCCGCCTGCTTGAAGTCGCGCGGGTTATGGCGGACTATGTAGTCGATGTAGGAGTCGATCAGCTCGGCGGTGAGGATGTAGCCGTCGGGGGTCATGTGACCGTGGAGATAGAATCGCTCGCGGAATTCCGCGCCGTAGAGCGGGCCGGATTTATAAAGGTCGATGACGTAGGAGTTGTCAAAAATTCCGGTCAGTTTATAAAGCAGGTCGATGACGGTGTGCGTTGCTTCCTCGCGGTCGGCTCTGTCGGAGCGCGGGAAGGTGACGAAGAAGAATTTCGCCTCGGGGCTGATCTCCTTGTAGCGGCTGATGATGGCGGCATAGTAGCCAATGAAGGTGGGCTTGTTGTTGCGCCAGTCAGAGAGGTCGATGTCCTCGATCGAGCCGATCTCCATCTTTTTGTTGTAAACGTCGTTGACTCCGAGGGCGATGACGTACGCCTGAGCCGCGAGATCGGGGCTCCAGAAGCCGCGTGACTCTGCAAAGGACTCGATATACTGCTTCGCGGTCATGCCGCCCTTGGAGAAATTATAGGCCTTCAGGCCATTCTTGCGCGCGATATACTGCCCCCAGGAGTATTCGTAGAGGTCGTGGTAATGCGCCTTACCCTCCTCGTCGCGGGTCTCAAACTCGCCTGAGGAGAGGCTGTCGCCGATAAAGGCGACCGTTCTGAAGACAGACGTTCTGCTGTAGCCCTCGACAAGTCTGTCGAGCGGCTTTTCGTTTTCGGGGTAGAGATAATTATTCCAATCCATTTTGAATCTCCTTACTGCGGATTTATCCAGGCGCTGAGCCGCCACGTGCCCTTGAAGAATTCAATGATGGCGACAGTGCAATTCGAGCATTCGAGGTTTGCGTGTGTGGTATTTGCATCAAGAACCATTGAGAGCATATTGCGAAGGAAACCGGCGTGCGTGAATGCGGCGACGTATTCATGGTCCGAGCCCTCGACCAGATGAAGGAATTCTGCAATTCTTTCTCTGAACTCCCCGTAGCTTTCTCCGTTGAAGAGATCGTATCCGTTTGCGAGCAGCTTCCTTTCGGGGGAATCCTTTGGCAAAAAGGGCTTCAGCGCGAGATCTCCGACGTTCATTTCGCGCAAAAGTGCGGTCTCCTCGTAAACGCATCCGGGAATGGCGGTCTCGGCGGTCTTCTTTGCGCGGATGAGGTCGCTTGTGTATATTTTGTCGAATTTGACTTTTTCGAGCAGAGGACGAATGCCTTTTGCATCCTCGACGCCCTTTTCGGTGAGATTTACCTGTGCCCAACCGGTATAGTGCCCCGAGACGTTAGTTTCACTTTCGCCGTGTCTGATCAGATATAGCTTCATTTTTTTCTGTATCCTTTGTAAAGATGTACGATATTGAGGTCTTCCTCCATATCAAGACCGTGCGAGCCGTTTTCGCCGTCGATCTCGTGGCAGCCGTGATCCATCGCGAAGCCGACAAGAACGTTTCTGTGGCTCATATGGCGTTCGACAAGCTCGCAGAACTCCGAGAAGGCGTGGTCATTGGAGCGAAGCTCACAGAGAGCTTCGAGCCCTTCGGGGGCTTTCTTGTGCATCACGGAGTCGTAGTTGCCGTTGTAGATGACGATTAGATCGTGCTCGTCCTTCATTATCAGCTCGGCGGCTTTTGCGTTTACGGCGTCAACACCGCCTTTGGGGAAGAGGAAGTAATCCATCTCTCTCTCAAGGAAGATGTTGCTCAGGCTTGAATTTCCATATGAAATTATCGCGCATTTCTTGCCCGCGCGCAGGGCGGCATCAAAGAGGGAATCAATCTTGATGACCGGCTTTTCATACTTGCGGATGCCGTGAACGGCGGGCTGTGCGCCGGTATACATCGTGCCGAAGCAGACGGGCGTGACCGAGGGCATAACGGAGCAGAGAGGTATCTCAACGTCGGTGCGGCTCTTTGCACCTTTGCAAAGCTGCGGATATTTTTCATATATCCACTGCGCGATCGCGTCGGGATTATACATTATAACGCGGTCGGCACCTTCACCGCCGAACACGCTGTCGATATACGCAACGAGGTCTGCGTTTGCAGGCGCGGCTTCGCTCGGAGCTTCAATGCCGAGAGCATATGCAAGCGCACCGCAGATGGTGTCAAGAGAGTTGGGATTATACATCATTGTAACCTCCAAGAGGAATTATTTGAATTAGATTAATAAGCGAGTTCGAACAAAGCGTTCTGGGTGTCCCCGCATCACCCTCTGCGGAGGGAGCTTCTCCCAGGAGAAGCCTTAGGGATACTGTGAGTTTCGTTTGGTATTCCCCATTATTCATTTTTCATTATTCATCATTCATTATTCATTTGACCAATATTGGTTTTTTAATGAATAATGAAGCCGCTCCGCTGATGAATAATGAATAATTATTAATTAGCAAGTGGTGAGGGGACACCGTCTGTACTGCATTATATCAAGTGAAAAAATTGTTATTCGCTTAAAGCTCAACGTCCACGTATGCTGGCGAGTGGTCGGAGATGGGGTAGTAGTATTCGGGAGAATAACGCTCGAATCGCTTGACCGAGCCTTCTTTTTCGCCGGCGACGAGGATGTGATCGATGGCGGTCTTGAAGGGACGGACGGAATATTCGGTCTTGAAACCGTCGGGGAAGCAATAGTGATAGCCGACAGCTTCCTCAGCGAAATCGGTTGCGATGTCGTGCGCGTGGCGGTAGCCCTTCGCAAACGCAGACTGCACAGCTTTTGAATCGTAGCCCGTGTTGAGGTCGCCGACGAGGAATGCGGGGCAGTTGTATTTAGCGCGGAAACGCTCGAGAGCGGTCGTGAGAAGATCGATCTGATACTCGCGCGCCTCGTCCGAGTGGGGAAGTACGTTGACGGGATAGGGTTCAGCCATTCCCTCGCTCGGCGAACGCTTCCACCAGAGGTGTGTGGTGGCAAAAATGAAGAGTTTGCCGCTCTCCTTTACGCGGAAAACGCCGATATTGTAGGCCTTCGAGCGCGCGTCGTTGAACTTGCCCTCGAAGCCGTCTATGTAGTCGGGATAGGTGAAAAATTCCGAATCGACGAGCTCGAGCTTGTCCGTGCGGTAGAGAATGGGCGTGTATCTGCCCCAGATGAGGGTATAATCAACGGGCTCCTGCGCCATTCCTTCTTTGAGAAGATCAGCCATAAGCGCGCTTGATTCCTGACAGCCGATGACGTCGGGCTGAGTTTCGCGCCAGACGCGGAGAAGCGAGGGCGCACGCACCGCCGCGGAGCAGTCAAAACCCTTTTCCTCCCAAGCGGGCGAATTTTTATCACGGTTCCAGATGTTGTGGGTCATAAGTCGGATAGTAGAAGACATAAGAGTAGTACCTCCTCTGATGTTATTGAGATAATTATAGCATAAAATGTGGCGGATTGCAAGGAAATATAAAAATAAAGACCGCGCGGTGCGGTCTTTCGATTTAATTTCTTTTATGCTTTTCTTTCGGACGAACCTATTTAGGAATTGGATAAGCATTAACCGAAATAGGCCCTCTTTTTAACACTCCCCTAACCGAGCATTAAAAGTCATCGGCTGAATAACAATGAATGTTATTGTAAGGTGTATACACCTTACAATAATATTATATACTGTATTTTGAAAACAGTCAATACCTTTTTGACACATTTTTAGTACAAATAATGAATTTATTGTATTTTAATGCGTTATTGGGATACGTTGAAAACCAAGAGCAAAAGGAGCTGTGTGCCTCAGATATTATATAATGTTAACCGCAATTCCAAGTGCATCGGCTAAAAGAAATGAGCATCCTGCGGATATTAATGGGGTGATCAATAAGCAACTGTGAATTAATAATGCTTTAGCTCGCTTGTTGTCTTTGAATTTATAAATCAAAATTCCGTGTATGCATAGAAAAAGGAGAAAGAAAATCGGTACGGTGACAAGCATGAAAACTCCGTCACCTGCCCACATCCAAAGAAATGCCATATATTCAACAACGACAAATGGAGCAAAAAGCATGTGTAATAATGTAAGCATAATTCTCTTTTTCATTATTGATCTATCCCAAAAGTTTCTTTCCGCACGCATAGATATACGGCTTGAGATTTTCAAGCAGCTCGTCCTCGGTCTCCGACGCGGGGGAGTCGCTCCAGAGGCAGTAGCCGCCGCCGAGGACGCGGGGATCGGGCGCGGGGAGGTTGTTTTCGGGATTTTCGCGGTCGAAGTAATACGCAGTCCAGTCGCGCTCGAGGATCTCGGGCGTCGTGCCGTATTTCGCGCCGCCGAAGCCGACCACGTAATAAACGCAGGGACTGATGAAGTTATATACCTTATGTCCGCGGTCGAGGTAGGTGCGGACGTTGTTCTTGCCGCCGTTCGACTTGACCGACCAATACTGAACGTCGATCGAACGGTCAAGCTCGGTGACGCCCGTCCAGCCGGTGTCAAAATCGCGGTAGACATCGTCGTTCCACATAAGGATCTTCTCGTAGCCGATCGAGCGCATAAGCGAGGCGATGTCGTTCATATAAAGCAGGAAGGCATCGTACGCGACGGCGTTTTCGTTGCCCGTCATTTCTTTAGCATAAGCATCCCAATGGTCGAGATTCTGCCATTTTGAGAGGGTCGAGTCGATAGTCTCGCCGAATCCGAGCAGCTCGTCGCCGCCGATGTCGAATTTGCGGCAGCCGAGAGAGTAGAAGAATTTGCCGTATTCGGAATAAAGATTCCTTGCAAATTCGACCGCCTCGGGGTTAGAGATATCGATTCCGCGCGAGTATGTGTACTGCGCGGGCTCTTTTTTTATGCTCGAGCCCTGAACGATCGACTTTTTGCCGTCCTTGTGGAAATAGTTTGATATATCCGAGCCAGTATGGGCGTTATATTTCTTGACGGCGTAGTTCATGTGGCCGGGCGAGTCGAAGGAGGGGATCACATCGATGCCCTCGCTCTGCGCGAAGCGGACGATATCCGCCATTTCATCCTGCGTGATGAATTTCGCATCGTTTTCAGCCTGACCGTTCGCCGCGCCGTAGACGCAGAGCGAGTGGTCACCGCCCGCGAGCCACGGGTAAGTCTTTGATTCAAGACGATGCCCCATATCCTCGCCGAAATGAATGCTGATGGTATTGAATCCCGCACTTTTTATTTCAAGAATGAGCCGCTTTATCCACGCGGGAGTGTAGTATTTTCTCGCACAGTCGAGCATAAAAATGCGTTCATTTACCCGATAACTCATATTTACCTCCGATCAATCAAAGAATTCGTGAAAAACCGGCCAGGAGAGAGCGGCGTAGAAGCGGTGGCCTTCGGGGCCCTCGATCCATTTGTATCCGTCGGGCGCGCCCGCGGCGCGGTAATAGTGCGAGGCAACCTCGATGCTCTCGGCGACGCCGTCGTGCGGGAAGATCTTGTCCTCGGCACCGCTGACGGCAATCAGTTTTCTCGGTGCGATCAGACCGCAGAGGTCGCCCATATCGAAGTCGAGGGCAATGTTCGGAATATAGTTGCAGACGCAATGCTTCATCGCGCCGATCGAGTCCTTGTAGGTGCAAAGGGCGCAGGAGGGCATCGAGAGCTTGATCCGCTCGTCGATGGCAGAGGCGTAGATGGTTGCCGTGCCGCCGCCCGAGTTGCCCATGCACGCGATCTTGTCGGCGTCAACAAAGTCGAATTTCTCGGTTATGACGTCAATAGCGCGGCTGATGTCAAAGACACGCTCGCCAATGAGGGTCCTGCCGTAGAGAAGTGCCGACATTGCGGGAAGCTGACATCCGGGACCCTTTTCGTCGCCGCCGCATTCGCCGAAGCCGCGCTGCTCGATGGCGAGGGCGCAATATCCCTCGCGCACGATCTGAACGGCAAAGTCGCGGTCGCCGCCGTCGATGCTTTTCTCGTCACCGGGATATATCGGTCTGCCGAGCGAGATGTGGAAGCCTTTTGAATGGCCCTGAAGGCAGATGACCACGGGGATCTTGCCCTCCTTGCCCTTCGGTACCCAAAGAGTGCAGGGAACGAAGTAACCTTCTTCACTCTGGAACGTGAAGCGGTATTCGGTGAAGGTGTCATAGTCTTTTTCGTGTTCGATATTGAAAAGGTCGTCGGCGGCGGGAGTGATCTTGTCAAGCCCCATAAGGGATGCCAGATGTGCGCGTGCGGTTTTCTGCCATTCGGCAAAGTCGGATTTTCCGTCATAGCGCATCGCGGGCGCGAGAGCCTTGAGCGCCTCGTGATGTATGACCTGAGGGTTCTTGTTGATCATAGTATTCCTCCGTTATTCAACGAAAATCGTGATACTCGATTTGTCGCAAATGACCGTATTATGCGCGATCTTTGCTGTAGTTTGAAGCGCGAAGGGTCCGCGGTTGTTGGTGTGGCGGACGTAGAGAGGGAATGCCGAGGATGAGACGTCGATGCGGAGCTTTTCGCCCTTTTTGATGACGAAGGCGTGCTCGTCGAATGTGAAATCCATCTCGATCTCGTCGCCGGGGACGTAATCGGGCGCGAAATTCGAGATCTGATTGATGTCGTCGCGCAAGCCGTAAGAGCCCTCCTCTTTGACGAGGCTGAGGCGGATGTAGAAGCAGGTGTCCTCGCAGTCAGAGCGGACGCGGAGGCGAGCAGTCATTCTGCCCTTGACGAAGGTGTCCTCGTCAAATTCGGGGGTGAAGAAGGAGAGAACGTCGTGCTGGGTGTTCGGCTTGTACTGCCAAGCGTTGCCGCCGAAATTCGCCGAAAGACCGCCCTTGAATTTCGCGGGAGCGTAAGGGTTATAGGTGTAAGTTTTCTCGCCCTCGCCGAGGGTGAAGGTGAGCGATTTTTCGGGCGCGGCAAAATCATCGGTGCACCACTCATTGCCGAAAAGCTTGTAATAGGTGACCTTTCCTCGCTCGAACGGAGACTCATCCTTGCCTCTGACGGAGTCGAGCCAGCGGATGTAAGCATCGTTCAGCACACCTTCGCCCGAGGGTGCGTCGTCGAAGACAATCGGCTGATCTCCCTTTTTGTTGTTGCCGTGGTCGTAGGGATGGACGAGCAGGGCGCATTTTGCCTTCGTTTCGGGCGCGATAGCGTTCCACAGATCGAACATACCGCCCGTGTAGATGTCGTAAAAGCCCGTGACGACGAGGATCGGGATGTTCGCGTTCGTCATCGCACCTCGCGAATCGTTTCCGCCCGCGCGGGTGTTCCAGAATTCGTCGTTTCGGTCGGGGTGGAGAAGAATGTCGTCAAAGCTCGGCACGCTCTCGCCGAAAACGGTCTTTGAAAAGTCGATCAGCGGGAGCATATTGTAGCTTTCGGGCTTATACGCCTTCTCGCGGATGCTCTTGTGCTTGTACATTTTGACGTACCAGCCGCCGTGGAGACCGATCTTGTAGAATCCGTTGCGGTAGTTGCAGTTGTAGCGCTCGGTATCCTGAACGGCGAGGACCGCGCCTTTGATGTCGCTTGCAAAGGGCGCCGTGACCTGATGGACGGTCGATTTGTAGCTGTTGCCGACGAGGTAGAGCTCACCGTTATAGAAGGACTGCCGGCGTACCCACTCCTGCAAAAACAGCCCGTCCTCGCGCTCGTTTATGTAGGGAATACAGTCGCCCGAGCTCTTGCCCCTGCCGCGGCAATGCTGATAAACGACCGCGTAGCCGTGCGCGAGCCATTTCTCCACGCTCGCGGCAAAGTTGTCGACTATTTCGTTTTCGGGCAATTCCTCTGCCGCGTCAACGTAAGGATCGCGCCTGATAACGGTCGGAAATTTCCCCGATTCCTCGGGAAGGCAGATTACGGTGAAAAGATCTGCGGAGTTGAAATTCAGATATTCGTAGTAGTTTTTCATAATAGCACCACCTTTTTGTTATGGGTTTATTATAGCATAAATGAGGAGGGATTTCAATATAAAATATAAAATCATACCAAGAGGTGTGGATGATTATCTGCTCGGGCGAAGTAATAACGAAGCAATAAAATAAACGGGGCTGGCTCGTTAAGATATATTTTGTAAAGAGTAATATAAACAATATCATTAATTAATCCCTTGGTGAAATTCGAAACTTCAGTTTACCGCAAGATTTACCAAGTGATACTAATGATCTGAATTTTTATTACGGTTGGAAAAATATGTCTTTATGAGCCGGACCCAAGTTGATTCTAATTTTATCGCGAAAGCTCTGCCTTTCGCGAATAGGTTCGCATTCCCACCGCAGCCGTCGGGGAGCTCGCTCACCAGCGGCAAGGTGAGGAATCTTCGCCTCCGGCGAATACCCTTGCGCTTTTCTCCAAACGTATATTTTCATAAACCCCCCGCCAAACGCTGTCGCATTTGGCGGGGGGTCAATTATTCTAATTAATTAACAAAGAGTACAGCATCCTTCGCCGCAACGAACTTATAGGGATCTGCGCATCCCGTAACTACGTTGCCGGTGATCTCTGTCGCGAAGAAATACTCTCCCTCGACCGAGCCCTCGTCGGTGACGATGACGGATCCGGTGTTATTGCTTGCGAATACGTTATCCTTGATACGGACGATAGCCGCTGTGCTGTCGCGGTTGATGGTGATCCAGGGTGCGTGCGCGGAGGGAAGATCCTCGCCGTAGAATACGCAGCCGCTGATCTCGATGTCGATCTGCTTCTTATCAACGCCGAAGTGATCAAGACGCCAGTTGGGAGCGGCAAGATCGTTTCTGAGGTTGATGGAGAATATCGTGGTATTGGCGTTTCTGAACATACAGTCCTTAAACACGTACTTATCAGTGCCAACACCTGCAGTAGTAGCAAACTTTTCAACAACGCCCTTGGTGCACTTGGAATCCATATAGAGACCCGAGATCTCAAGAGTTTCAAAGCCCATTCTGAAAAGATACTGTGCGGTCAAGCCCTCAACACGGACGTTTTCCATCTTCAGGTGTCTCTTGTAGAGATCGGGGTTGGTTGCATCGTTGGGATAGTAGGGGAAGAAGAAGAGGATGTTATTGGTGATGGTGCTGCCGCTGATCAAAATGTTATTCATTTCGATCTCGACCTCGCCCTCGTTACCCGAGTTCTGACGGAGAAGGAAGTTCTGGGAGAACTTGAAGCCGTCCATAACGATCTTATGACAGTCGGGATATACGGTGGCGTTCCATACACCGAGACCGAGGTTGCACATCAGGATAGCCTCGTCCTCTTCCTTGCTTCTCTCGGGGTTAAGAGTCCAGTCATCGGTCGGATTTGCGCCCTTTACGTTGGGGCTGACGCCTGCCTTGGGGCCGATAAGGGTAAGGTCCTTCTGAACCTGGAAGTTCTCCATATAGTAGCCGGGGAGGAAGAAGATGGTTCCGCCCGCGGTAACTGCATTCTGTGCATCCATGGGTGAGTAGAATGCATCCTTACCAACGGTTGCCTTATATTTAACGCCGCCGAAGGTGAACACTATAACATCGCCGTCCTTGTCACAGTCATCGTCAACGACTACGGTGTTCGCGGGAAGCTCGATCGCACCGCTCACGTCAACTCCGGGCTCTACGGGCTCGGTTACGGAGGGAGTGGAAATGGAAGCATCGAGGATCTTCTTGCAAAGATCAACGAGCGCGGGAACGTAAGCCGCGTGCTCCTCTACGCTGGGGTGGTAGGAAGCGGTAGCGTTGCGGGAGCGGTCTGCCTTATATGCGTAGTAGCCTGCTGCCTCACCGCCAAGCTCCTCAAAGACCTTTTCGATGAGTGAGCGATACGAGCCGTTCTTCATATTGGTAACGGCGAGGAATTTACAGTCTGCGCCGTTCTTTTCCTTGGCGTACTCGACCCAAGCCTTGAAATCGTTCTTGAACTGGGTCTGATCGATCGCCTTGGTCTCGTCGTTGGTGCCGATGTTGACTACGATGAGGTTTGCCTTGCGTGCGAAATCGTATTCGGTAGAAGCATCCTTACCATAGCAAGCGTAGCGGTAGCCGAGGGGAACGCCGGGCGTGCCGCAGCAGATGCCCTGCCCCGAAAGCGCGGTGAGGGAGTAATCTGCGTCAAGAGCCTCTGCGAGGAGGTAGGAGTAGCCGAGAGTAGCGTCCTGAGAGGTGTACTTACCGTCAAAGGTTCCGATAGTACCCCAAGCGCAGGTGATGCTGTCGCCGACGAACTCAATGTAAAGCTCCTTGTCCTTGGGTGCTTCTTCGGCGATGATACCGGTAAGCTTGACGGATGTGAAGGCCGCAAACGCAAGGGTATAGCCCGTAACCTTGATCACGCGGATGGTATGAGTGCCTGTCGGGATGTCCTTGAGGACGATCTCGCCCTTACCGGTGATCTCGAAATAATCCGAATCACCGTTCTTTACGGGTGTGCCGTCGATGTAAGCGCGGAAGTACGCGCCCTTGTCATTGGTCTCAACCGAGAAGGTCATATCACCCTCGCAAGTTGCGGTGAATTCGATACCCGATGCGCTCCAGTCGGCATTGATCGCGGTGTCGGATGCGAGGTTACGAACGCCGAGGATCTTGATGCCCTTGGTGTTCTTATTGAGAGCGACCGTCTGTTCGGTAAGAACGAGGGGAGCTTCGGTGGTTTCGGGAGCCTGCGTGGTATCGGGTGCAGACGTGGTGATTGCGGGGGGCTCTGTTCCGGGACCGTCGGGGTCGCCGTTACAAGCGATCATAAGCATCGTGCCCGAAAGCAAGCAAATTGCCATGACGCATGAAAGAATGCGGATAAACGTAGATTTTTTCACAATGAAGTCCTCCTTGTGTTTTTATAAATTATAAAAGTATTATAACATTTTTTCCACATAAAGTCAATATATTATTGATTATTTACCCCAAAATGCGGGTTTTTGAATTTCATATTTGAATTAATGCGAATTTTGTCTCGTCTGTTTTGTAGAGCTTATCTTTTATAAATACCAGCTTTTAAGCAGGGAAATATTTCTGATTGCTCATTATAAACATATCAACCTATTGTCTGTCCGCGAACATAATTTCATCCATTTTTACTTCCTCCTTGAAATATACCAAAACGGGATATTTATATTATACCAAAATGGTATAATAATGTCAAGGGTATTTTCAAAAAAGGAGAGAAAAATGGAATTTCGGCTCAAAGAATTGCGGAAAAGGCGTGGTATTTCACAGTTAAAGCTCGCGCTTGATCTGAATATGAATCAAAATACCATATCGCGGTATGAAAATCTCGAACGCGAGGCGGATTATGAAACGCTTATTCGCTTTGCCGATTATTTTGACGTTTCGCTTGATTATCTGCTCGGGCGGAGTAATGATGGAGCAATAAAATAAACGGACTGTCTTTAAGTAACGAAAGACAGTCCGTTTTTGACGGTTGGCGGAAATACGAGCGCCATATTCGTATTTTGGCTTGGTTAAATTACGAGCCGTAGGGGACGGCGCCTCGACGTCCCGAGCCCAACTGAGTTTTTGCTGTGCGTTTAATCAATATAATATAACTTTAGTTCCTATATTATATCAAATAAATAATTACGTGCTGTCCGGGACGTCGAGGGCGCCGTCCCCTACGCGTTTGCAATGAAATACGAATCGTAATAGTAATATAAAATTACTTCAAAAGCTCAATGATCGCATCTCCGACCTCGCTTGTGGAGGCGTTTCCGCCGAGGTCGCAGGTGAGGGTCTTGCCCTCGACCATCAGTGTTTCGATGGCGTCGATCAAGCGCGCGCCCCAATCCTCATGGCCGAAGAAATCGAGCATCTGGCTTGCCGACCAGATGGAGGCGAGGGGATTGGCGATGCCCTTGCCCGCGATATCGGGTGCGGAGCCGTGGATCGGCTCGAACATCGAGGGGAATTTTCGCTCGGGATTGATATTTGCGCCCGCCGCAAGTCCCATACCGCCCGAGATGGCGGCGCCGAGATCGGTGATGATGTCGCCGAAAAGATTGGAGGTTACGACGACCTGGAATCTCGCGGGATCCTTGACGAAGAACATACTTGCCGCGTCGACGAGATAGGACGCGGTCTTTACGTCGGGGTATTCCTTCGCCACCTCGGCAAATACGCTGTCCCAGAATACCATCGAATAGTTCAGCGCGTTGCCCTTGGAAATGCTCGTCAGAGTCTTCTTTTCCTTTCTTGCAAGCTCAAAGGCATAGCGGATGATCCTTTCGGTTCCCTTGCGGGAGAAAACACCCGTCTGAAGCACGACCTCGTTCTCCTGTCCGCGGTAGAGCCAGTCGCCCGCGCCCGCATATTCGCCCTCGCTGTTTTCGCGGATGACGGTCATATCGATGTCCTCGCAGGTCGCGTCCTTTAAGGGGCAGGGAGCGCCCTTGAGGAGCTTGACGGGACGGAGATTGACGTACTGGTCAAATTCGTGGCGGATCTTGAGCAAAAGATCCCAAAGAGAAATGTGATCGGGCACTCCGGGGGTTCCGACCGCGCCGAGATAGATGGCGTCGAACTGCTTCAGAGTTTCGATACCGTCGTCGGGCATCATCTTTCCGGTCTGCAGATAATAATCGCATCCCCAGGGGAAATGGGTAAATTCAAATTCAAATCCTCCGTCGAGCTTTGCGACGTGTTCAAGCACGCGAACACCCTCGGAGATGACCTCGGGACCGATCCCGTCGCCTGCAATAACGGCAATCTTGTAGTTTTTCATAACGTTCTCCTTGAATGAAAATCAAAATTATGTATTTATTATAGCATAAATAAAAGCAGATTTCAATATAAAATAAAAAACACGGCGATTGGAGTGGGTAAGCGGCGCAAGGGTATTCGCCTACGGCGAAGATTCCTCACCTTGCCGCCGGTGAGCGAGCTCCCCGACGGCTGCGGTGGGAATGCGAACCTA
>JAZSLM010000032.1:0-15843 GCA_045535375.1 Eubacteriales bacterium
GGCAGCGTACTAATCACTAAAAAACTCTTGACTTTTCCCCGATTTTGTAGTATCATATATTATGTATATTTATATTTAGGAGAAATACCATGGAATACCGCATTTCAAACAAGCTCGCGGCGCTCAAGCCGTCGGCTATCAGAGAAATATTCAAATCCCTCTCCGACCCTTCGATCATCGCTTTCGCTGCAGGCAACCCCGCGGCAGAGTCCTTCCCCGTCGAAGCTCTCGCCGAGATCACCGCTGACATCTTTGCAAACGAGCCCGTCAAGGCTCTGCAGTACGGTCAGACCGAGGGCTATCCCCCTCTGCGCGAAGCCGTAAACAAGCGCCTTGCCGAAAAATTCTCGATCGGTTGCTCGGTAGACAAGGGCGACAAATACACCGACACCACCCTCATCGTCAGCGGCGGCAACCAGGGAATCGAGCTTTCCTGCAAGGTCCTCTGCAACGAGGGCGACATCGTCCTCTGCGAGGATCCCTCCTTCATCGGCGCGCTCAATGCCTTCCGCTCGAACGGCGCGATCACAAAGGGCATCCCGCTGTGCGAGGACGGCATCGACACCGATATTCTTGAATCTACCCTCGCCGCCGACCGCGCGGGCGAGAACAAGATCAAGATGCTCTATCTCATTCCCACATTCCACAACCCCGCGGGAATCACGACCTCGCTTGAGGTGCGTAAGAAGATCTACGAGATCGCTGTAAAATACAGCCTCGTCATCCTTGAGGACAACCCCTACGGCGAGCTCCGCTTCGCGGGCGAGGAGATCCCCACCATCAAGAGTATGGACACCGAGGGTCTCGTTCTCTACTGCTCGTCCTTCTCGAAAGTCCTCTCGGCAGGTATGCGAGTCGGCTTCATCACGGGTCCCGAAAAGCTTATGCAGAAGCTCGTCGTTGCCAAGCAGGTTGAGGACGTTCACACCAATCAGCTCTTCCAGATGCTCTGCCACCGCTTCGTCACCGAGCGCGATCTTGACGGCCACATCGAAATGATCCGCGCGATCTACCGCCGCAAGTGCGCAATTATGATGAAGGGACTCGACGAAAATCTGCCGAAATCCTTCAAATTTACACGCCCCGAGGGCGGACTCTTCGTCTGGTGCACCCTCCCCGATGGCATCGATATGACCGAATTCGTCGCGCGATGCCTTAAGAACAAGCTCGCGATCGTCCCCGGCACAGCTTTCTGCCCCGATGAGAACGGCACGTCCAATTCGGTACGCTTCAACTATTCCACCCCCTCCGACGAGCAGATCGAGCGCGGTTGCGTCATCCTCGGCGAGGTCGCACGCGAAATGCTTGATAGCCAATTGTAAAACTGCGTTTTACAATTGAGAACGCGCGCTTATCGCCGCTTGCCAAAATCTTTGATTTTGACAGCTCCCCTCGGCGCGCGGGCTCGCTTAGCTCGCCTGAGCGGTGTTTTTTCGGAGGCAAAGCCCCCGAAAAATCGGATTTTATTAATTAAAGAAAATTACGATCACCTATACAGAGATCTAATAAAGAGGTAACAAAAATGACAGACAACAGACCCGTTTCCTTCTCGGGCGTTCAGCCGAGCGGAAATCTTACCATAGGGAACTACCTCGGAGCGATCAAAAACTTCCCCATCTACTCCGAGCAGTACAAATGCTTCTACTGCGTCGTCGATCAGCACGCGATCACCGTCCGTCAGGTGCCCGCTGAGCTTCGCCGCCGCACATACGAGACCCTCGCGCTCTACATCGCCTGCGGTCTTGATCCCGAAAAGAACACACTTTACGTTCAGTCCCACGTCCCCGCGCACACCGAAATGGCTTGGATGCTCAACTGCTTCACCATGTTCGGCGAGCTTTCGCGCATGACGCAGTTCAAGGACAAGAGCGCGAAGCACGCCGACAATATCAACGCGGGACTTTTCACCTACCCCGTACTTATGGCTGCCGATATTCTCCTTTATCAGACCAACGTCGTGCCGATCGGCGCCGATCAGAAGCAGCATCTCGAGCTCGCGCGCAACATCGTTGACCGCTTCAATCAGCTCTACCCCGACACCTTCACCATGCCCGAACCCATCATCCCGAAGTCGGGCGCGAAGATCATGTCCCTTGCCGAGCCGACGCAGAAGATGAGCAAATCGGACGAGAACGAAAACGCCGTCGTCCGTATTCTCGACGCCCCCGACGTCATCATGCGCAAGTTCAAGAGAGCCGTCACCGACTCGGACAGCGAAGTACGCTTCGATCCCGAAAACAAGCCGGGCGTCTCGAACCTGCTTACCATTTACTCCTGCTTCTCGGGCAAGACCATCGAGGAAGCCGAGCGTGAGTTTGACGGCAAGGGCTACGGCGACTTCAAGACCGCTGTCGGTCAGGCTTGCTGTGACAAGCTCATCCCCGTTCAGCAGGAATATCAGCGCATTCTCGCCGACAAGGCATATCTCGAAGAAGTAATGAAAAAGGGAGCGGACGAGGCTTCTTACTACGCGCACAAGACGCTCTCAAAAGTCCGCAGAAAGCTTGGGTTCGTTAACTTATGAAAATAGGATTTGTTTCACTCGGATGTCCGAAAAATCAGCTTGACACCGAGGTAATGCTTCACCACCTTCTCGAGGCGGGATACGAGATCACGCCCGACGAGACCGAAGCAGATATCATCGTCATCAACACCTGCGCCTTCATCGAGGCGGCAAAAAAGGAAGCTATCGACAACATTCTTGATATTGCGTGGTTCAAGGAAAACAGAAGCCTTAAGGGCATCATCGTAACGGGTTGCATGACCGAACGCTACCGCGAAGCAGTCCTCGAGGAATTTCCCGAGGTCGATGCCGTTCTCGGTGTCGGCTCGATCCACAAGATCGTCGAGGCTGTCAAGTACGTTGAGGAAAAAGGGCGCGGTTATTCCTCCTTCCTCGACAAAAACGAAGTCGAGCTCGGCGGTGACCGTGTGCTGACCACTCCCGCGCATTGGACATACCTCAAGATCGCGGAGGGCTGTGACAACCGCTGCACCTACTGCGCCATCCCCGATATCCGCGGCAAATTCCGCAGCCGTCCTATGGAGGACGTGATCAAGGAAGCCGTCGGACTTGAAGAGCTCGGCGCAAAGGAGATCATCGTTGTCGCGCAGGATACCACCCGCTACGGCCTTGACATTTACGGCGAATATTCGCTCGCAAAGCTTCTTGAAGAATTGCTCAAAGCGACCAAGACCGTCCGCTACCGCCTGCTTTACTGCTACCCCGATAAGATCACAGACGAGCTCTGCGACGTCATAGCAAACAATGAGCGAATCATAAAGTACATCGACATCCCGATCCAGCACGTTGTCGGCAAGATCCTCAAGAAAATGAACCGCCACGGCGGCGAGGAGGCAGTCCGCTCGGCAGTGGCAAAACTCCGCGAGCGCATTCCCGGAATCACACTCCGCTCGACCGTCATCGTCGGCTTTCCCGGCGAGACCGAGGAGGATTTCGAGGCTCTTTGCGAGTTTGTCAAGGAAGCCGAATTCGACCGCCTCGGCGCATTCCCCTACTCTCCCGAGGAGGGCACGCCGGCGGCAACCTTCCCGGATCAGATCGACGAGCAGGTCAAGCTCGACCGCGCCGACATCATTATGCAGACCCAATATTCGATCATGGAAAAGAAAAACGAGGAAATGATCGGCAAGACGATCCGCGTTCTCGTTGAGGATTTCGACCCCGTTTCCGAGATGCACTTCGGACGCGGCGACGCCGATGCCCCCGAGATCGACGGCAAGGTCTACTTCTCCGCGCGCCGCCGCATCGCGCCCGGCAGTATCGTCAGCGTCAAGATCGAGGACACCCTCGACTACGACCTCTGCGGCAGAGCGCTCCTCTTCCCCGAAGCGTGAGGCACAAAATGGCTAAATCAAAAATGAATCTTCCGAATAAGCTGACCGTGATGCGAATGATCATGGTCCCCGTCTGCATCGCCGCCATCCTCATCCCCGAGACGTGGTTTTCGCCCGACCTGACCGCCATCATCGCGCTCGTCATCTTCGCCGTCGCATCTATCACAGATGCTATCGACGGCAAGCTCGCAAGAAAATATAACCTCATCACCGATTTCGGCAAGTTCATGGACCCCCTCGCCGATAAATTCCTTGTTCTCGGCAGTCTTCTTGCCATCCTTTACCGCTACGAGCACCTCAAGACCTGGCTCTTCTGGGCAGTCCTCGTTGTCATCTTCCGCGAATTTGCCGTCACCTCGATCCGACTTGTCGTAAGCTCGTCCTCGGGCGTCGTCATCGCGGCAAACTGGCTCGGCAAGGTCAAAACCGTAACACAGATGACCTCGATCATCGTGCTCCTGATCGAGCCCGTGATCTACCACACGATTGAAAAAAGCGGAGTCAACCTCCCCGATTTCCTCGACACCTATCCCCCCGCAACCATAGCCCTCTGCGCGCTGATGACCTTCTTCACACTCTGGTCGGGCATCAATTATCTTGCGGCATATTGGAGCTACCTTGACCCACAAAAATAATCCAAAAGTTTTTGAAGATTCTAAAGAAACTTTTTCCAAAAAGTTTCTTTAGCAGAGTTCGAGACAGCGTCTCGATTCAATGCGAAGGCTTCAGCCTTCGCCACAAATGCTTCAAAATGCCGAAGCTCAGCTTCGGCATTTTGGACAGAGTCAATCCTTCCCGAATGTAGGGAAGGATTGCGCTCTGTCACCCCTTTACCCAATCACATTCAAGCTAAATTCCGCCAAACAACCGTAAGTTGAGCAAAAATCCACTTACGGTTGTTCGATTTCGGGCAAAAACAACCTTTGATATCTTCATTTTCCGCCCCGAGGATGCTATAATTAGGGCAGAAAAAGAAAGGAGTTCAGACAATGGACACTATCGGAAAAAGAATTTCGGAATACCGAAAAAAGAAAAACTTAAAGCAGGACGAGCTCGCGGAAATGCTCGGCGTTTCGCCCCAAGCGGTAAGCAAGTGGGAGAACGACCTCTCCTGCCCTGACATTTCGCTTCTGCCCGAGCTTTCAAGAATACTCGGCGTAAGTATTGACGAGATCGTGCAGGGCAAAAAGGAAGAACCCGTTGTTACTATTCTACCCGAGGAACAGCGGAAGGACATCGACAAGATGATGCTCCGAGTTGTCATTGAAAGCGCAGGCGGCGATCATGTACGTGTTAATCTACCTGTAGCACTCGTCAAGGTTGCAATCGAAACCGGCATGGCAATGCCAAAGATCAATTCAAAGATCAATGACAAGCTCGGAGAAGATGCTCTCAGCAGCATTGATTTCGCCCAAATACTCAAAATGGTCGAGCTCGGTGCCATCGGCAACCTTGTCGACATCGAAAGTGCAAATGGTGACATTGTCAAGGTTTTTGTCGAATGAAAATAGATATAACCACCGACGCGGGAAAGAGAATCTTCCTTTGGTTTCCCACTAGGCTGCTCCTCAACCGCCTCACCGTCGCGATCGGCGTTGCCTACATAAATAAAAGCAAATGCGATTATGGAGTCCCAAATCTCAATTACTCCCAAGTTTTATCATTCGTCAAGGAAATACACCGCCAACGCCGTATTCAAGGCAGAAAATGGACCCTCGTTGACGTCGTTTCTGCAGATAGTGAGAAGGTAAAAATCACATTATAAGCTAAAAATCCGAAGACTTCGTATGAAATCTTCGGATTTTTAGTTTTACGCTTTCAAAGCCCCTTTGGGATTCATCTTCACCCGTGCGCCTCCGTACTTCGCCGCCGCTCCGAGGCAAGATTCGATGGTCAAGAGGCGGTTGTATTTCGCAAGCCGCTCGCTTCGGCAGGGTGCGCCCGATTTGATGAATGGTGCGGCGAGCGCGACGGCGAGGTCGGCGAGGGTACTGTCCTCGGTCTCGCCCGAGCGGTGCGACATTACCGTCATATACCCCGATGCCGCCGCCATCTCGCAGACGCGCATCGTCTCCGAAAGCGTGCCGATCTGATTCGGCTTGACGAGCACAGCGTTTGCCGCGCCCTCCTCGATCCCGCGCTTGACTCGCTCGGGGTTGGTGACGAAAAAGTCGTCGCCAACGAGCATTATCTTCGAACCAAGTCTTTCCGTCATCTTCGACCAACCGACAAAATCTCGCTGATCGAGCCCATCCTCGATCGAACAGATCGGATATCTCGCCGAAAGCGACTCCCAAAGCGCGATAAGCGATTCGGTGTCGTAGCTTTTTCCGCTCTTCGGGCATCTGTACTGCCCCTCGGACTCGGAATACCACTCGCTCGCCGCAACGTCGAGCGCGATCTTGACCTCGTCAAGGCTATATCCCGCATCGGTCACGGCGCGGCAAATGAGATCGAGCGCCGCCGTGTCGCTTTCGAGATTCGGCGCATATCCGCCCTCGTCACCGACGGCGGTCGAAAGTCCTTCTTTTTTCAGAATTGAGCCCAGCGTGTGATAGATCTCGCACCCCGCGCGCAAACCCTCCGAAAAGCTCGAAGCACCGACAGGCATTATCATGAATTCCTGAATATCCACGTTATTAGACGCGTGCGCGCCGCCGTTGAGGATATTGAACATCGGCACGGGCAGGCGATTTGTCTTAGCTCCGCCAAGGTATTGCCACGGGCATTGCGAAAAAGACGCCGCCGCGGCACGAAAGGCAGCAAGCGACACAGCAAGAATGGCATTTGCACCGAGTCTTTTTTTCTCTGCGGTGCCGTCGATACCGCACATTATCCTGTCAACCTCGAACTGCTTTGCCGCGCTGACACCCGCAAGAGCGGGCGAGATCTCGTCCCTGATGGCTTCAACGGCTTCCCTTACGCCTTTACCGCCAAAGCGTCCTGCGTCGCCGTCGCGCTTCTCGTGCGCCTCGTAGATACCCGTTGATGCCCCCGAGGGCACGCTCGCTCGTCCAACGCTTCCGTCACGGCAAAGTACCGTCGCTTCCACCGTAGGATTTCCTCGCGAATCTATCACCTCGCGCCCCATTACTTTTTCGATTATCGGTTTATTTTGTATCATAATTACACTCCTTTTTTTATTTAGTATTGGGAAAAAGAGCGCAATTATTCGCAAAATGTAAAAATCCGACACCTTTTCGGTGTCGGATCTTACTGCTTACTTTTTCTTCTGCTGTTTGCACCAGACGTTCATAACCGTCTTATGGGGCAAAAGCTTCACACCAAGCACTTGAGCACGAACGGGAAAACCGCAGACGGAAACGTCCTTGCCCTTCTTCATATCGCGCAGAGCGCGGGTGATGACCTGCTCGGAGGTATAATATCTGTTATAATAGCTGATCGTGTCGTCGTGCACGGCGGTATCAAAGAATTCGGTCAGAACCCATCCGGGGCAGACCGCCATCACGCGGATCTTGCGTCCCGCGCTCTTGAGCTCGCGGTTCAGCGCACGGCTGAAGGACAGCACAAATGCCTTCGAAGCGCCGTAAACGTTGATGAACGGTACGGGCTGGAAGGATGAGAGCGAACCAAGCTGATAGATCTTACCGCCGTCCGACATATGCGCAAGCGTATGATAAGTCATAGCAACAAGCGCCTTGTCGTTGAGGTCGATCATTGCAAGCTGACGTTCAAGATCCATATCAAGGAATCCCTTGAAGTGACCGAAGCCCGCGGCGTTGACAAGCACGGCAACGTCAGCGTTTTCGGATTCGAGCATAGACTTATACTCCGCCCAGGATTCGGGAGTCGAGAGATCCATCGCGATCGCCCTTGCAGGGTTCTTGCAGGATCTTGCGATCTCCTCGAGTCTTTCCGCGCGGCGCGCGATGAGCCATATCTCGTCAAACTTTTCTTCGCCGTCAATTCGAAGGGCAAATTCCCTGCCCATACCCGACGACGCGCCGGTTATAACGGCAATTCTTTTCTTATTTCCCATTAAAGAGCCTCTTTAGCGTATTCCTTGTTGAGCTCGCGATACTTTGCGCTGATCTCGGATACGATAGCGCGGGCTGCAGCCGCTGCCTCGGGGGTTACCTCTTCATCGAAATCGCAGAAGCTGTTTTCGCTGATATCTCTGCCCGAAAGGGTAGCGTATACGTTCAGCGCGAGCAGATATCTGCCAACGCCCTTATGAGCGTGGAAGCCGTCGCGGTGAACCGCCTCAATACCGTAGTTTGCGCGTTCCTGCCAAAGCTTATACATGACCTCACCGTTAGGAATGATTCCCCACGCGCGGGTATTTTTCGCCATCTCAACGTAGCAATGTCTGATCGCCTCGATCATATCGGCAGGATTGGTGTAAGAGGTGAGCTTGAAGCGGGGCGCGTCGGTCTCGAAGGTCCAGGTCTGATGAACGTAGAACTTCGCCTTGGGCGCGTGGATGCGAACAAATTCCGCAAGCGCAGTTGCGAAGGGCTCGTAGCTTTCTTCCTCGCCGCTCTGGGGACTGCACTGCTGGGTTGCTACTACATCCCATTCGTCGGAAAGGAGAGCCTGCGTGAGAGATACCATAAGACCGGTCTTGTGGCCGTTGATCTGGTATTCGTAAGCCGCCTCGCCCGAAAGCATATTGCGGTAGTGGCGGTAAAGCGAGCAACCGCCGATATAAAGGTTGACGACCTTCCAATTCTTGCCGTCGGCGCGTGCGATGCCGTGAAGATAGCGGGTAGTATCCTCTCCAAAGCTGTTAGCAATAAAAAGTATTTTCATATCTAATCACCTCAAATAATTACATAATCGGGAATACCCTGGATAAACTTGGGGCTTGCTTCACCTGCAATGAGGGGAAGGAGATAACGGCAGCATTCATCGGTGACGTCATTACCTGCCTCGTTGATGAATTTATCGTCAACGACCTTGATCTTATTTGCGATCTCGGAAACGTCGGAGTGGCCGATGGTGTAGGAATATTCCTCGCCCTCGCCGCGGAGGATGAGCATCATCTCGCGCGAAAGTCCCTCCGCTGCAGCCTTTACGGCAGCTTTACCTACAGAAACAGACTCTGTGAGGTCCTGAGCCGATGCGATATGAGCCGCGCATCTCTGGGGGAGATTGAGCTCGATCGAACGGACCTTGCATCCTATCTCTGCCTTGACCGCAAGCTCGAGAGCCTTGCCGGTGCCAGAAAGCTGCTTGTGACCGAATGCGTCGGTAGATTCAACACCGATGCCCTCGCAAACGTATCTGCCGTCAGCAAAGCGAACGCCCTCGGAAACCGCGATAACGACGTTGGGGTGCTTCTCGAGAGCCGCACGTACGTCAGCGAAGAACTGCTCCATGCTGAATGTGCGCTCGGGGAGGTAAACGTAATCGGGTGCGACACCGTTTACAACTCTACCGATAGCGGATGCGGTGGTCAGCCAACCCGAGTCACGTCCCATGATCTCAACGATGGTGACAGCCTTGGTGGTGTAGACCGCGCAGTCACGGATGATCTCCTGCATGGTTACGGCGATATACTTTGCCGCGGAGGGGAATCCGGGTGTATGGTCGGTACCGACAAGGTCGTTGTCAATGGTCTTCGGTACGCCGATGATGCGCATCTCGTATTCGTGACCCTTGGTGTACTCGGAAAGCTTTGCTACGGTATCCATCGAGTCGTTACCGCCGATATAGAAGAAATAGCGGATGTTGTACTTCTTGAAGATCTCGAGCAGGCGTGCGTAAACCTCTTCTCCGCCCTCTTCGCCCTTCTTGGGGAGCTTCTTACGGCAGGAGCCGAGAGCCGCCGCGGGGGTATGCTCAAGACGGGTGATGTCCTCGTCCTTCGCGAAGATCGCGCCGAGATCTACAAGATCCTCGCGCAGAAGTCCCTCAACGCCGTTGCGCATACCGTAAAGAGTGCCGATCGCGCCGCCGTGGGAATCCTTATCGAGGAAACCTCTGATAACACCGGCGAGTGTTGCATTGATTGCCGCGGTAGGTCCGCCGGACTGACCTACGACAGCGTTTCCGTAAAGAATAGCCATTGTTTTTCTCCTATATCTGATTTAATTTTCTTTCTTTTTGAATACCGCGAACGCCGCAACGGATGCAATTACGATTGCCGCCGAGGATACCGACGAGAAACAGCCGGGCGCTTCAAGCTGACCCTCTGTCTCTGTTGCGGGAGCTTCGGTCGCCACAGGTTCGGTAACGGGTTCGGTCACGGGCTCTGTGACAGGCTCGGTTGCGAGAATCTCTTCCGTTGTATTTTCGGAAGGATCAAGCGAGATTTCGAGGTGGGAAGCAAGGATCTTTGCGATCTCAACGTGACCCGCAGCGTTGGGATGGATATCGTAGTTGAGCATATTGGTAAGACCTGCGGCGTTGACGTCGATCACCGAGGGAACGTCAACTATCTCAAAGCCAGATGCCGCGCAGACCTGCTCCATCGAGGCGTTGACAGATGCGATAAGGGTATCCGCAAAGTTGCCGAAGTCGCCGAAGCCGAGAACGTTCTTCATCGGGTTATACTGCTTAAGGAACACAACGCGCGCGGAGGGAGCGTTTTGCTTGATGATCGCCGCAACAGAAGCGAGATTGGTCGCATACTTGGTAAGCACAGCGCCCATCTTGGTCTGGAAGTTTGTGTTGTTTGCAAGAGCGACGAATTTATCGGGAGTTGCCGCAGAAAGAACGTCGATGGCATCACCGAGAGAGGTGATATTTCTGCCCGCGATAGCGGTTGCAACAAGCGGTACGGCACCGAGAAGGTCGTTGCCACCGATGGTAACTACGATGAGATCGGCATATCCGAGATAGTTCTCGATCTCGGGCAGGATCGCGAGAAGATCGCTGCTGGTCGCGCCGTTGACAGCCTTGTTGATATAGGATTCCTTACCCTCAAGACCGAGCGCATTGGCAACGAGATTTACGTAAGAGGAGCAAGCATAGGGATCTCCGTCCGTGATATAATCGTCAAGTCCGTAGCCGGTGGTGATAGAGTCGCCGAGAGCAAGCATAAACTCGGGCTTTTTTGCATCCGCAGATGCGGGAATCGCAAACGCGGAAAAAAGTGCAAGTACCGAAAGAAGTGAAATGATTCTTACAATAACTTTTTTCATTATTAAACCTTTCATATATAAATAATAATATATTATATATGATACCATATTTCACGCGATTTTTCAAGACTTTTGCGTAACTTTTAATCATCCTATTTTCTTTTAATTGCTTCCGATCATAAAATTACGCGCTTTCAGTCACTTGACAATTAAATAAAATAATGTTATAATACCAATACAATATTTCAAGGGGGAATGTCTTATGTTCAAAAAGCTATTATCCGCGCTGATCTGCCCAATCATGCTCCTCCCGATTTTCTCGTCAGCTTTGCCCGTATCAGCCGCGCAAGGTGCCGAAAACTCCGCAATAGTCGGAAAATGGATATGGGGAAGCACCATAGCCGATCTCGGTGCCGACGGTGCCGAAAAAATGATGTCAAGATGCGCCGATGAGGGCATAACCGACGTATATCTTCTGGTAAAAGGCACGGGCGGAAAGCTTGGCTACCTCAAAACTCAGTATACGGGTATTCTTTCCCGAACAAACCGCGACGTGCTGCAAGAAACCATAGATGCCGCACATAAAAGAGGAATTCGCGTGCACGCATGGATATGTGTCGTGGAGGACGAAACCTACAAAAGCAATCATGGGGACGCAGGAATGTGGCATTACATCCGCGAGCGCGATAACAACTTTATCACTCCTTACGACGAAGGCTACCGCGAGTATATCGGAAACGTAGCACGGGAGCTTGCGGAGTACGATATAGACGGTCTGCACTTCGACTACATCCGCTACAACCACAACGCAAACGGTTGGAGCGAGAAGGATTTTGAAAACCTTGCCGCCATGGGAGCAAACCTTGAGCGTGTAAAGGAACTGGTGGAAACCACGTGGGGCTATCACGGTCGCAAAGCCGATTCAAATTATATTTTCAACGCCTATAGAAACAACGATCCCGACGCCGTTATCATCGCGCAGTACCGCAGAAAAAATATCAAAGCACTTGCACAACATATAATTAACGAAGCAAGATCGGTCAATCCGAACCTCATATTCAGTGCCGCAACCATGCCCGAAGGAGCATACGAAAATGCTTTTTCCGATCTGCATTACGGTCAGAACTACGATGACGCCGCCGATCTTTACGACTATATTTGCCCGATGGCTTATTCCACAAACTACGGAAAGACGGATGATTGGGTAATTACCCTCGCCAAAAACTCCATAGACAAGGGTAATAAGGTCGTTATGGGCATTCAGGTCTTCGATTCCGCAACCTCCGCGCGTATTATGGCAGAGATGGAAAACATACGCAAACTCATTAAGGACCCAACTTACGGAAGCGGAATGCTCGGCACGGTATTTTTCCGCTCGGGTACTTTCGAATATGCCAAGGCGACATACGATGCGGTAAATAAAATAATCACCGTAAAGCTCGAAAACATAGGCTCTGCCGCTTACACTCAGGTGCGCATAGAAAGCAAAAACGGGATCAGATTCACCAATGCCGCCATCGGAAGCGGGATCACCGCGAACGCTACGGTTACGGTACCGTCAAGCGGATCAAACGCTACGTTTAAGAAGACCAATCTACTCGGTGCAGGCAAAAGCGGTTATTTATATTTGAAATACGAAGGAGAAATAGATCCGTCGAAATTACCCGTGCTTGTCCGTATTTACACCTCAAGCGGAGAACTGCGCATATATACGGTGGTCTGCGACATAAACGCAGACAATGCGGATATGGGCACTCCCGAATTTTCCGAACCTGAAGATACAACTTCGAAAACCACGGAAGTCGAAACCACCGAACCCGAAGAAACGAGCGAAGCCATTTCAAAGGAAGAAACACAGTCCGCAGACCTCATAGACGAAAAAAAGCCTTCTTTACTCTTGCCTATCATATTGGGTGCTGTCACAGGAATTGGAGCCATCGCCGTGGGTGTGTTCGTTCTCTTGAAAAAGAAAAAGAGGTTTAATAACCTCTGATAAAAAAGCGTATCGCTTAGGGACAGTTCACATAAGGAAGTTAAAACTCCAACAGTCGTCAAATACTGTTGGAGTTTTTATCTAACAAGTAATAATAAAAATCATCCGGCAGATTATATTGAGATTTAACAAATGTCTTTACATATACAAAGCCTATTTTTTTTGCTATATGTTGACTTCTCAAATCTTCCGCCTTACAAAACCAAGATAATCCATCATTTGTATCTCTAACAGAATCAACAACTGCTCTTAATGCTTCTGTTATATAACCTCTGTTTTGATGTTGCGGAACAATTCTAACCCCTACGTTACGTACATTTTCTTTACCGTCTGCATCTTCGTTCAATCCTATAGTTCCAATAATTTCATTGTTCTCTTTTAAAACAACAGCGTAATTATTTTTCATATTGATCAAATATCGGATTGTATCTTCATTATGAACAGAGCATCCAATATCATCCTCACACCAATCTCGAAGAATCAATCGTTTTGTTGATAAAGTTTTCATATATTATTCTTCCTTTTATCGCCGGTTTCGCATTTGATTTACAAATTCTTCGGGTAAAGCCCACCCCATTTATTCTTGTTTCGTTTTAATCGTTTTTAACGATGCTATCAACATTCTGCGTATCGTGCCGCATTCATTTTGAATAGGTTTATAATCTTTTTCTTCAATACAACCCGTTTCAAACAAAAGTTCAAGCCAATACTCAGTTTCAAAGCACTCCTTTTGTGCTATTTCAAGCTTTGAAATAAAATCTTTTGTACCCTGAGCATATTGTGCTTCGTAAATATTCGCGCCAATGGAAGTTCCCGAACGCAACAGTTGATTGATAAGCACCGTTTCTTTGTGCTCCGACTTCATATTACGGCAGAGAAAAACGATATTTTTGGCAAATTCCTTTGCTTTATCTCTCATAATGCTGTCTGACATAGTATCACCTCTGCATTATTATACATCTAAATCTATGGTTTGTCAAGTTATATTCCGACTTTGTCGGAGTGATATTGTCGCCTCAGCGAAAGTGATATTAAAGCCTGCGGCTTTAGTGATATTTTATTCGCCATAAAACTCGCGTAGCGAATATCACTCGTCGTAAGACGAATATAACTGCGAAGCAATATAACTCGCCAAAGGCGAATAAAACCGAAAAATTCGCATCGCTTTCGCGATGCGATTTTTTCTCTCCCGCCGAGCCGTGTAACCGCCGTCGGAAACCCTGCCGAGCAAGGTGGGTGCCTATCATTGGCCTCACTGCTCCCAACATCCCGCGCATCTGTCGAGACAAGTCAATCGAGGAATGCACGGGGAGGTCTGCAAAACAGCCGCCGAATCTATTTCAGCTCCCTATAAAGTAACGTCGGTTCCACTAATACGGTTAATCACAAACTAAGCAGGATAAACATACTTAAACTTTGGGAATTATTCTGCGTCGTAATCGTATTCCGCGCTGAATGCGTCGTCGAATACGCCTGCGATACGCTCAAATTCCGCGTCGTCCTCAATGTCAACAAGCTCCTCGTTGCCGTCAGCATCCTTGACGCTCTTGAGGATGATGTACTCCTCGAAGCCGCCGTCTTCATCGGCGCTGCCTTCGGGGATGAGTGCAAAATACTGCACGCCCTTGTCAACGTAGCCGCCGATAAGCTCAAAGCGGACTTCGTTATCGTTTTCGTCAAGAAGGGTTACGATCTCAACTTCGCCTTCATCGATTCCGAGAGGGATATTCTTATCTGTCATGGTTGTCACCTGTCCTTAATCTTTCTATATATATTGTATACGAAAATTGCCGTTTTGTCAATGGTAATTTTTAGATTTCTCTAAAAAATTATTCGCCGAGGTCAAGCACGCTTGAAAGTATGTAATTCGACACGAACATACCCATCGAGGTGAAGCGGTATCCCCTTTCGTCCTTCTCGACAAATCCGTCATCGACGAACTCATCAAGGCGCGCGCCGTATTTTTCCGCGAACGAGGTATTGAATCTTCTTTCGAAATCTTCGATCACGATGCCTTCCGAAAGACGCATTCCGAGCATTACGTATTCGTCCATACATTCCGCGGAATCGATCTTTTCCGAAGTTGCAACGATATTGATATCTGTGCCTATGATCTCAAGACCGTCGATGTAGTCGCGGACAACGCGGGTGGTGGAGAAGCGCTCGTCCTCGAAATAAGAATGTGCGCCCGCGCCGAGGCCGAGATAATCATCGCAATGCCAATACTTGAGATTATGGAGCGATGCCGATCTCTCGTGGCAGAAATTCGAGATCTCGTATCTGTCATAACCGCGTGCAGCAAGATATTCTACGGCATGGGTATACATCGAGAATTCAGCCTCTTCGCCGGGAAGCACGAGCTTGTCGCGCATTGCGGCAAAGGGAGTGCTTTCCTCGATCTTGAGCGCATAGAGCGAGATGTGATCGGGTCCGAGTGATGTGATCGCGGTCAGAGTTTCAATGAAGCTCTGCTCGGTCTGCTCGGGAATTCCGTACATAAGATCAACGCTGATATTGTCGAATCCCGCCTCGCGTGCATCGTTGTAGCAAGCCACGAACTGCTCGTAGGTGTGAATTCTGCCCAGAGCCTTCAGCTCATTCGCCTGCGCGCTCTGACAGCCGATGGAAAGTCTGTTGGCTCCAAGACGGCGCAGTTTTTTGAGATAGTCAAGGTCAGCCGTTGCGGGATTGCATTCAACCGTGAATTCGGCGTATTTATCAACCTTGAAGTTGGCATAGATCGCATCGATAATGCGCGTGATGCGCTTGATATCAAGATAAGTGGGAGTTCCGCCACCGATGTAGACCGAATCGATCGTGTAACTGCGGCAACGCGAGCTCCAGTCCTCCATCTGCAAAATCAGCGCGTCGGTATAGTGCTCAACCACGCCCTTGTTGTTGGGAACGAAGGAGCAGAAGTCGCAATAATCGCAAGTCGGAGGC
>JAZSLM010000117.1:0-29967 GCA_045535375.1 Eubacteriales bacterium
CTAAGGGGATTATATCACGTTCTGCGTACCGCCTTTTGTTTGGTGCGGGTAAAAGGACTTGAACCTTCACCGAGGAACCCCGACTAGAACCTGATGGTAACGTTACCTCGGTGAAAGGTTAGCCTTTTCCGTTGGGATACTCATTACTTTCCCATGATACTTCAAGTGGTGAAAACTCAATCTTTGTCTTGGGATTGTCCTCAAAATATTTCAAAATTTCTTCTTGTGTTACCTGCTTGCCGTCAATATAATATTCAGCATTCGGCTCTCCATCATTAACAATGCGCCAAAGCTCTTTTGTTCTTAATTCTGCGCCGTCAAAAGCAAGTTGATTTTCTCCGTATTCAAAATCCTGCCCTGTGTGATTCCAATTATATGAGCCGTCCGTATTTAACTGATACATATTTCTGAATGTAAACGGATAAACATAAACCGTTCCCTCATAATAACGCAAAATCAAGGTATCTCCGCAATCGATTACGAGTTCGTTTATCGAGTCACCGTCAACGTCCATATAAACGTATCTCAAACTTTCCAACTCACAAAGCGGGATTCTGTTATAGGGCGTTTTACAATCCTTTAGATAGTTCCATTCTTTTATATCGGTTTCGCAAACTCTGATCTCATTTTTTAGAGCCGCTTCGTACGCTTGCATAGCCCTTTCGGCATGCGACAATATTTCTCCTTCACCCGCAGCTCGACGGATCGGTATAGTTATCGATAAAGAAACCGGTGGTCTTTCACTAAGATATACGACCTCAAGCTCAGCTTCGCCATCAGTAAAGCTCGCTGATTCTATGGGATCATGTACGGTGGGTGAAAAATCCAATCCAAATGATTTATAAAATGTATTTTTATCAAATATATCACGTACGACCAGCACACGATTTGTCATTGGGTCTTCCATTGAGGTATCAATATATGCCACAAGATTTCCCGAAGTTGCCGCAACATAGGTGTATTCCTCGGAGAATCTGTTGCTTTGTACGTCATAATATTTGTGAATACTTATTCCCGATCCCATACCGATACAGATGTCAACGATATTATCACCAAGCATCGAAATATCGAGCGGTCTGTCTGTTTCATCGGATAATACTACATTTCCGTCAGAATCATATATGTAATATCTGACTTTTGTCAATTCTATTTCTTCTATTTTGTAATACTGTTTGTTTATATCACTAATAGAAGTATCTTTTGTACCATCATCTTTTTCTAATGATTCAGTATTAGCGGTATCATTTTCTGTATCTTTATTTTTGTCTGTCGTGTCACAGGCAAAAAGCGATAGTATCATCATCACGCAAAGCAAAAGGGCAACATATTTTTTCATAAGATCTCCTTTTTTAGTTTCTAATACCACTATATCATATCAAAAAAGTCCTGTCAATATGGTGGTGAAAAGTTTTTTTAAAAGGCACTTTTTGAGGTTAAAGTGGTGCGTGAGTGGGGAAAACAAAAAAACGGTACACTTTTGCATACCGTTTTCAGTTGGTGCGGGTATTCATAACGAAACTATGCCATCGGGTGCAAAATAAAGAAATTCGACAGCACAGACAGCGACGTTTGGCTGTCGGCACTGCCGACTGGTGCGGGTGACAGGGGTCGAACCTGCACGAATTAACACAAGATCCTAAATCTTGCGCGTCTGCCAATTCCGCCACACCCGCAAATCAGTATATTTAATTTTGCTTGCGCGAGACGGCTTGCAACATAGTCGATTTGCTCCCGTCGGTCGCAAATCTCGTTGTTGCTGCGCTTTCTTAGGCTCGCTTCATCGCCCACAGGGCGCGCTCGCCATCGAAACTGCCAATTCCGCCGTAGGCGGAATTGTTTCCGCACACACCCGCAAATGCCTTAATAGTTTACCACATTTCTCGTGAAAAGTCAAGCCGAATGTTGATTTTTTCTTTCAATTATGGTATAATAAATAAAAATCCTTACGGAGAAGTCAAATGAGCAGAGAATACAAATACGTTGTTTTCGATCTCGACGGCACGCTGACCGATTCCGCTATCGGTATTACAAATTCGGTAGCTTACGCGCTGAAGCGTTGGAATATCGAGGTCGAGGACAAAAGCACGCTGAATTGTTTTATCGGGCCTCCTCTTGCGGGCTCTTTTCAGAAATATTTCGGATTTTCCGATGAGCAGGCGCTTGAAGCAGTCGCCGAATACCGCGTTTATTACCGCGACCGCGGAATCTTTGAAAACCTCGTCTATCCCGGTGTTCCCGAAATGCTCGAGGCTGTCAGAAAAATGGGCAAAAAGGTGATACTTGCCACCTCCAAACCCGAGCATTTTGCAAAGCAGATACTTGATCATTTCGATCTTACCCAATACTTTGACCTTATCGCGGGCGCAACGATGGATTATTCGCGTGCAAAGAAGGGTCAAGTCATCGCATACGCTCTTGAAAACTTCGGAGTTGCCGACACGAGCGAATGCATTATGGTCGGCGACCGTGACCAGGACGTCATCGGTGCGCGCGAGCAGGGATTCGACTGCATCGGCGTGCTTTACGGCTACGGCGGCAGAGAAGAGCTTGAAGGCTCCGGCGCGAAGTATATCGCCGAAACCGTTGAAGATATTCTGAAATTTATTTGAGGTGAAAAATGAGAAAACTGTTGCTCGTTATTGATATGCAGACCGATTTTGTTGACGGCGCGCTCGGAAGCGCGGAGGCCGTCGCGATCATTCCTAACGTTCTGCGTGAGATAGCAAAATACGAAAAATCGGATATTATCGCGACCCGCGACACTCATCCCGAGAAATATATGGAAACGAGAGAAGGCAGACACCTTCCGGTGCCGCATTGTATCAAAGGCACTCCGGGGTGGAAGCTTCATCCCGCGATCGCGCCTGCGCTTGAGGCATGCAGGATCATCGATAAACCGACTTTCGGCTCAACCGAGCTTTGCGATCATATCGTGAATCTTGCGCAAAACGAAGAGATTGAGGTTACTCTTGTCGGTCTTTGCACCGATATTTGCGTTGTTTCAAATGCAATGCTTATCAAAGCCGCGCTTCCCGAGATCGAGGTTTCGGTGGTTGCAGATGCTTGCGCAGGAGTTACTCCCGACACTCACTCCGCCGCGCTGACCACCATGAAAATGTGTCAGATCAATATTATATAAATGGAAATCCCGACCTTTTTGCGGTCGGGATCCTCTATTTATTAATGATCTTTTTTGCTTTACAAAGAGCTTCCTTCTGCATTCTTCTTACGGCAGGATGATGCCATCTTTTGTGCGCGGCTTTGCGGACCGGAACCTTTTTGACTTTTTTGATCACCTTTTTGGTGATCGGCTTTATCGGTTCTTCTTGGGGTACTTCAGCACCTTCATTTTCATTTACCGACTTCTTTTTCAGAAGCTCTCGGATCGATTCGGCAACGGCAGATTTGCCCTCTCCGAGAAAGAATTTTACACCCGACATAAGAGCCTGCTTGGTTTCGGGATCTATGCTTGAGAACGCCTTGATGACTGCGCTTCGGTTTTCTGCCAGATCGGTGACCGTTTTTGCGCTCGTGGAGCAGAGAATATCGAAAAATCCTTCAACGAATGCCCGTCTGTCATCGGGGGGCATTGAATATATCCACTTACCGACCATCTCGTTTGCACGCTTGACGTCGGGAGCGACATCTTCGTCACATACGAATTCAACGCCTTCGACTTCCCAAGTCAGTGCATCGTGCTGATAAAGATAATTCTTTGCGCTTGATTTTGTAACTCGGTAGTTTTTATCGTATTTGAGGAGCAGACCGACGATCGAACCTGTTGGTATTACCGTGGATATTCTGTCCGCGATTCGCTCGTAATGAGCGCCCTCCCATATGTCGTCAAGGAATCCGGGACCGTCGAAATTGAATATTTTTATTATTCGTTCTGCGATCTCACCGGATGCGTTCATCGCTCCCCACAGTGCGAGATTTCCGCCCTTACTGTGTCCGCCGATATATATTTTTTCTGCATTTGCCGATGCATTTAGGAGATATTCCTCGGCTCTCTTCTGCGCGGGAACAGGAGTTTGAAATGCCATTCTGAAATCCTCGCGCCAGCCGGTTATCGAATCGTCGGTGCCTCGGTAAGCAACGAAAACGCTTTCATCGTCGGGGAAAAAGGAGACCGCTGAAAACTGCTCGACTGTTTCGTCGTCAATGATGTTTACAAAGTGCGCGAGAGGAAGAGAGGAAAATCTCTTCGATGCTGCCGCCATTCGGAAAAGCGGAACTATTTCTTTCGGTACCCATTCGCCGAGGCTGATCTCGTCAAGCCCCGCATGACGCTCAAAGAATATTTCAGCTGCTTCGGCAAGCGTAACGTAGCCGTCTTCGGGTGATTCGGGTACGATGCCGTCAAAGAAGATATAAGAAAGCTCGCAGAATATCAGGGCGTCAATTTCGTTAAGCGGAGATTGCTCAAAACTCAGATCTCCGCGCCATTTGATATAATCAAAAACGTTTGCCATATCGGTTCTCCTTTCGCTCTTGTTGATTTAATTATATCATATATTATAATGCAAGTCAATCACGAAAAAAGTCGAAATAAAAAATTCTTGACAAAAACACTTTTTGTATGATATAATAAAGAAAAACGAAAGGAAGATACAATATGAAAAGTTCTGAAAAACCAATTGACCGCTCGCCCCTTCGTTTTAAGCTCGGATGCGCGTATTACGGCGCCTGCCGTCGGCTGAAATGGCTGACCATGGAGCATAAGTTTGCAAAAAAACGTCAGGCGGAGCGTCTGCCCGTAGTATATTTCACACATCGCACTCCAATGCGCCGCAAGCTCAAGGATCTTGAAATGTGGATGCAGGAAAATAAGGTGACTAATCTCAAACTCGCCGTGGCGCGTATGGACGGAATTCTTCTGCGCCCGGGTGAGATTTTCAGTTATTGGCGTCTTATAGGCAAGCCTACATACCGCCGCGGCTTCCTTGACGGAATGATACTCCGCAACGGCAAGATCACGCCCGGTGTTGGCGGCGGCCTCTGCCAGCTCGCCAATATGATATTCTGGATGACAGCACACACACCCTTGAAGGTCATCGAACGCCATCGCCACGGATACGACGTCTTTCCCGATGCTAACCGCACACAGCCCTTTGCAAGCGGTGCGACTTGTTTCTATCCTCACGTCGATCTTATGATACGCAACGACACAAGCGAAGTCTTTCAGCTTTGCCTGACGGTTGAAAAAGAAGATCTCGTCGGTGAGTGGAGAGTTGTAAACGAACCCACCGTGAAATACGAAGTAGTTGAACGCAATCACGAGATGCGCCTTGAGATCTGGGGCGGATATACGCGCCACAATGAACTTTATAAGCAGAGATTCACCCTCGACGGCGCCTTTATCGACGAGGAACTGCTTGTGCAGAATTCGGCGATAATGATGTATTCTCCTTACCTCAACGAGCCGGGAGAGCAAAAAAGATACGACGGATCGCAGTATAATATTTGGGACGACAACTAAAAAAGCCAGCGGATGCCTTCGGGCATCCGCTGTTGATTTATTCGTCATTATCTTCTTCGGGAACGGAAATTTTCGTTACGATCGCGCTTTCAATTCGTCTGTCCTCGACCTTTTCGACTTTTATATGTAAGCCGCAGGTCGTAATCTCGATCGAAGCCGCGCCGTCGTCGGGAATTTCGGAAAGCTCGTTCATTATCATACCGCCGAGGGTGGAAAAATCCGCATCCTCGGGAAGCTCAAAGCCGACTGTGTCGATAAGTTTTTCAAGCTCGGTGGAGCCTGCAACGCGCCAAACGTTTTCCTCGATCTCGATAATATCGCTTTCTTCCTCTTCCTTTTCTTCCTCGTCGTATTCGTCGTAGATGTTGCCCACGATCTCTTCGACAAGGTCTTCAAGAGTTACGATACCGCTGACTGCGCCGAATTCGTCGATCGCAATGGCAATATGCTTGCCCATTTCCTGCATATCACGAAAAAGCACGTCGCATTTCACGGTTTCGGGCACGAAATGAGCAGGGCGGAGAAGTTCTGCGAGAGATTTATTTTCATTCTGAGAAAGACGGTCAAGATAGTAATCCTTTGCGTAAAGAATGCCCAGAACGTCGTTGATATCCTCTCCGCAAACGGGATAGCGAGAGTATGCGCTTTCTTTGAGGATCTCAAAGATCTCGTCATCGGTTGCATCGGCGGAGATCGTGACAACGTCGATCGCGCGGGTCATAACGCTTCGCGCGGTGTTGTTGTCGAACTCAAAGATGTTGTCGATCATCTCACTTGCGTTTGCATCGATGGTTCCGCTTTCCTCGCCGATATCCACCATAAGACGGATCTCGTCCTCGGTCACCTGCTCGTCTTCTTCGTTCGGGTTGATACCGCAAAGGCGCAGGCAGAGGTTTGTCGACTTGGTAAGCACCCAGATGATGGGCTTGAGTACCGTTTTGATTGCCGAAACGATGGGGCAGACAAGACGAGCCACCTTTTCGGGAGAGTGTTGCGAAATACGCTTGGGGACGAGCTCGCCCAGCACAAGAGTGAAATATGAGAGCACGAGAGTGATCAAGATGACGGTGATCGAGTTCAGAGTTTCCTCTCCGAGAACCGTGAAACCAAGCTTATTGTAGATAAGATCGGTCAGAGGATCCGAGAAATTATCTGCCGCGAACGCCGAGCCGAGAAATCCCGCAAGAGTGATCGCGATCTGGATCGCGGAGAGAAAAGCCGTGGGTTCTTCTGAAAGTTCTAAAAGTTTTTTGGCCTTTTTGTCGCCTTCTTCCGCTTGCTTGCGGAGAAGATTTGTGTTAAGTGAAACAAGTGCCATTTCGGATGCCGCGAAAAACGCATTGATCGCAATGAGCACAAGCTGGAGCATAATAAGCCAAAATAATCGGTCGCCTTCCATGAGATATTAAAAAGTTCCTTTCTTTTGCCGCGCAGATTTTTTGTATGCGGCATAACGCCAATATTATATCATATTATGACCGTGAAGTCAAGTGTTATGATTAACAAATGATAAATTTGCTGTAAAATCGAAAAAAATACTTGACAAATTTTATAATTAATGATATACTTATAATGTATGAATATGAAACGCTGTGAAGCGGAGCAGTAGGCGGAATTTTCTTTCCAGAGAGCGTGCGGTTGGTGTGAGCACGCAAGAGTAGCCGTTCGAAGTCGCCGCGGAGCGGTCGGAGTGAAAAAGCAGTAGTTCCGAACGTCTTATCCCCGAAAAAGGATAAATGAGAGCACGCCTGAAGGCGTGAATACAGGTGGTACCGCGCGCAAAGCGTCCTGTTTTTGGGATGTTTGCGCTTTTTTATTAAATAAAATATATTTTTTCGGCGGCTTTGCCGACCGAAAAAATCCCTTTTAGGCGAGCAGGGCGAGCCCGCGCGCCGAGGGGAGCAGGCAAAATCTTTGATTTGGGCGGCGGCGATAAGCGCGCGCTTTCAATTGTAAAACGCAGTTTTACAATTGTCTATTTGTAATTTATTATTTGAAAGGACGATAAAAAATGAATTCCGAGATCAATATGGGTCTGCCGAAGACCTATAATCCCTCAGAGTTTGAAGACAGACTCTACGCTATGTGGACCGAGAAGGGATATTTCACTCCCGAGGTCGACTACAGCAAAGAACATTATTCGATAGTTATTCCCCCTCCAAACATCACCGGTCAGCTCCACATGGGTCACGCGCTTGATAACACTCTTCAGGATATCCTTATCCGTTACAAGAGAATGTCCGGCTACAGCACTCTCTGGCTCCCCGGCACTGACCACGCTTCCATCGCAACCGAGGCGAAGATCGTTGAGGCTATGCGTAAGGAAGGTCTTTCGAAAGAAGACCTCGGTCGCGACGGCTTCCTCGAGCGCGCTTGGGCATGGAAGGAGCAGTACGGCGGACGTATCATTTCCCAGCTCAAGAAGATGGGCTCATCCTGTGACTGGACCCGTGAGCGTTTCACTCTTGACGAAGGATGCAGCCGTGCAGTCCGCGACGTTTTTGAACGCCTTTACAAGAAGGGACTCATCTACCGCGGCGAGCGTATCATTAACTGGTGTCCTCACTGTAAGACATCTATCTCTAATGCAGAGGTTGACTACGTTGAGCAGGACGGCCACTTTTGGCATATCAAGTATCCCCTCGTAGGCGGCGGAGGATACGTTGAGGTCGCTACCACCCGTCCCGAGACGATGCTCGGCGATACTGCAGTTGCAGTTAACCCCGAGGATGAGAGATATAAGGACCTTATCGGCAAATACTGCGTTCTTCCTCTCGTAGGCAGACGTATCCCGATCGTTGCCGACGAGCACGCACAGCTCGACAAGGGTACCGGCTGCGTTAAGATCACTCCCGCGCATGACCCCAACGACTTCGAGGTCGGCCGCCGTCAGAAGCTCCCGATGGAAGTCGTTCTCACCGAGGACGCAAAGATCACCGAGGCTTATCCCAAGTATGCGGGAATGGACCGCTACGAGGCAAGAAAGGCTATCCTCAAGGATCTTGAAGAGGGCGGTTACCTCTGCCAGATCGACAACATCAAGCACGAGGTCGGCACCTGCTACCGTTGCGGCACCACTATCGAGCCCATGATCAGCCTTCAGTGGTTCGTAAAGATGGAGCCCCTCGCAAAGCCCGCGATCGAGGCTGTTCGCGACGGACGTATCAAATTCGTTCCCGAAAGATTTGATAAGAACTATTTCCATTGGATGGAGAACACCCAGGACTGGTGCATCTCGCGTCAGCTCTGGTGGGGTCACAGAATCCCCGCATACTACTGCGACAAGTGCGGCGAGACCGTTGTTTCGGCTGAGCATACAGAAACCTGCCCCAAGTGCGGCGGCCATATGACTCAGGACCCCGACACGCTCGACACCTGGTTCTCGTCTGCTCTCTGGCCCTTTTCGACAATGGGCTGGCCGGATAACACCGAGGATCTGAAGTATTTCTATCCTACCAACACCCTCGTAACCGGTTACGATATCATCACCTTCTGGGTATCGAGAATGATCTTCTCGGCACTCGAATATACCGATACCATTCCGTTCGACACCGTACTTATCCACGGTCTCGTCCGCGACGCGCAGGGCAGAAAGATGTCCAAGTCCCTCGGCAACGGTATCGACCCGCTCGAGATCATCTCGACCTACGGTGCAGACGCGCTCCGCTTTGCGCTTGCAACGGGTAACAGCCCCGGAAACGATATGCGTTTCTCGGACGAAAAGATCGAGGCGGCGCGTAATTTTGCAAACAAGCTCTGGAACGCTTCCCGTTTCGTAAGAATGAACCTCACCATCGATAAGGTTGAACTTCCCAAGGCATCCAAGCTTGCTCCCGAGGATAAATGGATCCTCTGCCGCTTCAACAAGCTCTGCGCGGCTGTTGAATCCTCGCTCGATAAGTATGAGATAGGTATTGCCCTCTCGAATCTCTACGACTTCGTCTGGGATATCTTCTGCGACTGGTATATCGAGCTCTCCAAGGCTCGCCTCGCGGATAAGGAAAGCGAAAGCGGACTTGTCGCGCAGAACGTTCTCGCATACGTTCTCACCGGCACTCTCAAACTCCTGCATCCCTTTATGCCCTTCATCACCGAGGAGATCTATCAGGCGCTTCCTCACGAGGGCGACGCAGAAAGCATCATGATCGCAAGCTATCCCAAGTTCGATGCCGCTCTCGATTTCGAGACCGACGCCGCTCATACCGATAAGCTCATCGCTGTCATCAAGGCTATCCGCGCAAGACGTACCGAGATGAACGTTCCTCCCTCAAGAAAGACCAAGGTCTACCTTGAGACCAAGTACGAGGATTCCTTCACTCCCGCGACCTATCCCTTCTTCTGCCGTCTTGCTTCGGCATCCGAGGTTGAGGTTTCCGCGGACTTCGCAGGTGCTATCACCGCCGACGACGCTGCACAGATCGTTACCGATGCAGCAACCGTATATCTGCCTCTCTCCGAGCTCATCGACACAGAGAAGGAAAGAGCCCGCCTTACAAAGGAACTCGAAAAGACCCAGGGCGAGATCAAGCGCCTTGACGGTAAGCTCTCGAACGCAGGATTTGTTGCAAAGGCTCCCGCAAACGTAGTTGAAGCTGAAAAGGCAAAACTCGAAAAGTACAAGGAGACTCTTGCCGCAATCGAAGCAGCTCTCGCAAAGCTCAAATAAAACAATTCATATCTGCGGCATGTCGCTTTGACGTGCCGCACATTTTATTATTGACAATTGATATGATTCGTGATATAATAAAAATGTGAAAAAGTAAAATAATACTAACCCGCTTGACGGGCATCAAACAGAAAAGGAGAATCATTATGAAAAAGACAATCAGATACACATCATTTGCTCTCGTCCTGGTGGCTCTGCTCATCATTCCCCTCTTTGCTTCCTGCGCGGCGGGTTCGGAGAATTTTGCGGGCGATATGGACATCGGCTATCCTGCCGATAAAGTACCCGAATCGGGCGGCGTTTCGTATGCTCCCGACGGCAGTCTGACAACCGATAATGCCGTCAGCACAAACCGCAAGATCATCCGCACCTTTACTGTCTACGGTGAAACCAAGACCTATGACGAGGCTTTGGCAGAGATCAATACCTCGATAGCGGCTTATAACGGATTTATCAGCGAGTCGCGTGTGAACGGCGCAAGCTATAACCATTATGGTTCATATAGCCGCTCGGCATATCTTGTTATCAAGATCCCCGCAGAGAACGTCGACGCCTTCATCTCGCAGATCGGCGGCGCGCTGAACGTCACATCAAGCTCCTCGACCCAGCAGGACGTAAGTGAGGCATATTTCAGCATTGAGGCGCGAATGAAAACCCTCGAGACCGAGCGCGAAAGTCTGCTTGCAATGATGGCTTCGATCGACTCGGCAAAGGACTATGATTTCTGGTACACACTCCAAAAGAAGATCTCCGAGACCGAACAGCAGATCGCGGAATATCAGGCGATACTCAAATCCTACGACGGACAGGTTGCTTATTCGACCGTAAACCTCACAATCGACGAGGTCGTTGAATACACGCCCATCAAGGATGACGAGCCCACCTTCGGTGAACGAATAGCCGAGGCTTTCGTAGAGAGCTGGCAAAATTTTGGCGAGGGCTTTATGGACTTTACCGTATTCCTCGTATCAGCCATTCCCACCCTTCTCATTTTCCCCGGCATCCCCGCGGTGATAGTAATTATCGTTATTGCGGTGAATAGGAAGAATAAGAAGAAAAAGGAAGAGAACAAGTAAAATGTAGAGGAGCTGCCTTGCTAAATTGTGAGGCAGCTCCAAATTTATTTTATTATATAATAATTTTTTGATAAAGTACTTGACATTGACGCAACGTAAAGTGGTATAATATTGACAGGAGGCATACAAATGAAAGAAAAGGATTTATATGATATTACCGAAGTATGTGAAATGCTTTCCACAACTTCAAGGACTCTTCGGTTTTATGAAGAAAAAGGACTGATTCAGAGTACTCCGGGAGCTTCCCGTCGCAGATACACCAAAGAGCAGATAGCGAACATAAGAAATATTCTCGTTCTTCGAGCACTTGGTGTATCTATAAAAAACATATCTGAATTATTAAATGAGAATGCAGAGCTTAAAGAAACACTTTTGTTGAAAAGGGCACAGATAGAAGCACTGATCGAAACCAAACAAAAAGAATTGATTTGGCTAAACAAGGCTCTTCTTGCGCTTGCCAAAGATAAAAGTATATTTGATAGCGATCTCGCTCCTATACCTGCTTTTGCAAATCCGCGAATTGATGCAATTGTAAAGGAATGCAATGAATCGGTTATAGGCGGTAATTGCGAGGCTCTTTATAATCATTTTGGCGATACTATGAAAAGGTACCTGCCGAAATCTGTCTTGGAGAGTACGAGAATAGATACTTTGGCACCGCTCGGCGATTTCGTGTCATACGATAGGCTGGAATACGATCAAAAATATCCTCACATTGTTTATCAATACGTTAAATATGAAAAGCTCGGTCTTAAGATCAAATACGTTTTTTACGGAGAAAAAATAGAGGGCTTCTGGATCGGGTACTACGAAATATAACAAGAGGTGAATATATATGATCAAAAAATGTATTATATTTTTTGTATTATTGGGCGTGCTGTCAATCAGCGCATGCGCCAGAGTTGAAGAAATGCCCGAAACTTTGGCTCATATAACCGAAAATGAAATTACGTATGAAATAACAAACGCTGAATCGTCCACACAAAAGCCCGAAACGCAGGATGAACTCTTTGAGTATGTAATCACAAAGTGGAAACTTGGAGAGGCTCTCGATCTTTACGAATATGCAGACACCGATATGAAAAAGCTGATAACTGCGGAGAATTTTGTTTATTTGTTTGAAAGTGTATCCTCGATCAGCGGAAATCTCAATAGAGCTTCTGAAATCCAAACAAGCCAAAAAGACGGCATTGTTACATATACTTCGCTCTTGGTTTTTGACAATATAAAGACAGAGGTTTCAATTTCATTTAATGGACTTCAGCTATGCTCGTTTTACCACAATATTTATTTCGATAATGCTTTTGAGATAGATCACGGAAAATATACGGAAAAATATTTTGCTTTTGAAAATGACGGCTGCAAGTTGAACGCTGTTTACACTTTTATTAACGACGGGCAGCAGCATCCCGCTGTATTCCTTATTTCCGGCTCGGGTCCGAGCGATTATAACTCAACCGTCGGAATACTTAAGCCATTTGAAGATATCGCCCAAGGATTTGCGGAAAATGGAATCAATTCTCTGCGAATAGATAAAAGGACTTTGAATTATGCTGACGAATTTGGACAAGAAGGCGGTATAGATGAGGAGTATCTGAGTGATTGCCAAGCCGCGATCAAATATTTGAATGAACAGAATATAAGTAATCTATATCTGCTTGGCCACAGTTTGGGCGGACAGATAGCATGCGAATTAGTAGCGTCAGATCCCGAAATTGACGGAATGATTTTGTTTAATAGTTCTGCACGCCATCTTGCAGATATTGCTTGTGATCAGTACACGTTAATTGACCCGAATAATAAGAACGTGTATATCGAATACGCAGAGACCGCCAAAAACGCTTTGCCGGAATATGCAAAGGGATATTACTATTACGGTGCAAGCGACTATTATTGGGCTTCATATAATCAAATTGATACCCTGCAAAACATCAAAGATAGCAATGTAAAAACGCTGATAATCAATAGCAGATACGACAGTCAGACTTTCGATGCAGATATTCAGCTTTGGCAAAGTGCTTTTTCGAACAACGAAAATATCACATTGCAGGTGTTTGACGATATCAGCCATTTCGGATATAAAATTAACACTGCCGATCAAGCATCACTCTATAGACGAACTATTTTTCCCATAGAAATTATCAATGAGTTTATCGAGTTTATTCAATAAAAAAACAAGAGATCTTGCACTTTGGCAAGATCTCTTGGTTTTTATATAATATCACACCCAACCGGCGTATTGAATATCTTCGCAAACTCCTCAGCCGTTCCCGCCTGCGGGAGCGCCCACATAACTTTCGCAAGCACCGTTTCTGTCGTCATACTGTAAGCTTCGGGGAGTTCGTATTTCTGCTTGATTCGAAGTCCGACCTGATAGATCGACATATCGCTGCCCTCGTGTGGCACCTGCGTGGTGATAACGATGCGGATGCCCTTTTCGATCAGCATTTCGATCTTGTCGGCGAACTCGTCGTTCTCGTAGTAGGGAAGACCGCCGACGCCGAAGCTTTCGATGATAACGGCGTGCGCGCGCTCGGCAACGTAGTCGAAAATATCCGCGCTCATACCCGGCGTGAGCTTGACGAGCATCACGTTCGTGTCGATCTCATTATAAAACCGCGTGGGCTCGGAGAATTTTTCCTTGATATAATACCTCATCGCGCCGCCGCGGATGAATCCGATCTCGGGGTAGTCGACGCTCGAAAAAGCGTTCGCGCTTCTCGTGCGGTTTTTTCTTGCTCTCGGCGCGCATATGATCTTGCCGTCGAAAACAACGTGTATGCCGCAGGCATCGTCGTCAGCGGCGTAAATGAACGCGTCGCGCAGATTCTCGCGTGCGTCGGTGTCGCGGCTCTCCATAGGGGTCTGCGCGCCCGTCAGCACGATCGGCTTCTGGCTGTTCTGTATCAGAAAATGGAGCAGGGAAGCAGCGTATGCCATTGTGTCGGTGCCGTGCGTGATGACGAAACCGTCGTAATTGAAATATTCTTCGCGGATCTTTCCTGCGAGCTTCAGCCAATATTCGGGGCGCATATTGGTGCTGTCAAGATTGAAAAGCGAGGTGACACTCACGCGGCAAACGTCGCGCACCTCGGGAATGTGCTCAAGCAGACGCTCGCCCGAAACCGTGGGCACAAGACCGTCCGCACCCGCGGCGGATGCGATAGTTCCGCCGGTTGTGATAAGGAGTATATGCTTCATTTTTGCCGTCCTTTAGGTTTTATAATATAATTATACCACTCTTTTGCCCCTCTGACAAGTATTTTACACAAAAAGACTTGACAAAACGCAAAAAATAGTACATAATTATATTATTATGCAATTGCGAAAGAGAGGGGCGGAGAAGATGCAGATCGATCTTGGCGGCAATATTTTACCCGGATTTGTCGGAGGCTCCAAAGATATTGAAATATGCGCCGAAAGACTCCGCACGCTTTATTCCGCGGGTATCGCTGCGGCGGTACTTACTCCGCGCTATTATCCCGCCAAAATGAGCGTTTCAGAATTCCTGACCCTCCGTGAAAAGATACTTTTTGACCTTGACGGAAACATGCCGAAAAAGTGCCCCGCGCTTTATCTCGGAAGCGAGGTCTACCTCGACGAGAGGTTGAAATACATATCCGACATAGGCTCGCTCGCGATCCTCGGCACACGGACTATAATCGTCGATATGCCGGAAGGTGTGTGGGAAAACGCCCTGCTTGACACACTCTACGCAATCAAAATGGCTGACTATGACGTGCTGATCGCGCACATCGACCGTTGCCCCGAAGGCTACGTCCGCGATCTCTTCAAGCTCGGCTACAAGGGCTTGCTCGATGCCTCGGCACTTCTCGGAGTTCAGAATCTTTTCCGCCGTCAGCGATTCTTTGAATGGATCGACAGCGGCGATATCGTCGGTATCGCAAGCAATTTTACTGCCGACGAAAAACGCGCCCACGAAAAAATATTCAAGCTTCACGGCGTTCTCGGCGAGAATCGCGCTCTTACTCTTGCCGAATCAAGCGCACGCTACCTTGCGGGCGCGGTACAAATCACAAAATAAACGGAGGCAAAAATGGCAAACACCGAGCTTATCACAAGCGTTTACAACCGAATAAAAGAGAATATCGGAAAGGTTATCGTCGGTAAGACGGAGACCATAGATATGATATGCGTTGCGCTTCTTGCAGGCGGTCACGTTCTTCTTGAAGACGTTCCCGGCACGGGAAAGACAGTGCTCATCAAATCTCTTGCCGCAAGCGTGGGATGTGATTTCAAGCGTATTCAGTTCACCCCCGACCTTCTCCCCTCAGATATCACCGGTATCAACTTCTTCAATATGAAATCATCCGAATTCGAATTTGTTCCCGGACCGGTTTTTACCAATATCCTTCTCGCCGATGAGATCAACCGCGCAACGCCCAAAACCCAGTCGGGTCTGCTTGAGTGTATGGAAGAGCGCCAGGCAACCATCGACGGTAAAACAATGCGTCTTTCGGATCCCTTTATGGTCATCGCAACGCAGAACCCCGTCGAAACTCTCGGCACATTCCCTCTCCCGGAGGCACAGCTTGACAGATTCCTTATGAAGGGCAAGATGGAGTACCCCTCCCACGCCGAAAACGTAGGAATTCTCGCGCGTTTTGATAAGGCAAGCCCTCTTGACGAGCTTGCCCCCGTCGTAAGCGAGGAAGAACTCTGCGAGGCTATAAAAGCACTTCCCGAGATCTATATCTGCCCCGAGCTTATGGAGTACATTTCTTATATAGTCGAGGCGACCCGTGCCTATCCGCACGTAGTTCTCGGAGTCAGCCCCCGAGGAGCATTGGCGCTTATGAAGGCGGCAAAGGGATATGCCGCGATTGCGGGCCGCTCTTACGTTCTGCCCGACGACATTCAGCGCGCCGCTCATCCCGTTCTTGAGCACCGCATTATGCTCGAATCAGCGGCAAGGATCAGAAAGAACGCGGTCGGCGAGATCGTTGATAATATCATCAAATCGACCCGCGTGCCCACCGAAGCTGTCTTTGAGAATCTCTGATGAACGCAGTAGTTGACGTTTTTCTCCGGCTGCTTGCGGGATTTATCGAAGTTTTAGTTAAATTTCTTCAATCTCCTGTATTTCCCTATGTTTTCTGGATACTCGTTGCGGCACTCGTTTTGTGGATACTTTGGAAGATCTACCTCCGCCTGCGAGAAAACAATCTGAAAAACATATCATATTCGCGTGAATTCACCGAAAAAGGAGTCTATGCGGGCGACGAGGTCGAACTGATCGAAACCGTTGTCAATAACGGATTCTTCCCGCTTTTCGCAGTTGATATCGAGGCGTATCTCTATAACGAATTGCGCCTTTCGGGATTTGAACCGCCCAAAAAGGACGGAATGCAGTATTTTATCAGCCGGTTCAATCTTTGGCCCTATATGCGAATCCGCCGCCGCCACAAGCTGACCTGCCTTAAGCGCGGGTATTACAAGCTTCAAAGCGCGGTCGTACGCAAGAAACTTGGCGAGGAATTTTTCGAGTGTCCTGCTGAAATATACGTCTATCCCAAGCCCTTCGAGATCGATCCCGCTCTCCCCGCCGTCAGTATGATGCAGGGCGAGGAAAGAGCACTCCGACAGCTTTTTGCTGATCCCTTCTCGCTTTCCGGCGTACGCGATTACCGCTTCGGAGATCCGGTTTCGCAGATCAATTTCAAGGCGAGCGCCAAGACCTGGCTCGGCTCACGCAGAAGCGCCACCCCTCTCATGGTCAACGATCGCGATTTTTGTGCCGCACGCCGCCTCTGCGTTTTTATGGATTATCACCTCGAGCGTGACTGCGGAATCGATGGAGAGCAATACGAAAAGCTCACCGAGCTTGCTCTTTCCTATTCGGCTTACATAATCAGACAAGCGATCTACGGCGGCTACAGCGTTGGTTTCTATGCTAACTGCAAGGGTCAGGATGGCAGTATGCTGCAAAGATTTCCCCTTGCGGGCGGCGAGTCGCATATGCTTGATATGTTCAAAACAATGGCTTCAATGCGCGCAGCCGACGGCGGATCTTTCCCCGCGCTGCTCGACGAGCTCCTTGAAGCGGGAGAAAACAGCTCGGAGATCCTGATCTTCGTTCTCTGTCAGACTCCCGAGACTGATGCCCGCGCCTTCGAGCTTGAACGCCGAGGTAACGGTGTCCGCGTCTATTCGCTCCCCGAACTCTTTTTCAGCGAGGAGACGGACGATGAATAAGATCAAAGGAATCATAAGCGCTATCAGGGAATCGCGCGGATTTTCGCCGATCCGTGTTGTTCTTACGGTAATTTACGTCTTTTCCGTCTTTTACGGAGCAGTCATCTTCACGCTTTCTATTGGAAATTATCTGTTGCAAGCCCTCGCGCTTCTAATGTTCGGAGGCGGAATCTGGCTCGGTATCAAGTCTTTCAAAAAGATGTTCGACCGCAAGATGCGCGAAAAGATAGCTAAAGTTACCGAGCGCATTGCAAGAGCAATATCGAAATATCTTGGAAAGATCATCAAAAAAGTCGCAAAGAAGCTCGGAATCGAACGCAAGCGTGTCAAGGGCGAGGACGAACGCGATTTTATCTTCAAGGAACGCACGGCTTCAAAGCGCCGCCGCAATAAGATGAAGAATCCTCACCCGTGGAATGACGCAAACAACGCCACGCGAGTACGTTTCATTTTCACCGAATATATGTTTGGTAAGATCCGCGAAGGATATCGCGTTGCGCCGAAGTATACACCGGCAAAAATGGAACGTGATCTGGCTCACGAAGAGCTCGAACACACTCTCTTCGACACCTACACCGTCGCCCGCTACTCCGGCGGTACGGAACATATCTCCGACGAAAGAGTTGAGGAACTTGACGAACTCGTTGAGAAGAAAAGAAAAAAGAAAAGATAAAAGCCTCGCGAGGCTTTTATCTTTTTTACTTTAGATTCAAAATGATGATTTTACAACAAAATGCTATTTGTCAAGTTTATTTATACAATTTATATTTCAGACGGAGATTGTCCGCGATCATTGCAATGAATTCGCTGTTCGTGGGCTTGCCGCGGTCGTTCTGGATAGTGTAGCCGAAATAGGAATTCAAAGTTTCAACGTCTCCGCGGTCCCATGCGACCTCAATTGCGTGGCGGATCGCACGTTCAACTCGCGATGTGGTAGTTTGATATTTCTTTGCGACGGTGGGGTAGAGAACTTTCGTTACGGAATTGATCACGTCGCTGTCACGAATCGTCAGCAGGATCGCGGTTCGGAGATACTGATATCCCTTTATGTGCGCGGGTACTCCGATCTGATGGATGATCTTTGTGACCTGCGTTTCAATGTCGGGAGTACCCGATTCGCGTACAGCTCGGTCGCGTCCAAGACTCTGCAGATGCTCGGCAAGACTTGCGGGGTCGATAGGCTTTAAGAGGCAAAGCGCCGCACCCGCATTCATTGCGTCAACGAAAATGTTCTGGCTTGAGATCGAAGATGTGACAATGAAGAGGGGTGGGAGAGCACCGCCGAAATCGATGGCGCGGCTCTGACGGAGAACTCCGATCCCATCAAGCTTTGAAAGCCATACGTCGACAATGACAATGTCGTAATTGCCGCTTGCGATTCTGTCAATGACACCCTCGCCGTTCTGAACCTCGTCGATCCTGTGAAATCCCGATCTGCGAAGTCCATCGGCAAGTCTGCGGCGGTCGGTATCGTTTTCATCTGCAATAAGTATCTTGATATTCTTTTCCATACGTTTTTATTCCTCCAAATGGATAATTTTTACAGTAATATTTTACCATAAATCCCCAAATTTTGCAATAGTAAAGACGGAAAAAGATTGCACAAAAATTTGCCGTCGCATTTGTGCAGAATTACCACAAATTACCATAGAAAACACAAAATATAGTGTTTCTCCCCGACTTTTGTCGGAATATATTGTAAAACCCTGACGATGCGGCACATCGTCAGGGTGAATCTGTTATTCTTCTTCATATGTCTTTTCCGGCTTCAGCTTTGCCATACGACGCAGCCAAGCTACTTCATCGTCGCGAAGCTTTCTCCAGGTGCCGGGAGCGATGCCGTTGACCGAGATCGGACCGATCTTGACGCGGCGCAGACGCGTGACTGTAAGCCCCGCCGCCTCGCACATCTTGCGTATCTGTCTGTTTCTTCCCTCAAAGATAACGAAGCTGAGTCGCGCGCCGTCTTTTTGAGTATCAAGAACTTCAACCTCTGCGGGTGTGATCTTATATCCGTCGATAACGAGCGCGGAGCGGAGAATTTCAAGCGCCTTTTCGTCAACCTTGCCTTTGACGCTTACCTTGTACTCCTTTGGAATATGGTGGCGCGGATGCATCATCAAATTTGCAAATTCGCCGTCATCGGTCATAAGAAGAAGTCCTTCCGACTGCATATCAAGGCGGCCGATGGGGTAGAGTCTTCCGCCCGCATCCTCGACAAGCTCGGTGACGACCTTGCGCCCTTTTTCATCGGAAGCCGTGCAAACGTATCCTCGGGGTTTGTTGAGCGCAATAACACGTTTTGCGACACGTTCTTTGAACACGATACCTCTGCCGTTCCAAACGACCTTGTCGACACCCGGCATAACTTTGTCCCCGACCTTGGCTATCTGTCCGTTGACTTTAACGTGACCTGCCTCGATCTCGCGCTCGGCGGCACGGCGAGAAAGTACGCCGCAATCGGTAAAATATTTTTGAAGTCTGATCTTTTCCATATTAATATAGGGAACTTAACCGAATAGACGTTCCCAGAATCCTTTTTCTTTTTTCTTTGCCGCCGCATAGGCGGTCACGAGCGGTATTCGAGCAATTTCTTTTCCTTCGCAAGTAAAAATGACCTCACCTGCCTCCTGCCCTCGTGATACGGGAGCGGAAAGAGAAGTAATGCTCTCAATTTTGTATTCTATATTTGCACCGCTTTTCGGAAGCGTTACAAATACTTCGTCGGTAAGCACCGTCCTTACACACGATTGCTCGCCGTTCTCCACGGTTATTTCAGGCATAGTAATATTGGTGTACTCACGAAGTTCAACGCGCTCGTAGGCTTCAAATCCCGCCTCGAGCATCAGCGTATGGTCGTGCCAGTCGTTGCCGTCGTCGAGAGTAACGGCAATAAGCCGTAAACCGTCGCGTTCAGCCGCAGAAACAAGACACCTGCCGTTCGATTTGGTGTAACCCGTTTTCACCCCTATGCAACCGTCTATAGACCTCAGCAGTCTGTTGTGGTTGATAAGCAGGCGCACTCCGCCGTCGGGAGCTGCTACAGTCATTTTATATGTAGAGAATATTTTGCGCAGAGCATCGTTTTCGAGTGCCGCCGCGGCAATGATACCGAGCTCGCGCGCAGTTGTATAGTGCTCCTCGTGGTCGAGTCCGTGGGGATTGGTGAAATGAGTATCAACAAGCCCCAGTTCTGCACACTTTTCGTTCATCAGGACGGCAAAATCTTCGATGCTTCCGCTGACTGCAATAGCAACTGCCACAGCCGCATCATTTGCTGATTCTAAAAGAGTACAGCAAAGCAGTTCCTCGAGCGTGAATATTTCACCCTCCGTCAAATATACTGAAGAGCCTTCGACGCCAACCGCTTCCTTCGGTATCGTCACTTTGGCTGACAGAGGCATACTTTCGGCTGCAACGAGTGCTGTCATTATCTTCGTGGTGCTCGCGGGACCCCGCCGCTTGTCTGCGTTTTGTTCCCAGAGCGTGCGTACGGTCGATCCGCTTGCATCAAGAAGCACCGCAGAGCCTGCCGAGGTCGCAATATCAAGCGAAACTGTCGGCAGGTTGTCTTCTGCGGTAAGATATTCTATATTTCCCGAAACGGGTATTGCCCGAGCGGGTAGAAGTGTGAGAGTGCATAAAAGGAGTGCGATAAGCTTGCGCGGAATATTCATTTTTCACCTCGAAATATATTCTTATAAAAATATATTTCGGAAGGGTGAAATATATGCTTATTCTTCGTCGGTATCGGGCTCTGCGTCCTTTGCAAAGAATGCCTTGATCTTTGCGATGATCTCGGGAGCGCGCTCAACGACGTCCGCAACCTGCTCGATGGGACCGCTCTTGTATTCCATGCCGACGTTGATCATATCAACAGCGCCGTCGGGAGATACAACGAGGAATCCAACGGGAACTACGGAAAGACCGGTTCCTCCGCCTCCTCCGAAATTCTGAAGGCGCGCGCGTACAGCCTCTTCAGTCTTGCCTGCATAGTCAAGACCGCCGGAAGCGAATCCGAGAGAGATCTTGGATACGGGAATGATGGTGGTGCCCTGGGGGGTGTTGATGGGGTCGCCGATAACGGTGTTTGCGTCAACCATAGAACGGATATTTTCGAGGGACGCGGCGATGATTTCCTGAAGCTTGTTTTCGTTTGCCATAGCTTTAGATCCTTTCATATATGAATCAAATAAATTTTTACAAGTGTTTTACGAGTCTGAAGCCCGTGCGGAAGAGAATATCGAAAAGCTGCCATACGCAGATCGAGAATCCGATCTCTATGTCTATGACCATCTTTTCCGAAAGGTAGTCTGCGTGTATGTCAACGTCGGTCTTTGTCGGATGGCGAAGAGTCGAGGTTGAGTCGAGATATGCCGCGATGCACGCCACGGTGGGCGCGATCGCTCCGTAAAGGATAGCCGTCGATGCGGCGTCACCCGTTCCGACTGCGATGTGAAGTCTGGCGACACGGATGCGAAGATGCTTTGCAAATCGAAGGACGGCAACCGCGACGAGATCGCGTATCATATCGATGATTTCGGAAAGCGGTTTCTTCGGCTTTGCCTTGCCCGCCGCCTTGTCGGCTTTTTTCTTTGCCTTGGCGGCATCCTTCTTCTTTTTCTTTTCGGCTTTCTTTTTAGCCTTTTTGAGAGCCTTTTCCTTTTCTGCCGCCTCGTATTTCGCGCGGTTCTTGCGCGAGTAGGCGGAGAGCTTTACCTTTTTCTTCTTTTTCGGAAGAATCTTTATCGGTATGCCGAGCACACGGATAGTAAGGGCAAATTCATCCGAATATGCAATTAAGACCTCGGCGCGCAATGACGCGATAAACGCGAAGAAGAGCAAAATACCGCCGATGATGTAGAGCGCAATCAGATGTATCACCTGCCTTTGCTGTGATTAAGTAAGATTATTCCTCGTCGGGAACGTAGAGCTCCTCGGCTTCTTCCTCAGCCGGTTCTTGGGAGGTTTCTTCATCAACCTCGATGGAAAGCTGTTCGTTTTCCTCCTCTGCTTCAAGCAAAGCGTCTGCCGCACCGCGGAGTGCGCCGCCCTCGGGAAGCTCACCGAGGTTATTAAGACCGAATACACGGAGGAATTTTTCCGTGGTTGCAAGGAGTGTGGGTCTGCCGGGAGCGTCAAGTCTGCCGCAGGGCTCGATAAGCTCCTTGTCGAGAAGCGAGCCGACCGCGTATGCCGAGTCGACTCCGCGCACCGTGTCGATGAAGGAACGTGTTACCGGCTGATTGTATGCGACGATGGCAAGTACTTCGAGTGCGGAATTCGAAAGATTTCCGCCTCTGCGTATGCCGAGAGCTATGCGGACGTAGGGGATATAATCCTCACGCGAGCAGAGCTGACAGGTGTCGGGGAAAAGGAGCATCATAATGCCGCCGTCGGTGTTTGAGTTGTATTTTTCCGCAAGATGCTCAGCGATCCTCTTGGCGTCGCCGGGGGTCAGTTCAAGCGCTTCGCCGATCTTGTCGTAGCTGACGGGATGTCCCGCCGCAAAGAGTATTGCCTCAAGCGCGCCCTCTATCTTGCGAATTTCCGAAAGTTTATTTTCCTGATCCATTTTATTTACCTTTATATTATTCGTTGTAGCCGTCGATCTCAAGATCGTCGGGAAGCTCGGTTCCGAATTCGGGATTCGCCTTAAATCTCGTCGATATTCCGCGCGGATTTCCAAATTCATCGAGTTCTTCAACAAGAAGCACTCGCTTCATCTTGATAAGCTCCAAAACGCCGATAAAGATAGCGACGAGCTCGGGGCGAGTGTCCGCTTCGTCGAGAAGCTCACCTAGAGAGGGTCTTGACTCAAGATCCTTGAAATGCTTCATGATTCCCATGATCTTGATACGGACGGGCACTATCGGACGTGCCACGATCGGGCGAACGAGTCCCGTCGAGATCGCCTCGGTATCGCGGTATTCCGCAAGCACGCGGCGCATAGCGGGCACGAGAACCGAAGCCTCGTAGTCCTTTACGTAGGTCTTGTCGGGAGAAATATCCTCCGAATCCTTTGCCATTCGTCCCGAATACTGCGCGTAACGCTTTCCGAGCTCACCTGCTACGCTCTTTGCCGCTTCAAGACGGGCAAGAGCATCCGCAAGCTTGGCGCGAGGGTCTTCTTCCTCTTCGGCTTCCTCGCGGGGCAGAAGCATCTTGCTCTTGATGAGCATCAGGTCGCTCGCCATAACGAGAAATTCCACCGCAAGCTCCATATCGAGCTTTTGCGCCTTGGCGATATATTCAATATATTGCTCGCAGATGAGGGATATCGGAATATCCTCGATCTGCATTTTGTTTTTTTTGATCAGCGAGAGAAGCAGGTCAAGAGGACCTTCGAACTTCTCAAGCTTATAAGAAATGGTTTCTTCCATAATGTCCTCAGAAGATAGGGATAAGTCCGACAAGCCGGTACATGCCGTCCAGGATCAGACCCGAAATGAAATCAAGCGGTATCGAAAGTATACCGAAATAAAACAGAACGAGAATGCCGAGCATGATGTATCTTTCGTATTGCATCACCTTGAAGTACCATTTTACCGGAAGGAAGACGTAGAAGAATCTTGAACCGTCAAAGGGAGGCACGGGGAGAAGGTTGAATACTGCAAGATATACGTTCAGTCGCGCTCCCATAGAAAAGAATATGAGCACGAGCTGAGAGATGATAAAAGCGCGCTCTGTTATCGAGCTTCCGTATCCGAATGCAAGGCTGATTACGAATGTCGCAAGGTAATAAAGAATAACGAAGCAAAATCCGAGAAGCAGATTGCTGATCGGTCCCGCGATTGCGGAAAGCGCCATACCCTTGCGAGGATTCTTAAAATTACGAACAACGATCGGCACGGGTTTTGCCCATCCGTAGCCGAAAACGAGCATACAGATAAAGCCGATGGGGTCAAGGTGCTTTATCGGATTAAGAGTAAGTCTGCCGAGATTGTACGCGGTGCGGTCACCCAGGTTCATAGCCGCCCAACCGTGCGCACATTCGTGGATCGTCAGCGAGAAAAGTATTATAGGCAGGGAAAGGGCGAGCGAGATAAGATATCCCTGCATTCCGTCCATACCGTTTGTAATAAGATATCTGAACATTTTTAGTTTACTTTTGCGATGTGACCGCGAAGAAGAGCTTCCAGAGCTGTTCCTTTCCTTCTCCCGATTTTGCCGAGAAGGGAATTATCTCGGTGCCCTCGGGGATGTACTCGTGGTTGTGAAGAAGCTCGAGAGCCTTTGCACGGTTTGTTTTGTTGGGTTTGTCGGCTTTTGATGCAACGATGACGAAGGGGATCTCCATCTGCGCGAGATAGTTGATCATCATCAGGTCGTCCTGCGTGGGACCTACCTCGAGGTCGACGAGCTGAACCGCGAGCTTGAGACGGTCGAAATTCGGGTTGTTGGTGAAATAGCCGTCGGTGAGTGCCGACCAACGCTTGCGCTCGTGCTCGGGACGCTTCGCAAAGCCGTAGCCGGGAAGGTCGACGAGCATGATCTTGTTGTCGACGTTATAAAAGTTTACCGTGATGGTCTTGCCGGGCGCGGAGCTGACTCGCGCAAGCGACTTTCTGCCGAGCATTGTGTTGATAAGTGAGCTCTTACCAACGTTCGATCTGCCCGAAAATACTATCTGCGGGATCGCGCGGCCGGGGAACTGATCGATCCTGCCCGCGGTGATCTCGAGATTTGAATTCTGAATATTAATTGCCATGTTCTTTTCCTCTTATTGCGGGGATCTCCGCCGCGGGATTGTTGATGATAACGCCCGAAAGCGTGCTCTCAAAGCCGTCATCTCCCTTGTCGTTTTCGCAAAATACTTCGTTCGAAGGCGAAGAAACGAGCGCGTGTGAGAGAACTTCGTCCGCGTGACGGCAGGTAATGAATTTAATGTTAGCGCGCACTTCATCGTCGACTTCTTCGAGGTTTACCTCGTTGTCTGCGGGGATGAGCACGGTCTTGATGCCTGCGGCGTATGCAGCCATGGTCTTCTCGCGGAGTCCGCCGATGGCAAGAACTCTGCCGGTGAGAGTGACCTCACCCGTCATAGCCACGTCGTGACGCACGGGAATGCCCGAAAGAGCCGAGCAGAGCGCCGTTGTCATAGTCACGCCCGCCGAAGGACCGTCCTTAGGAACCGCCCCCTCGGGAACGTGGATATGTATATCTTTCGTTTTATAGAAATCAGCGGGAATGCCGTATTTAGAAGCAATGGAACGGATATAAGTGAGTGCCGCCTTCGCCGATTCCTTCATAACGTCGCCGAGCGAGCCGGTCAGCTCAAGTTTGCCTGTTCCTTCAAGAACGGCAACCTCGACCTTCAGCATATCTCCGCCGACCTCGGTGTATGCAAGACCGTTTACAACGCCGACAAGATCTTCCTTTGCGGAAAGTTCGGGAAGGATCTTTCTGCCGCCGAGATAGGATGCAATATCCTTTCGGTCAATGCTTACTCGCTTGACAGTACCCTCTGACTCAACGATCTTCTTGGCCGCCTTACGGCAAAGCTCCGCAATGGTGCGCTCAAGATTACGAACGCCCGCCTCGCGAGTGTAGCAGTCGATGATCTCATAAATAGCCTCATCGGTCATTCTGAACTTGCGTCCGTCAAGACCGTGGCGCTTGGACTGCTTGGGGAGCAGGTGATTTCTTGCTATCGCGAGCTTTTCTCTGCGTGTGTAGCTCGAAAGCTCGATGACCTCCATACGGTCGAGAAGAGGACGCGGGATAGTATCCAGAGTATTTGCCGTGGTGATAAAGAGACATTCCGACAGATCGAAATCAAGCTCAATAAAGTGGTCACGGAAGGTCTTGTTCTGCTCGGGGTCGAGAACCTCGAGCAGCGCCGATGCGGGATCTCCGCGGGAATCGGAAGTCAGCTTGTCGATCTCATCAAGAAGCATAAGGGGATTCTTGACTCCGACCTTTTCCATCGCCGCCATTATGCGTCCGGGCATCGAGGCGACGTAAGTCTTTCTGTGTCCGCGGATATCCGATTCGTCGTGGATACCTCCAAGGGAAACGCGGATGTATTTGCGGTTCATCGCGTTTGCGATCGAAGCCGCGATCGATGTCTTACCGGTGCCGGGAGGGCCGACAAGGCAGATGATCTGATTCTTAAGATCGGGAGAAAGCTGCTTGACCGCAAGATATTCAAGGATACGTTCCTTTACCTTCTTCATTCCGTCGTGATCGGCGTCGAGAATCTTCTTTGCCGCCGCAACGCTTACGCGGTCGCTTGTTCTCTTGTTCCAGGGAAGCTCGAGAACTGTTTCGATATAGTTGCGAAGAACAGCCGCCTCGGCGGATCCGAAGGGAGTTTTGGAAAGACGGTCGTTTTCCTTGAAGAGCTTTTCACGAACCTCATCGGGAATATCAGCCTGTCTGATCTTCGAGGTGCAATCGTCGGGATCTTCCTCATTCATGCCAAGCTCGTCTTCAATGATCTTGAGCTGTTCGCGCAGATAATATTCGCGCTGACCCTGAACGATCCTGCCCCTTGCCTTTTCCTGGATCTCGTGCTCGTAGCGCATAAGATCGCATTCGTTTTTGAGCACGCTGATCAGAAGCTCGCAGCGGTCAAAGGGATCGAATTCTTCAAGGATCGCCTGCTTATCGGGCTGGCGAACGAGAACTGCGGATGCAATGAAATCGCAGAGCAGAGAGGGATCTGCCATTTTTGCCGCCTCGGTGCGGATCGCGCTTGAAGCTTTTCCGACGAATTCAAGCATTTCCTCGAGTGCGTCCAGAAGCTTGCGGCAATATGCCTCGCCGCGGATTCCTCCGTTATCTGCAAGAGAAATCTCTTTTGCTATAAGTGTTGCTGTTGCGATCTTGCCGGTGCGTCTGTAATCAATTACTGAAGCGCGTGCGCGGCATTCACAAAGCAGGTGAATGCTTCCTTCGTTGTTAACGCTCTGTCTGATCTTTGCAACGGTTCCCATGCGGCAAAGATTGTCGGGGAATTCGTTTTCTGCAAGCTCTTGGTCTTCGGAAACAAGGAACACCATCATACCGGTTGCAGTAGCTGCTTCGACCGCGGCGGCTGCCTCCTTGCTGTCGGATTCAAAATCTATCGGAAAGGGCGGAAATGCTACCGCATCGCCCAAAGGTATGACGGGAAGGGTGAGTTTATCGATTTTTTCTGTGTATTGCGACATTTATTTATCCTTTCGGTGCACGTCCGTATGTCAAAAAGCACAAACGCGCAAAGTATGTGATTATATTATTATAATATTATAGCATAAAATTCGAAAAAAATCTATAGATTACAGAAAGAAATATTAAAAAAAGTGAAAATAAGCTGTTGCTAAAAAATGTTAATGCAGAGTTACATTATATCCATAAGACTTGAAATATGATTTCGATACGTAACTGTATGCTATGTCGCACCACCTGTCGTTGTAAAAATGCACTAAAAACGGTGCGATTTCCAGCTCCAAATTCTACATTGTTGCTTTTGCACGAAAAAATCCTGAAATATTCGTCATTTTTTACATTTACTTTTTGCCGAAAATGTAGTATAATGTCGGTACGCAACGCAATAGCGTCGCGGCCTCGAATGCACAACGGTCACCTTTTTCTGCGGACTATCAAGCTTATGATATGTTTTTAACGCGGGGATCGGTCGCCGTTGTTGCTGTTTTTTGTATAATAATCGGCAGCATTCATCGGGATGCTGCTTTTTGTTTTAGAAAATTTTGCTATATTGTTGTAAAATATTCGATTGTTTGTTGACAAAGAGTTATAAATGTTGTATAATATAATTAACAACTTGTTGAGTTGACTTTATTTAACGGGAGGTCTGTTATGAAAAAAGCTACATTGAGATTTACGGCCGTATTTTTAGTCTGTTTTATTCTTTTGACTTCATTTGTTTTTTCATCTTGCGCCGATACAGGCGCCGAGAGCGATCAAACTACCGACGAGCTCCGGCAGGCGGAAACCTTACCCGATACAGCCGAGGTGACTGAAGAGGATACAACTCCTGTATTTGCTGAGGCAAATTACGGAGGCGAAAATTTCGTCGTTATTTCCCGCAGCCCAACAGCTTCCTCCTATCCTGCATTTTACATAGGAACAGAGGAGCCCACCGACGTTATGAGCTCTGCCGTGTATACCAGAAATACCAATACCGAAGAGAAGTACGGCATCAAGATCGAGCAGATGGTTGGCGATAAGATATCCACGAGCGTCAGAAACGGCGTTGACTCGGGTATGCTTGATTTTGACGTTATCCTTGATCAGCGCGAAAGTCTTGCTTCGCTTGCCATGAGCGGATATCTTTACGATTTCAATAATCTTAATATTGATTACAGTCAGCCTTGGTGGGACGCAAACTGTGCCGAGGGCTATGAGATCGGCGGTAAGCTTTTCATCATGGCAAATGACACCAGCGTCAGCAACCTTGCAGGTGCAAGATTTTTCTTCTTCAATAAAAACCTTATCAAGGACTATCAGCTCACAAGTCCTCACACCTATATCCAGGAGGACAAGTGGACTCTTGATAATTTCCTCTCCCTTGTAAACGCGGTATATACCGATGACGGTGACGGCGTAAGAACCGGTTCGGATGTCTACGGTCTTCTTATGGAAACCGGTGCTACGAACGGAAACGCGATCCATATGCTTGTCGGCTGCGGCGTTAAATTTTCGGAAAAGGATGCAAGCGATAAGCTTACTGTAAATCTTGACCTGGATAAGATCGATAACATTTTCGGTAAGCTCTCTGCGGTCTTGAAGGGCGAAACCTGCCTTACGTACACTGATGCCTCTAACGGCGCCGAGTATTCGGAATTCGGAAACAAATATAATTATTGCAGAAATTTGTTCGCGCAGGGACATTTCCTGTTTGTGCAGGGTAATATGGGTGTTTCAAACCAGATGAGTGATATGGACGGTGACGGTTACGGTATTGCCCCCAACCCAAAATTCTCGCCCGATCAGGAATCATATTATCATAAGATGGATAAGCTCTCCAACATCTGGGGTATTCCCAATTCCGAAACCATCAATTATGAAATGGTTTCCAACGTTATGGATTACTGGGCATATGAATCAAGCCGTACGGTAATGCCCGCTTATTATGAGATCACCATCAAGATCAGACGTGTCAACGATCCGTACGATACTCTCATGCTTGATACCGTCAAGTCTACCATTTTCTATGATATCTCCGAAGTTTTCGGTATCGACGTTACAACTGCGCTCTGGAACGGTTATTCGAACAACTCTCTTGCGTCCGCATGGGCAACTCAGAGCAAGGCGATCAGCAGACAGCTGACTACGTTTAACGGCGATATAGAAAAGCTGGGATGATTTAAGTGACTAGTGGCTAGTGACTAGTGACTAGTGGAAGGTAAATTTTCGCGGAGCGAAAATTTCATATCGATAATTTTGTGCTATGCTGATGAAACCTCGTGCAGTGCAAAACAAAAACAAGTAAATCAAAAAATCTCGGATATTTTCGAAGCATAGCTTCTTAATATCCGAGATTTTTTGATTTAGGCATTAAATTATCCCACTTAACAATG
>JAZSLM010000016.1:0-27154 GCA_045535375.1 Eubacteriales bacterium
TATCGTGCCGTAGTTGAGAGCCTGACCCGTGCCCTGACCGAAGCCGAAGGGGAGAAGAACTCCCGCGGCAGGGAAGAAGCCCTCGATTACCAGCGCACAGATGAGGGTGATGCCGAGTCCGAAAACGCCCTGGAGCAGGTAGGTCGAAACGGTGGTAACGCCCGTGTTGAATATCTCGGCGGTACGCTTGCCCGTGAGCTTCGAGTTGGTGGTTTTAAACGATGATGCGATAAATCCGAGCGCGAGGGCGTGATAAGTAATAATTTCGAGGTGCGCGGTACCGTTTGCGCCGAATGCTGCGGTGTCGAACATGACATCGCCCGTGACCGCCTTATAGATAGCTGCAACGATGAGAAGGATGATTCCGCTAACGACAGATGTCGGTGTAAGTGAGTCGCGGAGGAAGGGGATGCTTCTTTTGAGAATGTTTCCGACAAGAAGGCTTCCGAGGAGCACCGCAAAGGTGTTGATCCAAGCCCATACACTAAAGTCCCAAAAATTGCTCATTTCCGTCTCCTTTGGTTATGTTTTTGTATCTGTGATAGATGTGTACGTATTTCAGCGCATTGAAGCGTTTGCTTCCCTTGAGCTGATAGATCTTTCCGCCGTGGTAGATGTTCGCCTTGTTTTTGCCGAGGACTGTGACGGCTGTCGCCTCGTCGAAGGGGAATTCAAGATCGACGCCCTCGCCGCGCGCCGTGATGCGGTTTCCGCAGAGGGTGATCTCGGCATCCTTGCAGAGCGGGACCTTGCGATCATAGACGAGAACCTCGGAGATCTTCGCACGGTCGGTGTAGATCGCGGATGAGCCGTATGCGGTGACGTCAAGCGAATTCATAAAATCCTTTTGCGCGTCGTACCAGTTTGCGATAAACTCGTATGGGAAGTCGAATCCCACGCCCTCGAGCTTTTTCGACGGCAGATAGCGGATCTCGCGATTACATTTCTTACATTTAATTATATCGCCGTGGCTTTCGAATTCGGAAAGACCGCAGAAGGGGCAGTAGTATACCGCGCGCTCGAGATATTCGGCGAGCTTTTTGTGCTTGTATTCGAAATCCTCGCGTGCCTCGTCGATATAGAGCGTGTCGCGGATGACGGCGAAGAGCTCTTCGTCCGTCATGTTCGCGTATTCCTCGGGTTTTACCTCGCGGGCACAGAAAACTCTGATATTGCCCTTGCGCACAACGTCGCTCCAGCGGGGCTCGCTTCCGTAGCCGCCCTCGATTCGGTAAAGCAGGATCGGCATTCCGAGCTTGCGGGCGAGAGAAACGATCGAGGGGTTCATATACTCGGTTCGTCCGCTGTAGGTGCGGTTGCCCTCGGGCGCGATGGCGATCGAACCGCCCTCCTTTGCCACCTTGAGGCAGTTGAGAATGGCGCGGATGTCGGTGGTCTGCTTCTTGATCGGGATCGGCGCGACGAGGTATTTTATCACCTTCGATATCCAGCCGTTCGAGAAGATGTCCTCCGTTGCCATGTAGTAAACGACACCCTTCAACGTCATGCCGACGAAGAACTGATCAAAGGGTGTCTGATGGTTGAGCAGGATCAGATAGGGCCTGTTCTCTTGCTCTTTGAATTTTTCTATCTTGATGCCATACTTAAAGTGAACGTAGGGTCTGACAATGCAGTAAGCGATATTTCTGACGACCAAATGTCTGAATTTTCGCCACCGCGTATCCTTTTTCTTCTTTTTCATAAGACCTCCGATGGGCGGTAAATTATGCATATATAATTATTATATAACATTTTGTACCAAATGTCAAGAAAAAACACTAAACGCGAATGTCAACAATGGTTGACTTAGTGGATGGAGCATTGGCTTAATAAGAATAAATTGTTCCTTTATAAATGCAAAATATCAAACAGGCTATTGTTTGGCATAATGTATTTTCATAGCAGCTTTAATGAAAGTATCTTTTGGAAGATTTTCGCTTCGCGAAAAACTGTATCTTATTAAAACGCCTCATTCGTCACGCTCCCGCGTGCCACCTTCCCCCACCGGGGAAGGCTGATAGATTTGTCGACAACTTTTAGCTTTTCAGCGAACATCGGATATTGCTATAATATTGTTTGGGTAGATAGGAATATTTTTATCAAATTATTTTGTGCTTGTAATAGAGTTTTTGCAAACTTTTTCAATGAAACATTCCAATTTGATATGCAAAATTATATTGCTAAATCATCTTCGCTGAATAGTTATAGGATATTGACATACTTCTCAACCTTCCCCGGTGGGGGAAGGTGTCGCGGGTAGCGACGGATGAGGCGTTTTAATAAGATATAGTTTTTCGAGCGCAGCGAGAAAATCTTCCCAAAGTCAGTAAATTATATTTCTTTGATTTGCTTTGTTTTGTAAGTCTAAAAAACAAGGTCGTTTCATCATACTTAATGAAGCGACCTCTGCGCTCTTGACAAATCAAATATATTGTGGTATAATGATTAAAATTCGAAAAGGAGATGAGGACTTGATCTTAGCGCTTGATATCGGCAATTCCCTGATAAATATCGGCGGATTTGACGGCGGCGAGCTTTCCTTCGTCGCGCATATTGCCGCTGACAGACAAAAGGCCGCGGATGAATACGCCGTTGCCCTGCTTTCCGTTCTCTCACTCCATTCGATAGAGCGTGCCGACGTTAATGGAAGTATCATTTCATCGGTTCTTCCCGAGCTTAATCCCGTCATCAGATCGGCGCTCGCCTTTCTTTTCGGCAACGAGCCTTTGGCGGTCGGACCCGGCGTCAAAACGGGAATCGGCATCAGATGCGATATGCCGTCCTCGGTCGGAGGTGATCTTATCTGTGCCTCTGTCGCCGCGAATAAGCTTTACGGCTCACCCTCGCTCATCGTTGATATCGACACCGCGACGAAGATGACGCTTGTCAATTCCGACGGCGCGTTTGTCGGTACTTCGATCATCCCCGGCGTGCTGATGGGGCTCGACGCCCTTGCAAGCTCTGCCGCTCTTCTGCCGACAGTCGAACTTTCCGCGCCCGACAAGGTCATCGGCAAAAATACCGCCGATTGCATGCGCTCTGGCATCATTTATGGCAACGCTTCGATGATCGACGGCATGATCGACCGCATATTTGCCGAAAACGGCGAGCGTCAGGTCATCGTTACGGGAAGTCAGGCAGATCTCATTATCCCGTATCTTTCACACAGCTTTACCTATGACGAGCACCTCGTCCTGCGCGGGCTTTCCTTCATTTATAATAAAAATATCTTATCAAATTGAAATATTTGTTATTTATTATAAAATCCGTTTTTTCGGTGGCTTTGCCGCCGGAAAAACACCTCCCTGACGAGCAAGGCGAGTCCGTGCGCCGAGGGGAGCTGCCAAAATCTTTGATTTTGGCAAGCGGCGATAAGCGCGCGTATCAATTGTAAAACTGCGTTTTACAATTGGTTATAACTGAATATTTTTCCGAAAGGAATTATATAAATTTATTCAGCGTTGTACCGTAAAAACGGACGACAGCAAGGAGGAATTTATGAAAAACACAAAAAACAGCGTACGCACAAGAAAGCTTGTCATGACGGCAATGATGACGACCCTCGTAGTCGTTTTCCAGCTGCTTGCGACCTACACCGCCTTCTTCGGACCCTTTTCCACCGCAATCGGACTGATCCCGATCGCGATAGGCGCCTGCATCCTCGGTCCTCTCGTCGGCGCGTGGCTCGGACTCGTGTTCGGAATCGTCGTTCTTGCGACCGGCGGCGCGGCTCTCTTCTTCGCCTTCAGCCTCCCCGGAACCGTTATCACCGTTCTTCTCAAGGGCGCGGGCTGCGGATTTGTCGCGGGACTTGCCTATAAGCTTCTCGCGCCAAAAATGAAATTCGGCGCCGCGATCATAGCATCGCTTCTCTGCCCCATCGTCAATACCGGCATCTTCCTTCTCGGAAGCGCGGTATTCTTTATGCCCTATGCCGAGGCGATCGGCGAGCTCGTCAGCATCGATAAAGCAGGCTTCGGCGTCTTTATCGCCCTCGCGTTTGGTAATTTCATCATAGAAGTACTTATGAACGGCATTCTCTCTCCCGTTTTTGTCAGAATCATTAAGATAGTAAAAATAGGTAATAAATAATGAAAAATTCCGCCTTCGGGCGGAATTTTTCCTAATAAAAACACGTTCCGCTCGCGGAACATATCGTATTCGAAGAATATATCGTGTCCGTAGGATATATCGCGCCGAAGGCATATCACGCGACCTCCGCAGAGGTCGCAATCCCTACAAATTTTGGCGAAGCTTTTAAGCACATAAGCGAAATTCGGATTAATAATTTGGTTAGTGCGGGGTGTTGCGCCGTCTGCGGACGTCGCGTGATATATCGGCTGACGCCGATACGATATATTGTTTGCTTGGCAAACAATACGATATACCGCGATTTGCGCGGCACTATATATTCCGCTTCGCGGAATGTTAAAAAACAAACACCCGACCGCGTAATCGATCGGGTGTTTGTTTTATTTATCCGTGCCAAATCCGATTAAACGCCGGCAACTGCGTCTTGCCTTTGTTTTTTTCGGATTTGGCGCGGTGGAGACTGTTGCGCGCATCTTCCTTGACGCTATCAATCACCGACATGTCAGACCTCCCGGGCGAGTGTGACGCTCATCGCCCGGTGTCGCAGCAGTGTTGAAAGAAAACACGCGTTCCGTCAAGACCACAAATTTGTGAGAGAAAACTCAAAATCCCCCTCTACTTATATAGACAACTTTTTTTCGGAAAGGTTGCATAGTTTCGGAAAATTTTTCGTTATTTTTCAGAATTATTTTGGAATTTACCGACAATTCGACATCCTATAATTCTTATTAGAAATATTATACCACTTTCTTGCCTTGCTGTCAATAACCAATTTAGTGTTTAGTCATTTTGACGATAAGTTTGTTTAATATGCCTAAAATAAGTCGCACACAACGCCAAAAACACAGCGAAATGCACATATTATCCCGTGCGGTTGATGTGACGCTTATTTGGGGCTTATTCGAACATTTTATCAAAGGGAACTCTGCCCGTGTACTGCTCGGTGAGGTCGTTTACCACAAGCTCAAAAGCCTCGCCGTCGCACTCGATATCGGCAAAAATGCGGATGCGCAAACGGTTTATCGGCTCATTTTTCTTCTCCGATGAGCACGAGTTGTAAGCACCGGTTATATTGATCTTGCATTTTTGCGGATCGTAGCCGCAAAGCTCGAGATATTTGTGCACGAGCTCCATAGCCGTTTCGCTTTCGATAGTCAGCGAGTATGAATATTCCGAGTAGTTCTGATGGATCTGACATCCGCCCGCTGGGTCGTAATTTCCAATGAAGTTTGCAAAGAAGCCGAAAAGCGATTTCTCGTAAAGCTCCTGCGGGGAAACGTCGTTCCGTTCAACGATCTCGCCTGCGTTTTCGATAAGGTAGGTCTTTTGGCGGTCAACGTAGTAATAAAACGCCTGGTCGATCTTCTCGGGACCCGTCGTGACCTTGTGGGTAAAATTGATGCCGTCGGTGTAGTTGACCCTGCCGCGCGTTTCGCTCTGATAGAGCAACGTGCTGCGGTTGTTTGCTACCTTATCAATATAGACCGTGTTCTTGTAGGCAAAATTTTGCTCGTAATTGAAGACCTTTACGTAATTCTGCATCAAGCAGCCGTAAAAATTATAAAAAGTGTCGAAGTTGTCGAATCGGTAAAGCTTCATATCCTCGGGCGGAGCGATGCTTATATCCTCGTTTGCGCTCTCAAGCGAGCTGTGAGTCGAGAAGCTCATGGCTTCTTCCTTGCCGAGCCTTTTGAGGGTAAGGTCGGCATCAAACGAAACGCTGATGATCTCGCCCCGGCGGCCGATCCACGCGGTCACGCTTGCTCTGCTGACCGAATATTCCGTGTTCGGTTCACCCGAAATATTGCTTATCAGAGCTTTCTTTCCCTGTTCCGAGAGATCAACGTTGACGATAAAGCCCTCATCCCCCGCGGAAACTATGCCGTCCGCGAAATTTTCGTTGCCCGAAAAATCGAATAAGGCGGGGTTTTTCACAACGGGACCGTCGCCCATGACCTTCTTGTACTGACTTTCGTTTTCGATTTTTACCGCATATCCCATCTCGCCCATATAGGAGTCGAGTATCACCAGCTCGCCGCCCGAATACATCAGGTAGCTGTCGCGCTCGCCGTCGATAGACGTCAGCTGCGAGAAATCGTCGCGGTTTTTGATATAAACGATCTCGCGGCTGATCTCTCCGACCTCGGGATAATTCAGAGTTATCTCGGTGGATTTGATATAAGAGCGGTAATTTTTTGTGTTCTTTGTCGCGCTGCGGAGTAAGGCAAGCGGCTCCATCGCCGCGAGCTTATCGTAAAGCGACGTCGTTTCCTCTTCCGGAGGCAGAGTTTCTTCCGCCGTTGTTTCCTCTGCGGAGGTGGCGGGAGGCTCGGTCGTTACCTCAGCCTCCTCGCCCAGACAGGCGGAAAGTGGGAAAATCATGCAAAAAGCCATAAATAGTGCCAAAAATCTGTAAAAGTGTTTCATAATTTCTCCTTTCCGTACTATCCTTATTATATCACGTTGTTTCTCCGTTTGTCAAGCGGTAAAAAGAGTTAATTTTCTCCGCCCCCGACTCCGCCGAGAACGGGCAGAACGGTGTCGGTTCCGCTGACAACGGTTTCGGGAAGCTTACCGTCCCAGCCGAGAGCCTCGTAATATTTGATGAGCGCATCGGTGATCGACTCGGCGAGTGCCTTGTTAGCCTCGGCTTCCTTTTCGCCCGCGTACTTTTCGGCATCAGCCTCGAGCTTTTTAGCCTCTGCTGCAGCGGCTGCCTCGATCTTACGTACTTCCGCGTCGGCAGCGGCCTGGATCTCCTTGACCGCGGCTTCTGCCTCGGCTTTGATCTTCTCGCGCTCTGCTGCCTTTTCTTCCTCCATCGTCTTCTGCGCCTGCTCGGTCTGTGCCTTGAGGAGAGCCTGCTCGGCTACTACCTTATCTTCAACGCTCGATGCAAAGGCATCCGAGAAGTCGATGTCCTCGACCGAAGTCGAAACGACTTCGATATTATAAGCGCCGAGCTGTTCAACGAGAGCCTCGGTGATCTGAAGCGAGAGCGCATCACGGCTTTCGATAAGATCCTCAGCCGTGTACTTAGCGATAACGCTCTTGACGACTTCCTGAATACGGGGCGCCATGACGGTGTTGTAGTAATCAACGCCGATCTCCTTATAGATCTTCTGCGCGTTTGCCTTTTCGATCTGATAGTTCATCGAATAGGAAACGAGGACCTCCTGGATGTCGCTCGAGAAAGCCGAAAGCTCAACGCGCGCGACCTGGGTACGGTTATCCATGCAAACGATCTCCTGGAAGGGAGATTTTACGTGCATACCCGCCTCAAGGGTCTTATCCTCAACGCGACCGAATGTGGTCAGGATACCCGTGTGACCGGTGGGGACTGTAGCGACCATTCCGCAGAGAACGAGCACAAGACCTAAAACACAAAGCGCCTGACGCCCGCAGAGCCTCCAGCCCTTATTCGAATAACCGAGTGCCACAAAGAGCACCAAAACAGCAATAAGTGAAGCAATGATCCAAAACATTATAAAAATACCTTCCTTTCATAATTGATATGTTCCGAATCTTGGACTATTAATATTATATCACACGGTCAAGTGATTGTCAATAGGTTTCGCAAAGATTTTTTGCAATTTTTGTTGAATTATGGGGGAAATGATGGTATAATATATATTGGTATAATATAAACATGTCGGCGAAGCCGACATATCGTACAGCGAAGCTGTATATCGCATTGCGCTTGCGCAATATATCGCATTGGCGAAGCCAATATATCGCGCGCCCGAAGGGCGCAATTCTCGGATTTGTTTTTTTAACAAGGAAATCCTCACATGAAATCAAACAAAAATATTATCGCTGAATTCCTATACGAACAAGCTACTGCCGAAGAAATATATCCCGACAATCCCGAAGGTGAGTCGCTCGCGATACTGAATCTGCTTGCGGATATTCGCAAGCTCGGCTATGATTATCATTATTTTGCCGATATCAAGCTGAGAAAGATCACGGACCCCGCGATAATGGAATTGCTTTTGAAATATTACCCGATGATGGAATCGGTTGTAACCAAGGGTGAGATTCTTGTAAAGATAGACCCGAAGCACTTTCCCCAGGTTTTTGATCTTGCATTGGCAGAATATAATATGCAATCCCCGCTCGACAAAAATTACTTTTCGTGGTTTCAAGACGTACTCGGCAAATCCGCGAGAAGTGAGGAACAGATATCAGTGCTTTTCGGTCTTATGGACGATCCCGATAGTTATGCTTCATCATATTTGATTCGCAAAAAACTTCTCAAATCTGCCCCCGAAAGGTACAGAGAATATTCTTTTTACTATTATAAAGGTGTTCTTTTGCCCGATACGCTCAAAGAATTTGCAAAGTACGGTGATTCGGAATCTGTAGAGATTCTTAAAAAAGCGGCAACTGTCACGGCCGATGAAATCAAAGCTCTCTGCCATAGTCAAAGTTATAAGCTTTGCGTCACAATGCAGGAGTATTGGGAAAAATGCTGTACTATAGAGAATATACAAGGTACGTCGAAGAAGTTGCTGAAAAAGCTGGATGTTTCTATGTAGATTATCGGGATTCAGAACGCTGAACAAATAAGTCTGCGCTTTCTAACTCCTCCCTCCGGTTTACGGAGGGAGGGCGGGAGGGAGGTTCCGATTTGCCCAAACAAAATTATGAGGATATCGGCAAAATCTATGTGCAGGCGCGAAATTTTCAGCACGCACCCGCAGAAAGCACGAAAGCTCTATTGGGCATTGCGCGCAAAGCGCGCGGGGTGAAGGAGCGAAAACCTCCCCTAAAGTGGAGGTTTTACTCCTTCCGAACATGTCGTCATATTTGACGCTGTGCGTCAAATGGCGTCGCCTGTTCGAAGCACGTGGAGAATTTCACCGTCTGCGGACGGCGACTTAAGGCTCTGCCTTAAGAATTCGCCACCTTTTGAAAAAGGTGGACGAAAACTTTCCCGCTATTGTTTTTTCAATAAAAATCAAGTACCTATCAATCTTTCCGAGAAGCGGAAAGATTAACTCGAGCGAAGCTCGATCTTAACTCGGACGCAGTCCGACCATAACTCGCGCGAAGCGCGACATTAACTCCGCCGAAGGCGGATAAGGAGCAACTATGTCCAAAAAGAAAAAAGCTCAAAAGATCGGCAAACCCTTTGCCCTTCTCTATCATCCCGCGTTTTTATTCGTTTCTCTCTATTACCGCCTGCGCTACCGCGTACATATCTACAATTCGGAATTAAAAAGTATGCCGAAAGGCGGTTGCGTAGTCCTCGCGACCCACACGTCGAACAAGGATCATATCCTCACCGCGATGGCTCTCTACCCCCGCCGCGTGACTTTCGTTATGAGTGAGCACTTCTTCGCAAACAAGCTCCTCCGCCCGATCCTTAAAATAATGAACGCGATCCCCAAAAAGATGTTCTGTCCCGACACGCGCTCGGTGCTTTCAATGATCCGCGCTATCCGAGAGGGCAACACTCTGCTCCTCTTCCCCGAAGGCAGATTGACCTGCTACGGCAAGTCGCTCCCCATTACTCCCGGTACGGCGGAGCTCGTCCACAATCTCGGCGTTCCCGTTTACACGATCACCGCCGAGGGCGCGGGCAAGACCTTCCCAAAATGGGCGAAAAAACCGCGCATCGGCCGCATCGACGTTCATCTTCACAAGCTTTTCGACGGTCCCGAGCTGAAAGAGATGCTTCTTGACGACATCGAGGCAAAAATCGCGGACGCGATCTCGCACAACGCCTGGGAATCGCTCCCCGATGCAAACTTCAAGACCCGTGACGCCGCGGCGGGACTCGAAGGTATCCTCTGGCGTTGCCCTGAGTGCGGCGCGGAGCACAGTCTTATCTGTATGGAAAACAAGATCGTCTGCGTAAAATGCAAACTTTCCGCCACAGTCGACGTGCACGGTCAGATCACGGGCGTCCGCGGCATCAAAACCGTTGCCGATTGGTTCGAGCACAACGCAAACACCCTCGATCTCGCCGCTCCCCTGACCTCCGAATGCATCGTGGGTAAGACAGACGGCGACCCGAAAAAGGACGGTGTTATGCGCCGCGGTGTCGGCAAGGGAACGATGACTCTCTCGTCCGAGGGCTTCACCTTTGACGGTGAGATAAACGGCGAAGAAACACACATCTCTCTCCTCGGCAAAGACTGCCCCGGCGCGCTCCCGATCTCCGTCGGTGACCACTTTGATGTCTATTTTGGCGGCAAGCTCCACTTCTTCACTCCCCTGCCCGACCCGCGCGATACTGTGAAATTTGTTGCGTTTAAGGATAAATTGAACGAATATAGCAAATAAAAGAAGTGAAGGAGCGAAAACCTCCCGCAAGGGGGGGGTTTACTCCTTCCGAAATGTCGGCGGGGCGCCGCCCGCTTGAAGCGCATAGGTGAGCAAGCGTAGCTTGCGGGGTTGCCGAAGGCAACCGTTTTCGCCCCTCTGCGGAGGGCGACTTAAGTAACTTTTTGAAAAAAGTTACTTAAGAATCCTCAAAAACTTTCAGCCATTTTAATAAAAATGAAAATTTCCGCTTGCGGAAATTCACCTTCACTAGTCACTAGCCGCTAGTCACTAGCCACTTTAACAAAACAAGAGGCAAACAATGAAACGAACCCCACTTGCAGAACTTATCAGACCAACATCTTTCGACGACATCGTCGGTCAGACGCATCTTTTCGGCAAAAACGGTGTCATCCGCCGTCTTTGCGATTCGGGTCGCATTCCGAATATGATATTCTACGGCCCTCCCGGCACGGGTAAGACCACCGCCGCCTCGCTCGTTGCAAAATACGCCGACATGACCTTCGCGCGCCTGAACGCGACAACGGCGTCGCTTTCCGATGTCAAGGACGTGCTCGCCTCGACCGAAAACGTCTTCGGCTCGGAGGGAATTCTGCTTTATCTCGACGAGATTCAGTATTTCAACCGCAAACAACAGCAATCCCTGCTTGAATATATTGAGGACGGTCGCGTGACGCTGATCGCCTCGACGACCGAAAACCCGCATTTCTACCTCTACGGTGCGCTCATCTCGCGCTCGACTCTCTTTGAGTTCAAGCCGGTGCCGCAATCCGAGGTCGTCCGCGCGCTTTCGAGAGGTATGGACTACCTCAACCGCGAAACGAACCGACAGCGCACCTTCGACGCGGGAGTTGCCGAAAAGATCGCCGCGGCATCGGGCGGCGACGTCCGCCGCGCGCTGACTTTGTTCGAAAACGCCTACCTTTCCTCCGAGGGCGACGCCCTTCTCCTCTCCGACGTCACGCCCTTCGAGTCGAATATCACCGAATACTCGGACGACATCCACTTCGACCTTCTCTCCGCTCTGCAGAAATCGATCCGAGGCTCCGATCCCGATGCCGCGGTCTTTTATCTCAACAAGCTCCTTGCGGCGGGCGAGCTGCTTGCCGTTTGCCGCCGTATGCAGGTCATTGCGAGCGAGGATATCGGACTTGCCTACCCGATGGCGCCCGTGATCACGCGCGCCTGCTGTGAATCCGCGCGCGAGCTCGGTATGCCCGAGGCGAGAATTCCGCTCTCGAACGCTGCCATAATGCTTGCGACCGCGCCGAAATCGAACTCCGCCTACCTCGCCGCCGCCGCGGCAAACGAGGACATCGAGGCGGGACGCGGAAAGATCCCACCGAAGCACATCCAATCCCCGCTCTTCGATGGCTACGTCTACCCCCACGACTACCCGAACCACTACGTCGCCCAGCAATACCTCCCCAACGACCTCAAGAACCGCGTCTACTACAAATACGCCACCAACAAGACCGAATCCGCCGCCGCAGTGTATGCCGATGCGATCGGAAGCCGAAAGAAGGGGTCGTGAGATTAGTGGCTGGCGGCAGATAAAGTGGCTGGTGGCAGATAAAGTGGCTAGTGGCTAGTGACTAGTGGCTAGTGGAAGGTAAATTTTCGCGGAGCGAAAATTTCATATCGATAATTTTGTGCTGTGCTGATGAAACTTCGTGGAGTGCAGAACTAAAACAAATAAATAGAAAATTCTCGGATATTTTCGAAGCATAGCTTCTTAATATCCGAGAACTTTTTGATTTAGGTATTAAATTATCCCACTTAACGAAGGATCATCAACACCGAATTAAATTATCATAATATCTGATTTCCGAGCAAAGCGAGGAAATCTTCCTTCAACTAGCCACTAGCCACTAGCCACTAGCCACTAGCCACTTTATTTGCCGCCAGCCACTAATCTCACGGCTCAACCACCACAATAACACCATTCTCAAAGTATCCGGTGTATGACGCCCTTCCGGTCGGCCAGGTATACGTGCCGTAGCCGTTCATGTTGCCCTTTGCAAACTGTCCTGTGTACGTCTCGCCGTTTGCCCAGATATATTTGCCGTCGCCGTGGCGGAGGTCGCCTTTGAACTCGCCTTCGTAATAGTCGCCGCCGGCGTATTTGTAGGTGCCGTATCCCGACTTGACACCGCCGAGGAAGTCACCCTCGTAAACGTCACCCTTGGAGGAAATGAGCTTGCCCTTGCCGTGGAAACGGTTGTTTTTGAATTCTCCCTCGTAGATACTGCCGTCGACCGTGGTGTATTTACCCTTGCCGTGTTTGTTGCCGCCAAGGAGCTCGCCCTCGTAAACGTCGCCGTCCGCGAATTTGAACACTCCGTATCCCGTCAGCTTGTCGGAAAGAAATTCGCCCTCGTAAACGTCGCCGTTCGCCCAGGTGATCTTTCCCTTGCCCGTGCGGCGGTAATCGGCGTCAAGCTCCCCCTCGTAAACGGTGCCGTCCGAGTAGGTTACGGTGCCCTTTTCAACGTCGATCTCGGCAGAAACTCCGTTTGCGTAGTAAAGCGTGCCCGAAACAGGCTTGCCGTCCTTGTCGAACATGCCGGTAAACTTGACTTCCTCGCCGTCCGAGAGGATCACGGTCGTGTTTTGCGCGCCCGAGAGTCTCGAGATGCCGAGTCCGATCAAAAATACGGCAAGTGCGGCAACCACGATGATGGTGAACGCCGTCAGAGGCTGTATTTTGCGGTATTTTTTGTTTTTATATGCCATTTGTTACCTCTTATTGGTTGATTATACCCACGAAATTATCGATATACTGCAAAATATCGGGCAGGAATTTGAGGATCGCCCAGAAAAGCACTATCGAAACGACCGTGATGGCAACGGCGGAAAAAACGCCCGTTCCCTTCTTCTCGAATCTGCGTGTCGCGGTGAAATGGATATCCTCGGGGATATAGAAGCGCGAGGTGTTGAAATCGTGATGGAATTCGGGCGAGGAAAAGGCGGGAGCCTTCTCTCCCGAAGCCGCAACGCGAGCCTCGTATTCTCCTCTCGCCTGCTCGCGGGCGGTATAGTACTCCTCTGCCTCAACACAGCGCACGATCCCGCGGTACGTGTTGCCCGAGCGGAGCGCGCTTCTGACTGCCGCGTTCTTAAGATACCCGATCTCGGCAAGAGTTTTTGCTTTATCGGGAGTCGAGCAATCGTCGTTTATGAGCGAGCGGATAAAATCACCGTGTACGCGGCGGTTGAAAATTACGAGATATGAGGCGAAAATGATGCCCAGCACCATTCCGAGAATGATCCCGCGGAGGTTGTTGAAGGCAAAATCGCCGAATCCGAGGTTTTCGTACTGACCCATTTCAAGCGAAAAGAGTTCGTCCAAGATCTCGCGCCAATTGACGCCGTCGGTTAAAAGAAAAGGTATTCTTATCATTTTTCTTTCCTATTATAAGTTGAAGATATCGGGACCGCAGATCGTGAGAAGAAGCTCGGAGAGATCGTCGGAATCGTCAAAATCGATCTCGATCCTTCTCTTGCCCGCTCCCGCGTCCTTTATCTTTATTCTTCTGCCCGAAAGCTCCACAGCGCGGCGTTCGAGCTGCTCCATGTAAACGGCGGTCTGCTCGTCAACGGGCGGCTTCGGCTTTACGGGCTTGATGGGCTGATTGTATTTTTTGACCTCTGCTTCAAGCGCGCGGACGGAAAGGCCCTCCGCGATAACTCTACCTGCGAGTTCGGGGATAAGTGCGGAATCGTTGAGTCCGAGAAGTGTGCGCGCGTGTCCCGCAGAGAGCTTGCCCTCCGCAACGAGGGGGAGAACTTCTTCGGGAAGCTCGAGCAGACGCATCGCGTTTGCAAGCGCGGGGCGCGATTTGCCCATCTTGAGCGCGAGACTTTCCTGAGTCATGCCGTATCTGTCGATAAGGGTGCGGTAACCCATCGCTTCTTCGATCGGGTTTAGATCGCTGCGCTGAATGTTTTCCACGAGAGCCACCTGCGCCGCCGCAAGCTCGTCACCGTCGAAGATCACGCAGGGGATCTCGTCAATTCCCGCCATCATCGAAGCGCGCCAACGGCGCTCGCCCGCGATGATGCGGTAAGTTCCCGCCAGAATTCCGCTTTCCGCGACAAGGATCGGCTGAAGCAGACCGTATTCGGCAATCGACGCCGAAAGCGACGAGAGCTCTGCCTCGTCAAAAGTCTTACGCGGCTGATCGGGATTCGGCTCAATGTCGCTGACCCTGATCATTTGCGCGGGGTTTTTCTTTGTGTCTATAAAATTGTCCTCGAAGAGCGAGTTGAAATCTCGTCCGAGTCCGGTATTGCGTACCTTTGCCATATTATACCTCTATTGCCAATATTTGTTATATTCTCTCGACGAGCTCTTTTGCTACTTCAAGATACTCGCGGCTTCCCTTCGAGTTGGGGTCGTGATAGTAGACCGGCATGCCGTAAGAAGGAGCCTCCGAAAGTCTAACACCGCGCGAAATTGCTGTTGAAAACAGCTTTTCGTAATAATGCTTCTTAAGATCTGCGACAACCTGCGACGTAAGGAGCAATCTGCCGTTATACATCGTAAGAAGTATACCGGTGATGGTCAGATCCTTGTTATACTTCTGCTTTATGCGCGAAATAGTGATAACGAGCTGTGAAAGTCCCTCGAGTGCGTAAAATTCGCACTGCATCGGGATGATAATGCCGTCGCTTGCCGCCAAAGCGTTAATAGTAAGCATTCCGAGCGAGGGCGGACAGTCGACGATTATGTAATCGTACTCGTCCTTAAGGGGTGTAAGCGCCTCTTTGAGGATGTATTCGCTGTTATCGATCGAAAACAGATCAAATTCTGCGCCCGCAAGCGAGATCGTTGAAGGAATTACCGAAAGATTCTGAAAATCCGTCTTGATAATTGCCTGTTTTGCGACTTCATAAGGGCTCTTCCCTCCTCCGATCTCCGGTGAGAGCAGAATTTCTCTGATAGTTGTTCTCAAACCCTTCTTCTGTACTCCGACACCGCTTGTCGTATTACCCTGGGGGTCGAGGTCTACCATTAGGACTTTTTTGTCCATAAGTCCAAGAGATGCGGCTATATTAACGGCAGAAGTCGTTTTTCCGACTCCTCCCTTCTGGTTTGCAAATGAAATTATCTTGCCCACGTGTGTCACCTCCGTGATGATATCTATTCCATATAATTATACCATTATTTTTTCCATAAATCAATAACTTATTGTGAATTACATAAAATTTACAAATTGTTTCACGTGAAACGTTAATTATGAAAACACCGATGTTTCACGTGAAACATCGGTGTTATACTTAAAATATAGGTCTTTTCTTGATCTGTGCGTACGCGCGAGGATATTTGCCGGGTGTTGCGGCATTCTTTGTGATCTCGACAATACATCTTTCAAAAACTTCTTCGCCGTGACGTAATTCGGAGTTGTTGAATACGGGGCTACTGATGCAAAGCGATTTCTGCACCTTTTCAATACCCGTTGTTTCACGTGAAACATCCTTTGATTTCATAGCAACGAACTTACCGCCAATCTTTACTGCAGGCAAACAGAGCTCAAGCAGTATCGGATAAGCCGCAACCGCTCTTGCGGTGACTATATCAAAGGATTCCTTGAATTCAGACCCCGTAACGTCCTCGGCACGGTGGCAAACAGCGGTAAGATTCCCAAGTCCCAGCATTTTTGCGGCTGAATTGATGAAATTCACTCGTTTTTGCGTGGAATCAAGCGCTGTCACTTGCACGTCGGGGCGTGCGATAGCAATAGGGATCGCAGGAAAACCTGCACCGGAACCAATATCAAGGATTTTTGCTCCTTCGGGGAGATGCTTCGAAAGAGTCAAACTATCGGCAAAATGAAGCAGAGCCGCGCCTTCCGGGGTTTTAATAGCGGTAAGATTGAACAGATTGTTCTGCTCAAGCAAATAATCACAGAATGAGGCGAGCTTCGTACAGAAAACGTCTGTCGCAAACGTTTCAAGACCGTTTTCGGACAGAACAGAGGCAAGATATGCGGAATATTCGGTATTTGTCATAATATCACCTCATTTAAGCCCAAGACGAATAAGAAGAACCGAAATATCGGCGGGGGAAACTCCGCTGATGCGCGATGCCTGGCCAAGTGTGACGGGACGGATCTTTGAAAGCTTCTGAACTGCTTCGATGCGCAGACCGCCGATCTCCTTGTAATCTATGTCCTCGGGGAGTCTGAATTCCTCAAGCCGAGCTTGACGGTTGATCTCCGCTGTCTGTCTGCGCAGATAACCTGCATATTTGACGTCATACTGCACGGTTCTTATAACAGAGCGGGGAAGTACGGGACGGTTTTTATCAATACAAGCCGTATCGGCGTAGAGAATTTCGGGTCTGCGGAGAAGATCTGCAACTGACGCGCCGTGTGCGGGGATCTGCACGCCCTCGGGAAGGGAAGAAGCGTCAGCAGGACGGGCGAACACTTGTTCTATTCGCGATTTTTCGTTTTCGATCATCTCTTGTCGGTGTAGGAAGCGAGCGTATCTGTCATCATCGATCAGACCAACTCGTCTGCCAAAAGGAGTAAGCCGCGCGTCCGAGTTGTCCTGACGGTGGAGAAGTCGGTATTCCGAGCGCGAAGTCATCATTCTGTAAGGCTCGTTTGTGCCTTTGGTAACGAGATCGTCGATCAGGGTACCGATATAGCCGTCGAATCTGCGGAGAATCAAAGGTTCTTCACCTTTGAGTGAAAGAGCGGCGTTGATTCCCGCAACAAGGCCCTGCGCGGCGGCTTCCTCGTAACCCGAAGTGCCGTTAAACTGTCCCGCGCCGTAAAGCCCCGAAACGCGCTTGTGCTCAAGCGTGGGATAAAGATCTGTAGGGTCGGCACAGTCGTATTCGATCGCGTAAGCGTAGCGCGTGATCACGGCATCCTTGAAACCGGGAAGCGTGCGGAGCATCTTGTCCTGAACGTCGGGGGGCAGGGAAGTGGAGAACCCTTGCAGATAAAGCTCCTCGTTGTTCTCTCCCATTGGTTCGAGGAAGAGCTGATGGCGGTCCTTGTCAGCAAAACGCATGATCTTGTCCTCGATCGAGGGGCAATAACGCGGTCCAACGCCGCTGATCATGCCTGAATACATCGCAGACCTGCCAATATTTTCCATTATGACGGCATGCGTGTTGAGATTTGTATAAACAATGTGGCAGGAGATCTGTTCAAGATCCTGCATTTCATTTTCGTCGGTATCGGCAGAGAAGGGGATAATCTCCTCCTCGCCCATCTGCTCTTCAAGCTGTGAAAAATCGACCGAAGAGCGAAGTATCCTGGGCGGTGTACCCGTTTTGAAGCGTCTGATCGAAAGTCCCGCGTCCGCGAGCGACTTTGTAAGCGCTGATGCGGGGATAAGGCCGTCGGGACCCGCGGGAATAGCGCGATCGCCGACGAAGATCTTGCTGTCAAGGTAGGTACCCGTCGCAATAATGACCTTTTCGCACTCGTATTCCTCGCCGTAAGAGGTGCGAAGACCGCAAACGCGGCGCGCCCCGTCGACGTCTTCGGTGATTATCTCGGTCACTTCCGCCTGAAGCAGTCGCAGATTCGGCGTAAGCTCGAGCGTATGCTTGATGACCTCCTGATATTTGCGTCGGTCAGCCTGAATGCGCTTTGAATGCACCGCCGCGCCCTTGCCGAGGTTGAGCGTGCGCGATTGGAGCGTGACCTTGTCCGCCGCTCTGCCCATTTCACCGCCCAGGGCGTCGATCTCGTAAACGAGATGCCCCTTTGCCGTGCCGCCGATCGAGGGGTTGCAGGGCATATTGCCGAGCGAATCGAGCGAGAGCGAAAAAAGTGTGGTTTCAATGCCGAGCCGTGCGGATGCAAGCGCGGCTTCCACGCCCGCGTGCCCGCCGCCGACAACGGCAACCCGTGTTTTGAGTTTCATATTTTCTTCCTATTATATAATAAACATTAATTCCGAAATAAAAAGCGAAAAGTTTTGATCAAACTTTTTCAAGAAGTTCACACTTGCCTTCGGCAAGCTACGACTCTGTCTTGTCGGCTTACGCCTCCATTTTCCTTCGGAAAACCGCCAGAGCCGCACGGAGAAGAAAAGTTTTTGAAGATCCTTAAGGAACTTTTTTCAAAAAGTCCCTTAAGTCGCCGTCCGCAGACGGCGAAACTTCCTTGTGCTTCAAATGGGCGACGCCCCGTCGACCATTTGGAAGGAGTAAAATCTCCCCTTGCGGGAGATTTTTGCTCCTTCACCCCTCTTGCATAAAGCAAGAGGTATAATTAAAACAAAAATTCAAGCCTCTCCCCGAGCTTGGTGTAGTCGTCAACCGTGACGAAAGCGATATCCGAAACGGCGACCGCGTGGTCATTTCCGCCCTCGCGGTAGTCGTCGCCGACGTAAAGCACCTCGTCGTGCGAGTAGCCTTCCTCGGCGCAGAGTTTCGAAAGCGCGTAGAACTTATCGTTCGGCGCGGGCACGAGGTCGAAGGAGGACGATCCGCCGATGAAAACGGTGTACTCGGGGAAGAGCTCTTTTACACGCGGGTAAACGGGACGGCGCTTTGCGCGGTCGGGGTCGAAGGCGAGCTTGTCCTCGATCTTCGCCGCCTTGCCGAGAATGGGGAAGGTGATCGCGCCGGACGCGTGGAACTCAACGCCCTCGCCCGCAAATTCGGTAAATCCGAATTCCTCGCGGAGAAGAGAGACGTTCTTTTCGGCGCGCTCGCGGTCGCAGGGAACAACGGTGTCGCGAACGATGTCGATCGACCCCGTTTCCTTGTTGTATTTTCCGTACTGAAGGCCGTAATTGCCGAGAATGTCAACGGGATAGCCGCCCATCTGGTTGAAGATGCGCATACACATACCCGCGCCGACCATCAGAATGCGGTATTTCGCCGAAAGCTTGTCAAGAACCGCGCGGTTGCGCTCATCAAGAGGCGTGCGGTGCTGTGTCAGAGTGCCGTCAAGATCGAAGGCGATGACCTTCAGTTTTTCTATGTTGATCTGATCAAAAGAAGTAAGTATCATAATTTTTCTTCCTTATAAAAATAATATTCCTTATATAATATAGCACAAAATGGCGAAAAAGTCAAGGTTTTTGTAATCTGAAAAAAGAACTGCCGCATCATTTCCGATGCGGCAGTTAGCTTGCGTTATTATTTTGTTTCCGCCAACGCCCTGAACTCTTCGATCATGTCAAAATATTTTTCTTTGCCCCAAAGCTCGAGCAGCCTGCAAATCGGGCAACCAAGATCCGGATCGAAATATTTTTCCGCAAAAAGCCGAGCCTTGACGCCGCTGACGTCCTTATAATAGACCAGGTATTTCATATATTCATTTATAGCTTCAAGAGGGTAAAGCGGTAGCAGACAGCATGCATCCCGCGAGTCCTTTATGATCTCATAAAGCGGTTTTAGGTATTCATAATGCTCGGAACTTAATAGAATTTTTTCTTCAGAAACAACTTCATTATCGAACAGCTTCATTATACTTCCTCCAAAACAAAAAGTGCGCAGCCGAAGCCACGCACCGAAAAATGTATGACTCCTTTTTGCTGCCACGCAAGTGATCATATAAACCCTACTGAATTGTATACGAAAACAGAGCATACACTTTTACCGTAGTAAAAGCGTATACAATACATAGGGCAATTATTCACTTACGTGGCTCTTTCATTATACCACATTTTTCTGGGTTTGTAAACAGTTTTCGGAAAAGTAATAGTTTTTTTCTAAATGACTATGCTCCCGCTCGTAAACAAGTGCGCTACTCTGATGTGATAATTTAATAAAAATGCTTGTCGAATATGCAGTGCAGATTCGACAAGCGTACATATTATGATTCAATATACTAAGAACGCTTTTTAACAGCATATCTTTTCCGCACTTCGAATAAAATCATATATCAAAACATTTTGAGGCGAAGTATGCAAACACTTGAAATAAAACAGAAAAACGAGCGCGCCGAGGGGCTTGACGGGCGGGAGGTTGCCGCATCGCGGGCGAAATACGGCGAAAATATACTGCCGCGCGCGAAGGGACGCTCGTTTTTTCGCGCGTTTTTGTCGAATCTCGCCGACCCCGTCATAAAGATACTGCTCGGCGCGTTCCTGATCAATCTGATATTCCTTTTTAAGTCCTCGGACGTCTGGGAAACCGTCGGGATCGGCATATCGGTGCTCTCCGCCGCGTTGCTTTCGACTCTATCCGAGCGCGGAAGCGAAAAGGCTTATGCACGGCTCGAGCGAGAGAGCGGGGAAGGCAGATGCCGCGTGCGCCGCCGCGAGGGAATATTCGAGATCACGTTTTCCGAGGTCTGCGTCGGCGATATAGTTCTGCTTTCTGCGGGCGACGAGATACCTGCCGACGGACTCATAATTTCGGGCAGACTCGGCCTCGATATGAGCAGTATGACGGGCGAGGGCAGGGAAGTTCCGAAAACTCCAAGCCGCGAGGAAGGACTTTCGCCCGAGTCACCGTCATCCCTCCTTCGCGGAGCGCGCGTGCTTTCGGGCGAGGGCGAGATGCGCGTGATTGCAGTCGGCGGAGCGACTATGCTCGGCTCGATCTCGCGCGAGGTGCAGACGGAGGTGCGCGAAAGTCCCCTCCGCGTGCGTCTGCGCAAGCTTGCAAAGCAGATCAGCATCCTCGGCTATATCGGAGCGGTGCTCGTCGCGCTTGCGTATCTTTTCAACGTTTTTCTGATCGACAGCTCCTTTTCGGGCGAGATCATACTCGGCAAGCTGCGCGACACATCCTATCTCTTCACGCGCCTTTTTGAGGCTTTCACGCTTGCGCTGACCGTCGTTGTCGTCGCGGTGCCCGAGGGACTGCCGATGATGATCGCGGTCGTGCTCTCGTCAAACGTCCGACGGATGGCGCGCGACGGTGTTCTGGTCAAAAAAGGAGTCGGAATCGAGGCGGCGGGCAGTATGGATCTGCTTTTTACCGACAAAACGGGAACCTTGACCGAAGGAAATATGTCGCTTGACCGCATCGTGGCACCGAACGGTGAAATTTGCGATTCGGTTTCCGAATTTTCGCGGAAATACGAGGCACTCGCGTGCCTTTTTGCGCTGTCTGCACTTGCAAATACATCGGCAGAGATCGGCATTTCGGATGGAAAAGAGGCGCCCATCGGCGGCAATCCGACCGACCGCGCCCTGCTTCGCTCGCCAAAAGAGATAAAAAGGCTTGCGGGCGGGTACGATATTCTCGAAAAGCTCCCCTTCGATAGCGCGCGCAAGTTTTCCGCCGCGGTCATCGAGGCGGGCGGCGAGGTGATGACGCTCTATAAAGGTGCACCCGACTACATTTTTCCCCATTTGTTGGGAAACAACTACACTTTGCGGTCAAAAATGGGATCGGAGTGCCAAAACGGTGCACGCGGCATCCTTTTTGCGGTAAAAAAGGGGATCCACCTCCCCAAAAACGGTGCGATACCCGACGGACTTTCGCCAATTTGCGGTGTCCTTCTTCGTGACAGAGCAAGAAAAAGCGCGCCTGCGGCAGTAAAAAGACTGCGCGGCGCGGGAATTCAAGTGGTAATGGTCACGGGCGATTCGCGCGAGACCGCGGAGGCTATCGCGCGCGAATGCGGGATCCTCGGGGGAAGTTGCGACGCCGTGATCGATTCCGCCGAGCTTTCTCGGATGAGCGACGGGGAAGTGCGCGATATTCTGCCCCGCCTCGGAGCCGTCGCCCGTGCTTTGCCGAGCGACAAGAGCCGACTTGTGCGGATCGCGCAAAGTGCGGGGCGCGTCACGGGCATGACGGGCGACGGGATCAACGACGCCCCCGCACTCCGCACCGCCGACGTCGGATTCGCAATGGGAAGCGGAAATGCCGTGGCGAAGGACGCGGGCGACGTCGTGATCCTTTCAAATGACCTCGACGGCATCGCAAACGCCGTGCTATATGGCAGAAATATCTTCAAAAGCATCAAAAAATTCATCTGCCTACAGCTGACTGTCAATCTTTCCGCAGTCGGAATCTCGATGGCGGGACCCTTTATCGGCATCGACCGCCCCGTGACGGTGGTGCAGATGCTGTGGCTGAACATCATAATGGACACCCTCGGCGGACTTGCGTTCGCGGGCGAGGCGGCGCACGAGAGAATTATGAAGGAAAAACCGAAGCGCCGCGACGAGGAGATACTGTCGCCATATATGAAAAGCAGGATCTCCTTTCTGGGACTTTTCAGCCTCGCGCTGTCGATTTATTTCCTGTGTAGCGAGCGAGTTTCGGCGCGTTTTGCCGAAAGCGCGGGCGACGTGCGTTTTTTGACGGGATTTTTCGCCTTTTTCGTCTTCCTCGGACTTTTTAATTGCTTCAATTCGAGAAGCGACCGCCTCAATATCTTCTCGGGCCTCGGCAAAAACGCGGCATTCGTGCTGATAATCTGCTCGGTCGCCGCCGTCCAATTGATGTTTACCTACGTCGGCGGCTCGATACTGCGAACAGTCCCCCTGACCGCGAGCGAACTCGGGTTTTCACTCTCAATGGCACTCGCCGCCCTCCCCGCGGGGATTTTTCATACTTTGTGGAGGCGGATGAGAGGGAAGAAGGATGGCTTTTGAAAGTGGCTAGTGGAGAAAAAAGTGACTGGTGGCTAGTGACTAGTGACTAGTGAATGGTAGAAATTTTCTCACTGCGTTCGAAAATTATTTCTATAATTTTGTTCGGCTTTGATAAGATTTCGATCATCTTATAATTTTACAACATAATAAAAACGCTCCGGATTTTATGAGGCATAAAATCCGGTGCGTTTCTATTTTAATGGAAAATTTCCGAGCAAAGCGAGGAAATTATCCTTCACTAGCCACTAGTCACTAGCCACTTTTATTCTGTCACTAGCCACTAGTCACTTTTTTCGCCACTAGCCACTTTTTCACTTAAATCAGCTTCGCCAGCTCATCAACCGTCTCGTCGAAGATCTTCATCGCGTCGCGGACGGTTTCGGGCTTGGTCAGGTCTACGCCTGCGATCTTGAGCTCCTCGAGCGGGTAATCAGAGCCGCCGGTGGTGAGGAATTTGAGATAATTCGAGGGATCGCCGCCCTCCGCGATCTTGCCCGCGATGGCAACGGCGGAGCAGAATCCGGTCGAATACTGATAAACGTAGAACGCGCGGTAGAAATGGGGGATGTATGCCCACTCGTACTGCATAATGTCGTTGATCTCGGCACCTTCGTAGTACTTCGAGATGAGAGCCTTGTAAACTGCGGAAAGCGACTGCGCGGTCAGGGGCTTGCCCGCCTCGCACATAGCGTGCGACTCGCGCTCGAATTCGGCAAAGAGAGTCTGGCGGAGAACCGTCGTGCGGAAGCCCTCAAGGAAGTGGTTGAGGATATACGCGCGCTTCTTTTCGTCTGTTTCGGTCTTGAGGAGATACTTGGTCAGAAGCACCTCGTTTACGGTCGAAGCGACCTCGGCGACCATAATGCGGTAGTCGTGATTGACGTAATCCTGCGCCTCGCTCGAGAAATAGGAGTGCATTGCGTGTCCGAGCTCGTGCGCGAGGGTGAAGGCATCGTCAAGGGTGTCGGTGTAGTTGAGCATTACGTAGGGGTGAACGCCGTAAACACCCGCCGAGAATGCGCCCGTACTCTTGCCCTTGTTCTCGTAAACGTCGATCCAATGGTTGTTGTAAGCCTCTTCAAGGAGAGCGACGTATCTTTCGCCGAGGGGAGCACAGGCAGCCTTTACGAGCTCCTTGGCGTTTTCGTAGGGCAGAGTTTCGGCAACGCCCTCGACCATAGGAACGTAAAGATCGAACATATCGACCTTATCCTTCTTCATGACCTTTGCGCGGAGATCAAGGTACTTCTTCATTGTGGGCAGAGCCGCGTGTATCTCTTCAATGAGGTTATCGTAAACGGAAAGCGGAACGTTACCCGAGGAGAGAGCCGCCTCGCGAGCCGAGGAGTAGCCGCGAGCCTTTGCGCGGAAGCAGTCAAATTTTACAGAACCGCCGTAGGTCGCCGCGATGGTGTTGATGAACTTCTTGTAGGTGCCGAACATCTTCTCAAAAGCGTCTTCGCGTACAGCGCGGCACTCGCTTTCGCGGTAAACGCCGAAGTTACCGCCGGTCAGAGGAAGCTCCTTGCCGTCCTCGCCGATTACGTTCGGAAATTCCATATCAACGCCGGTCAGCATATCGTAAGCCTCGCCGGGCGAGCTTGCGCCCTCGCTCATTCCGGCAAGAAGAGCCTCGCTCTTTTCGTCAAGCACGTGCTCGGCGGAGCGGATGAGGTCGTTTATAGTAAAGCGGTATTTTTCAAGTCTGGGGCAGGAATCGAGGAAGGAAAGAAGCGTTTCCTTGCCTGCCGAGAGCATTTCGGGCTCGGAGTAAGAGACTGCGGTGCTGAACTTGACGTAAAGGCTCATCGCGCGCGCGGACATATCCTGATATTCGGGATCCGAGTTGTCGGCTTCCTTGTGAAGAAATGCGTAGCTGTATGCCTTTTCGAATTTCTCGGCAACGCCGTAAATGGCGTCAAGGCCGTCGGCAAGAGCCTCAGCGGATGCGGTCAGTTTGCCCTTGTAGGACGCGGCAACCTCGATAGCCTTTTCGGCGTCAACGAGCGCGGCTTCCCAATCGGCTTTGGTTGCAAAAATGTGTGAAAAATCCCACATAAATTCCGTGTTCATATCTTTTCTCTGTTTGGGTTCGGTCATAATGGTACCTCCGATTAAAATATTATTATATACAATTATACCATTAATATGTAGAAAAAGCAACTTTTTTTTTGAATATGAATACAAATTTACAAAAAGACCTTTACTTTTGGGCCAAAAAGTGATATGATATAGTGGGTCCAAAGAATGACCCTCTATTGTCACGCAAAAATAATAAAATTTCAAAATAAAACGGAGGACAAACACACATGGCTATCAAACGTACAAAGATTTCCATGGACGGTAACACCGCTGCTGCGCACGTTTCGTACGCGTTCACCGAGGTTGCCGCAATCTACCCCATCACTCCCTCTTCGCCCATGGCGGAGACCACCGACGCATGGTCCGCTACCGACAAGAACCTTCTCGGTAAGCCCGCACGCAACATCTTCGGCGAGCGCGTAAGCGTTATCGAGATGCAGTCCGAGGCAGGCGCGGCAGGTGCTGTTCACGGTTCTCTCGCATCCGGCGCACTCACCACTACTTACACAGCATCTCAGGGACTTCTCCTGATGATCCCCAATATGTACAAGATCGCGGGCGAGCTTCTTCCCGGCGTTATCCACGTTTCGGCTCGTTGCGTAGCTTCCCACGCTCTTAACATCTTCGGCGACCACTCCGACATTTATGCTTGCCGTCAGACCGGTTACGCTATGATGGCTGAAACCAACCAGCAGGAGATCATGGACCTCGGCGCAGTTGCTCACCTTGCATCCATCAAGGGCCGTGTTCCCGTACTTAACTTCTTCGACGGCTTCCGTACCTCGCACGAGATCCAGAAGATCGAGGCTTGGGAGATCGAGGACCTCAAGGAAATGGTCGACTGGGATTCCGTTAAGGCATTCCGCTCCAGAGCTCTCAACCCCGAGCATCCCGTTCTCCGCGGTTCCGCAGAAAACGGCGATATCTTCTTCCAGCACCGTGAGGCTTGCAACCCCTACTACGATGCATTCCCCGCAATCGTTGAGGAATACATGGACAAGGTCAACGCGAAGCTCGGCACCGATTACAAGCTCTTCAACTACTACGGCGCTCCCGATGCTGACCGCGTGATCGTTGCTATGGGTTCCGTATGTGACGTTGCAGAGGAAGTTATCGACTACCTCAACGCAAACGGCGCAAAGGTTGGTCTTATCAAGGTTCGTCTTTACAGACCTTGGAGAGCTGACAAGCTTCTCGAGGCTATTCCCGCAACCGTTAAGTCCATCGCAGTTCTCGACCGTACCAAGGAGCCCGGCTCCCTCGGCGAGCCTCTCTACCTCGACGTTGTTGCTTCCCTCGCAAACGCAGGCAAGGATATCAAGGTCGTTGGCGGACGTTACGGTCTCGGCTCCAAGGATACCACTCCCGCATCCATCTTCGCTTGCTTCGAGAACCTCGCTGCAGCCGCTCCCAAGAACGGCTTCACTCTCGGCATCGTAGACGACGTTACCGGTCTCTCTCTCGCAGAGACAGCTTGTCCCGACACCGCTGCTGCAGGCACCGTTGCTTGTAAGTTCTGGGGTCTCGGCGGCGACGGTACCGTTGGTGCAAACAAGAACTCCATCAAGATCATCGGTGACCACACCGACAAGGATATCCAGGCTTACTTCCAGTATGACTCCAAGAAGACCTCGGGTATCACAATTTCCCACCTCCGCTTCGGCGACAGCCCCATCAAGAGCCCCTACTATATCAACAAGGCAGACTTCGTTGCTTGCCACAACAAGTCCTACCTCGCTAAGTATGACATGGTTCAGGACGTTAAGCCCGGTGGCACATTCCTTCTCGACTGCAACTGGACAGTTGACGAGCTCGATGCTCAGCTCCCCGCAGCAGTTAAGCAGTACATCGCAAAGAACAACGTAAACTTCTACACCGTTAACGCTATAGACAAGGCTCGTGAGATCGGTATGGGCAAGCGCACCAACACCATTCTCCAGTCTGCATTCTTTGCTCTTGCAAACATTATGCCTATCGCCGAGGCTGTAGATTACATGAAGTACATGGCTAAGAAGTCCTACAGCAAGAAGGGTGAAGAAGTTGTTAATAACAACTACAAGGCTATCGACGCTGGTGTAGATGCTCTGGTTAAGGTAGAAGTTCCGGAAAGCTGGAAGACAGCTGTTGATAACGGCGCTGCTGCTGAAGT